>CAZTTC010000014.1:0-34280 GCA_964616015.1 uncultured Methylibium sp. | reverse complement strand
ACGGATCGAAGGCGAAGCTGCCGTCGGCGTTGAACACCAGACCGGCCGGCGCGGCACCGTTGAGCGCGTAGGCCAGCACGGCACCCGCGTCGATGTCGGTCGCGATCACGTTGCCGGTCAGCACCGGTGCGTCCTCGGCCACGGTCGCGGCCGCCGGCTGGGCCACCGGCGCGTCGTTGACCGGCGTGACCGTCACGTAGACGAAGGCCGTGCTGCTGCCGCCTTCGCCGTCGCTGATCGTGTAGCTGATCGTGGTCGGGCCGTTGAAGTGGGCCGCCGGCGTGAAGCTCAGCGTGCCGTCGGGGTTGATCGTGACGCTGCCGTTGGGCGAGGTCGCGGCGATGATGCTCAGCGGATCGCCGTCGTCGTCGGTGTCGTTGGCCAGCACCGTGATCGGCGCGGAAGCGCCGGAGTCTTCGGCCACGATCAGGGCGGGGGCACCGGGCGTGCCGTCGTTGACGGCCGTCGGACCGTCGTTGTCCGGCGTCACGGCCACATGGACGGTGGCCGTCGACGTGCCACCCTGGCCGTCGCCGATGGTGTAGCTGATCGTGGTCGGGCCGCTGAAGTTGGCCGCAGGCGTGAAGCTCAGCGTGCCGTCCGGGTTGATCGTGACCGTGCCGTTCGGCGAAGTGGCGGCAAGGATGGTCAACGGATCGCCGTCGACGTCGGTGTCGTTCGCCAGCACCGTGATCGGCGCCGAAGCGCCCGAGTCTTCGGCCACCGTCAGCAGGGGGCTTGCGGCGCTGCCGTCGTCGACCGCCACCGGCGTGTCGTTGACCGGCGTGACGGCCACGTGGACCGTCGCCGTCGCGCTGCCGCCCTGGCCGTCGCTGATGGTGTAGCTGATCGTGGTGGGGCCGCTGAAGTTGGCCGCGGGTGTGAAGCTCAGCGTACCGTTCGCGTTGATGGTGACCGTGCCGTTCGGCGAGGTCGCGGCGATCACGGTCAGCGGGTCGCCTTCCGGGTCGCTGTCGTTGGCCAGCACGGTGATCGGCGCCGACGCGCCGGAGTCTTCGGCCACGCTGAGCAGCGGCGTCGTCGCTGAACCATCGTCGACCGCTGTCGGGTCGTCGTTGACCGCGCTGACCGCGAGATGCACCGTCGCGGTCGAATTGCCGCCCTGGCCGTCGCCGATGGTGTACGTGATCGTCGCCGGGCCGCTGTAGCCGGGCGCCGGGGTGAAGCTGAGCGTGCCGTCCGGATTGATCGTGACGCTGCCGTTCGGCGACGAGGCCGAGACCACCGTGAGCGGATCGCCGTCGGCGTCGGTGTCGTTGACCAGCACCGTGATCGGCGCCGACGGACCGGAGTCCTCGGCCACGGTCATCAGCGGCGCGGCGGGGCTGCCTTCCCCGATGGCCACCGGCTGGTCGTTCACGGCGGTCATGCCGATCGTCGTGCGGCCCTGAGCCGCGCTGCTGCCGTCGGTGGCGGTGTAGACGAAGTCGCCGACGGGGCTGCCGGCCACGTAGTCGGCCGGCGGCACGTAGACCAGCCCCTGCAGCAGGCTGGCGCTCATCACGTCGCCCACGGCGACGACGGTCCCGGCGGCCGTGCGGATCTCGCCGATGCCGGGCAGGGCGGTGACGCTGATGGTGATCACGCCGCTGCCGGTGGTGACCGGTGCCGGCAGCGCCAGGCCGATCGAAGCGCCTTCTTCCTGCGCCTGGATGGCGCTGCTGCCGGCGATGACGACCGGGCCGCCCGGCGGCGTGACGACGGGCGGCAGGCTGGTGGTCTGCAGCGAGCCGGGGCCCGACAGATCCACGGCGTCGCCGCTGGAAGTCGCGACGCGCGGCAGCTCGAGACCGCCCGGCGCGCCGCCGCTGGCCTCGGCGATGCGATCGACGCGCAGCGCCGGCGCGGCCTCGCCGCCGCCCTGCGGCGCACCGGCCGCGGTGGCGGCTTGCGGATCGCCCTCGTTCAAGGCCTGGATCACCCGGTCGATCTCGGCCGGGACCGGCGTGGCGGCCTGGCGTGCGGTCTCGGTCTCGGGGATCCACTGGCCCTCAGCGGTGTTCCAGACCTGCCCGTCGTCGTTGCGGATCTCGACGATGCTGTCCTGACGCGTCAGAATGACTTCACCCTTGCGGACGATGTCGCCGAGCTTCAGGACGCGGGTGCTGCCGTCGGGCAGGCGGACCAGGGCGTTGCCCCAGATGGCGGTGACTTTCCCAACGGCGATCGATGCGATGACGGGCATGGTTGTTCTCTGACTTACAGCGGGGACCCCGGTACGAGAATATCGGCGGTACGCAGCACCCTAAAGCCCGGTTTCGCGTCACAAGCGTGACGCGGCGCACGCGGGAACCCCGATTTGCGGACTTAAGGTTCAGGCCGGGCGTCGATCAGGGCCGTGGCGGTGTCCGCCCCGGGCGCTCAGCGTTCGGAGAACGCGTAGGCCTTGCCGCGCAACACGGGCTTGAGCAGGTAGGACAGGACCGACTTCTTGCCCGTGAGGATGTCGACCTCGGCCGTCATGCCCGGGATGATCGGCAGCTCGTCACGCAGCTGCGGCTTGAGCGTGCGGACCCGCACCACATAGTAGGCATTGCCCTTCTCGTCGATGACGGTGTCCGGGCTGATGTTCTCGACCTTGGCCTCGAGGCCGCCGAAGATCGAGAAGTCGTAGGCCGTGAACTTGACCATCGCCGTCTGTTCGGGGTGGATGAAGCCGATGTCCTTGGGCAGCACACGGGCCTCGAGCACCAGCGCGTCGTCCAGCGGCACCACCTCGACGATGTCCTTGCCGGGCGACACGACGCCGCCGACGGTGTTGGCCAGCAGGCGCTGCACCCGGCCGCGCACCGGCGACTTGACCTGGGCCTTGTCGACCTTGTCGGTCAGCGCGACCCGGCCTTCGGTCAATGCATTGAGCTTGCCCATCACCTCGGCCAGGTCGCGGCGCGCCTCGTTGCGGAAGGTGAGTTCGGTCTCCTGGATCTTGCGTTGCGCCTCTCCAACGGCCGCCAGCACGCGCGCGATCTGCGCGCCGGCCTGGTCGACCTCGCCGCGGTACTTGGCCAGGTCGCGCTCCAGGCGCAGGATGTCCACCTCCGAGACCGCGCCGGTCGCGAGCAGCGGGCGCGTCTTGGCCAGCTCCTGCTGGGACAGGTCCATGCCGCGCTCGGCCGAGGCGCGGCGCGAGCGCGCCTCGTTCAGCTCCTGCTCGCGCTGCAGCAGCTGCTGGCGGCTGATCGACACCAGCGTCGACAGCTCGGTCTGCCGCGACTCGTAGAGCCGGCGCTCCTCTTCGATGATGCGGCGCTCCTCGGCGTCGGCGCTCGGCGGCGGCGGCTGGAACGGGCTGCCTTCGGCCAGCGCGCGCAGTCGGGCCTGCCGGGCCAGCAGCGAGAAGCTCTGCGCTACGCTTTCGCGCACGCCGGACGTCGCACGCGTCTCGTCGATGCGCAGCAGCAGCTGGCCGGCCTCGACGACCTGGCCTTCCTGCACCAGGATCTCGGACACGACGCCGCCGTCCAGCGACTGGATCACCTGCAGCTGCTTGGACGGGATGACCTTGCCGTCGCCACGGGTCACCTCGTCGACGCGCGCCAGGGCAGCCCACAGGATCAGCAGCAGCACCACGCCGACGGCGGTCCGCACGATGGTCTGCGCCCGGCGTGTGCGCTGCCTGGCCAACAGCGCCTCGAAGCCGTCGGCCGCCGCGCCGGGTGCGAGCTCCGGCGACACCGGGCCGAACAGGCGGTTCGTCAGCGGAGTCAGCAGCACGCGCACCCCCTCCAGCAGCGCCAGCAGCGGCCGGCCGATGCGCGCGATCCAGGGCGTCGGTGAGGGCTCGTTCATCAGGCGGCCCTCGTGATGCGTCCGGCGGCGAGGGCCTGCAGGATCTGCTCGCGCGGGCCGTCGGCGACGACGCGCCCCTGGTCGATGACGATCACCCGCGTGGCCAGCGGCAGCAGCGAGGTGCGATGGGTCACGAGGATCATGGTCTTGTCGATCGCGAAGGCGCCAAGCCGGGCCGTGACGTGGGCCTCGGTCGAGAAGTCCATGGCGCTCGTGGGCTCGTCGAGCAGCAGCAGCGGTGCGTTGTGGAGCACCGCGCGTGCGACGCCGACGCTCTGGCGCTGCCCGCCGGACAGCGACTCGCCGCGCTCGCCGACCGCCATGTCGAAACCGCGGGGATGGCGGTTGACGAATTCGGACAGGCCGGCGACCTCGGCGGCGGCGACGATCGCGGAGTCATCGGCGTACGGCAGGCCGAAGGCGATGTTCTCGCGCAGCGTGCCGAAGAAGAGCGTCACGTCCTGCGAGACGTAGCCGAGGTTGCGCCGCACGTCGGCCGGGTCGAGCTGGCGCAGGTCGATGCCGTCGAGCAGCACGGCGCCGGAGGTCGGCGCGTACAGGCCCAGCAGCAGCTTCTCGATCGTGCTCTTGCCCGAGCCAACCTTGCCGATCAGCGCCACGCGCTCACCGGCGGCGATCTTGAAGCTGACGCCGTCGAGGGCGCTGTCGGTGCGACCGGGATAGGCGAAACGCACGTCTCGGAATTCGACGTCGCCGCGCAGTTCGCGACGCTGGATGAAGGCGGACCCGGCCGGCCGCTCGACCGGCTGGGCCATGATCCTCTCGAGCGACTGCAGCGCCGTCAGCGCGCCCTGGTACTGCAGCAACAGGCCGACCACCTGGCCGGCCGGGGCGAGCGCCCGACCGCTCAGCATGCTGGCAGCGATCAGCGCGCCCATCGTCAGCTGCCGTTCGCTGATCAGGTAGACGCCGATGACGATCAGCGACACGCTGACCAGCTGCGTCAGCCAGGCGGTGGCCGACATCGCGCCCGACGACAGGCCGCGCATGCGCATGTTGATGGCGGCGAGGTAGGCGTTGGCCTGCTCCCAGCGGGTCTGGATGACGCTCTCTGCGCCCTGGGTCTTGACGGTCTCGATGGCCGTCAGGCTCTCGATCAGCGTGGCGTTGCGCTGCGCCCCGGCCTGCCAGGTCGCCTGCGACAGCTCGTGCAGACGGTGCTGCAGCACGTAGCCGACCACGACGATCAGCATGAACACCAGCACCACCGGGATCGCCAGCCAGGGCGACAGCCAGGTCATCACGGCCAGGAAGAGCAGGGCGAAGGGCAGGTCGATCAGCGCGGTGACAGTGCTCGAGGCAATGAAGTCGCGCACCTGCTCGAAGCCGCGCAGGTTGGCCGCGAAGGAGCCGACGGCCGCCGGCCGGTGCGTCAGCTGCATGCCGAGCACACGCTCCATCAGCGTGGCCGAGATCTGCACGTCGATCCGCGCGCTCGCCTCGTCGACGAAGTGGCTGCGCAGCGTGCGCATCAGCAGATCCGCGCTGATGACGACCACGATGCCGATCGCCAGCGCCCAGAGCGTCTCCTGCGCATGGTTGGGCACCACGCGGTCGTAGACGTTCATGGAGAACAGCGGGAAGGCGATCGCGAACAGGTTGATCAGCAGCGCGGCCCACAGCACGTCGCGGTAGACGTGACGCTGGGACAGCACCGCGCCCCAGAACCAGTGCCCGCTGCGCGTCGCGCGCACTTCGGGCGCGCGCTCGTCGAAGCGGAACTGCGGTCGCACGAAGAGCGTGACACCGCTGTAGCGCGCCGTCAGGTCGGCGCCGCTCAGCGTGACGGCGCCAGCGCCCGTCTCAGGGAGCAGCACGCGCCAGTCGTCGCCGTCGCGGCCGAGCAGGACACAGGCCCGGTCGTCCTCCAGGATCGCGATCGCCGGCAGGGCCGCCGCGTCGATGGCCGGCAGGGCCAGCCGCTGCAGCCGGGCCGTCATCTCCGCGCGGGCCGCGGCGCGCTCGGCCAGCGCCAGCGTCAACCGCCCTTCGACCAGCGGCAGGCCGGCCGACAGCGACGCGCGCGAGGCCGCCACGCCGTGCAGGCGGCAGATCTCGAGCAGGCAGTCGAGCAGCGGATCCGGATGGATCAGGTCCTCGCGCAGGCGCGTGGTCGAGGGGGTGGGCAAGGGCGGGGTGGGCATGCGGCGGCTGGTGGAGCATCAACTGATGTCGGCGCAGTGCAGGCCGAATCGACCCTTCTGTCGATCGACGTAGTAATGCCGCAGGGTCTCGCGCACCGTGCGGAAGGCCAGTTCGTCCCAGGGAATCTGGTGCTCCTCGAAGAGCGCGGCCTCCAGGGATTCCTGGCCGGGGGCGAAGTCGGTGTCGTGCAGTTCCGCGCGGTAGAACAGGTGGATCTGCCCGACGCGCACGACGTTGAGCATGGAGAAGAGACCCTGCAGCGTGGCGCGGGCGCCGGCTTCCTCGGCGGTTTCGCGCAAGGCGCCTTGCTCGGTGGTCTCGCCCAGTTCCAGGAAGCCCGCCGGCAAGGTCCACAGGCCGGACCGCGGCTCGATGGCGCGCCGGCACAGCAGCACCTGGCTGCGCCACACCGGCACGGTGCCGACGACGCACAGCGGGTTCTCGTAGTGGACCGTGCCGCAGGAGGTGCACACCGCGCGCTCGCGGTTGTCGTCGGCCGGGATGCGGTACTCGGTGGCGGCGCCGCAGGCCTTGCAATGCCGAAAGCTGCGCGCTTGGAACATGGCTGGCGAGTGTAGCCCCCGCCCTGGTGACCCCTGCAGCCCCGCAGCCCCGCGGTGCCGGCTTCGGCACGGCGGGGGCGTGGCATCATCGTTCGCGTCCACAGCCCCGCTTGCACCCTGCCATGAACCACGTCGTCAACCCACCCGGCCTGCCCAGCGTCGCGGTCCTCGGCCGCACCGAGCGCTTTCCGGTTCGTCGCATTTACTGCGTCGGCCGCAACTACGCGGAGCACCAGATCGAGATGGGCGGCAGCGGCCGCGAGGCCCCGTTCTTCTTCCTCAAGCCGGCCGATACCGTGGTTGCCGTCGACGCCGGGGCGACCGGCGCCATGCCGTACCCGACGCTGACGAAGAATCTGCACCACGAGATCGAGCTGGTCGTCGCCATCGGCCAGGGCGGGCAGCACATCCCGGCGGCCCGGGCGCTGGAGCATGTCTGGGGCTACGCCGTCGGTCTGGACATGACCCGGCGCGACCTGCAGAACGACATGAAGAAGGCCGGTCGCCCATGGAGCATCGGCAAGGGCTTCGACCATTCGGCTCCGATCGGGCCGATCACCCCGGCGGCCGCCGTACCGGGCATCCACACCGCGCCGCTGGTGCTGGACGTGAACGGCGCGGTGCGCCAGACCAGCCACATCGGCAAGATGATCTGGAACGTGGCCGAGATCATCGAGCACCTCTCGGCCGCCTGGGCCCTGGCACCGGGCGACCTGATCTTCACCGGCACGCCCGAGGGCGTGAACGCGGTCGTCGCCGGCGACCTGCTCGAGGCGCGCATCGAGGGCCTCGAGACGCTGCGCCTGCGCATCACCGGGTAGGTCGTCGATGGAGCTGTACAGCTACTTCCGCTCCTCGGCGTCGTTCCGGGTGCGCATCGCACTCGAACTCAAGGGCCTGGCCTACGACTACCGCCCGGTCCACCTGCCGCGCAGCGAGCAGCTCGGCAGCGCCTACGGCGCGGTGTCGGCCACCGGCCTGGTGCCGCAGCTGGTCGACGGCGAGGTCTCGCTCGGGCAGTCGCTCGCGATCATCGAATACCTCGACGAGACCCATGCCGAGCCGCCGCTGCTGCCCGGCAGCGCCGCTGACCGGGCACGCATCCGCTCGCTGGCGCTGGACATCGCCTGCGAGATCCATCCGCTGAACAATCTGCGCGTGCTGCGCTATCTCGTGCGCGAGCTCGAGATCGGCGAGGCGCCGAAGAACGCCTGGTACCGGCACTGGGTCGAGCAAGGCCTGGCGGCGGTCGAGCGGCGTCTCGTCGGCGAGCCGCAGACCGGTCGCCATTGCCACGGCGACGCGCCGACGCTGGCCGACTGCGTGCTGGTGCCGCAGATCTTCAACGCGCAGCGCTTCGACTGCCGGCTGGACCACGTGCCGACGGTGATGCGCGTCTTCGACGCCTGCATGGTCCTGCCGGCCTTCCAGCGCGCCCAGCCCTCGGCCTGCCCCGACCACGAGGCGTGAACCCCGACCTGCCCGGCGTGCTGCGCCCGCGCTTCGCGTCGGGGCGCGTCGGCGCGCTGATGAGCACCCGGGCTGGCGGTGTGAGCGGCGGCGTGTTCGACAGCCTCAACCTCGGCACGGCCGTCGGCGACGACCCGGACCACGTGGCCGAGAACCGCAGGCGCTTCACCGCGGCCCTGGGTGCGACGCCGACATTCCTGAAGCAGGTGCACGGACGGCGCGTCGTGCGCCTGCCGACCGCCGAGCCGCTGCCCGAGGCCGACGCCTGCGTGACCACCGAGCCCGGCGTGGCCTGCGTTATCCAGGTCGCCGATTGCCTGCCGGTGCTGCTGGCCGCGCCCGCGGCTCGCGGTGTCGCTGCGGCGCATGCCGGTTGGCGCGGACTGGCCGGCGGCGTGCTCGAGGCCGCCGTGGGGGCATTGTGCGAAGCGGCCGCCTGCGGGCCGGCCGAGGTCGAGGCCTGGCTCGGGCCATGCATCGGCCCGCGCCGATTCGAGGTCGGGGCCGACGTGTTGGCCGGCTTTGGCCTGGCGCCGGGTCAGGAGCACCCGCGCTTCACACCGGGATCGCCTGGTAAATGGATGGCCGACCTGGCCGGGCTGGCGCGCGACCGCCTGCAGTCGCTGGGCCTCGTCCGGATCGACGGGGGCACCTGGTGCACCGTCGAGGAGCCGTCACGGTTCTTCTCGTTCCGGCGCGACCGGCCGCTGCACGGCAACAGCGGGCGACTCGCCGCCGCCATCTGGATCACCGCCGCGTGAGGCCACCTCGGCCTGCCGGCGCGCCCGGCGACGGGCCGACGAGCCCAGGATGTAGAGCACGACCGTCAGCGGCAGCACGCCCCAGAACACCACGGTCAGGAGCGCGCCGAGCAGTTTGCCGCCAGGATGCGCGGCTTGCGCGATTGCGACCATCAGCACCACGTACATCCATGCGATCGCGACCAGGTACATCGATGGGCCCTGCAGGGTCAGTCGGGAAGGCACGGGCGTTCAGTTCCGTGCAAGTGTCGACAGGATAATCGGGTAAACCCGCAAAGGCAGACAGCAGCCGACACAAGGCCTGCGGACGGGTCATCATCGATGCCATATCGGTGGGGCCGCCGACTCGACGAGGAGACAGATGAACAGCACCGGTGCACCTGCATGGGCCGGCTTCGGTCCGGCCATGGGAATGGACTTCGCGCGCTCGGCGCAACAGCTCGGTCAGGGCTGGGCGCAGACCCTCGAGGGCATGTCCGGTGTGAGCCTCGCCCCCGGCGCCTTGCCGACGCTGCAGGCCGAGTACCTGCGCGAGGCGAGCGCCTTGTGGAACCGGGCTGCGGCGCACGCCGACAGCCCGCCGGCCGTCGGCGATCGGCGCTTCGCCGCCAAGGACTGGCTGGGCAACCCGGCCGCGGCCTTCACCGCCGGCATGTATCTGCTGAACGCGCGCACCCTGCTGAAGCTGGCCGATCAGGTGCAGGGGGACGAGAAGACCCGGCAGCGCGTGCGCTTCGCCGTGCAGCAGTGGGTCGACGCGGCTTCGCCGTCGAACTACCTCGCGCTCAACCCGGAAGCGCAGCGCAAGGCGCTCGAGACCCAGGGCGAGAGCATCGCCCTGGGGATGAAGCACCTGCTGCAGGACCTCCGGCAAGGCCATGTCTCGCAGACCGACGAGAGCCTGTTCGAGGTCGGCCGCAACGTGGCGACCACGGCCGGCAGCGTCGTCTTCGAGAACGAGCTGTTCCAGCTGATCCAGTACCACCCGCTGACGCCCAAGGTGCACGAGCGGCCGCTGCTGATCGTGCCGCCGTGCATCAACAAGTTCTACATCCTCGACCTGCAGCCCGACAACTCGCTGGTGCGCCACGCGCTGAGCCAGGGTCACCCGGTGTTCATGCTGAGCTGGGTGAATGCCGGCGAGTCGATCGGCGACCGGACCTGGGACGACTACGTCGAGCATGCGGTGATCCGCGCCATCGACGAGGTGCGGACGATCAGCCGGCAGGACCGGATCAACACGCTGGGTTTCTGCATCGGCGGCACGCTGCTGGCCACGGCGCTGGCGGTGCTGGCGGCGCGCGGCGAGAAGCCGTCGGCGAGCATGACCCTGCTGACCAGCTTCCTCGATTTCAGCGATACCGGCGTGCTGGACCTCTTCGTCGACGAGAACATGGTCCGGATGCGCGAGATGGCACTGGGGCAGGGCGGCCTGCTGAAGGGCAAGGAGCTGGCGGCCACCTTCAGCTTCCTGCGGCCGAACGACCTGGTCTGGAACTACGTCGTCGGCAACTACCTGAAGGGCGAGACGCCGCCGCCCTTCGACCTGCTGTACTGGAACTCGGACTCGACCAACCTGCCGGGGCCGATGTACTGCTGGTACCTGCGCCATACCTATCTGGAGAACAACCTCGTCAAGCCCGGCAAGCTGACGGTCTGCGGCGAGAAGCTGGACCTGCGTCTGCTGGACATGCCGGCCTTCGTCTACGCCTCGCGCGAGGACCACATCGTGCCTTGGCAGAGCGCTTACCTGAGCACCCATGTGCTGCCCGGCAAGAAGCAGTTCGTGCTGGGTGCGTCGGGCCACATCGCCGGGGTCATCAACCCGCCCGAGAAGAAGAAGCGCAGCCACTGGGTCAACCCCAGGCTGCCGAAGGCGGCCGACGCCTGGCTCGAGGGGGCGACCGAACATCCCGGCAGCTGGTGGCCCGCCTGGATGACCTGGCTCGCGCCGCACGCGGGCAAGCAGGTCGCCGCCCCCAGGTCGCCGGGGGACCGCCGGCACCCGCCCATCGAACCGGCCCCCGGCCGCTACGTCAAGGCCAAAGCCTGACATCGCGCAAGGCCCGCCGGCACGCGACATGCTCTGATCCGCCCCGCATCCCTGAAGGAGACCCCACCATGACCACCGACATCGTCATCGTCGCCGCCACCCGCACTGCCGTCGGCAAGTTCGGCGGCAGCCTGTCCAAGACGCCGGCGCCCGAGCTCGGCGCGGCGGTGATCCAGGGCCTGCTCGGCCAGTCCGGCCTGGCGGCCGAGCAGATCGACCAGGTGATCCTCGGCCAGGTGCTGACGGCCGCCGCCGGCCAGAACCCGGCGCGCCAGGCCACGCTCAAGGGCGGGCTGCCGAACTCGGTGCCGGCCATGACGATCAACGTCGTCTGCGGCTCGGGCCTCAAGGCGGTGATGCTGGCAGCCCAGGCGGTGCGCGACGGCGACGCCGAGATCGTCATCGCCGGTGGTCAGGAGAACATGAGTCTGGCGCCGCACGCGCTGATGGGCTCGCGCGAGGGCCAGCGCATGGGCGACTGGAAGATGGTCGACACCATGATCACGGACGGTCTGTGGGACGTCTACAACCAGTACCACATGGGCATCACGGCCGAGAACGTGGCCAAGCAGTACGGGATCACCCGCGAGCAGCAGGACGCGCTGGCGCTGGCATCGCAGACCAAGGCGGCGGCGGCGCAGGACGCCGGGCGCTTCAAGGACGAGATCACGCCCTTCAGCATCGCGCAGAAGAAGGGCGATCCGCTGGTGTTCGCGAATGACGAGTTCCTGAACCGCAAATCGAGCGCCGAGGGCCTGGCCGGCTTGCGCCCGGCCTTCGACAAGGCCGGCGGCGTGACCGCAGGCAACGCCTCCGGCATCAACGACGGCGCAGCCGCGGTGCTGGTGATGAGCGCCGCCAGGGCCGAGGCCCTGAAGCTCAAGCCGCTGGCGCGCATCGCCTCCTACGCAACGGCCGGCCTGGACCCCAGGATCATGGGCATGGGCCCGGTGCCGGCCAGCCAGATGGCGCTCAAGCGCGCCGGCTGGAAGGCCGCCGACCTGGACCTGCTCGAGATCAACGAGGCCTTCGCGGCCCAGGCCTGCGCCGTCAACAACGAGATGGGCTGGGACACGAGCAAGGTCAACGTGAACGGCGGCGCGATCGCGATCGGCCACCCGATCGGCGCCTCGGGCTGCCGCATCCTCGTGACCTTGCTGCACGAGATGCAGCGCCGCAACAGCAAGCGCGGCATCGCCTCGCTATGCATTGGCGGCGGCATGGGTGTTGCGCTGACCGTGGAGCGATGACACAGGCGTGTCGGTCCGGCGGCCGACACTTCAGGGAGAGCCCGCATCGGGCGAATACTGTTGACCGGCAGGCGCTTCGCGGGCGACGCTCGCTGGGACAACAACGAAACCGGAGAGTCGGATCATGAGCATGAAGGTCGCATACGTCACGGGTGGCATGGGGGGCATCGGCACCGCCATCTGCCAGCGCCTGCACAAGGACGGGTTCAAGGTGATCGCTGGTTGCGGCCCGAGCCGCGACTTCAAGAAGTGGATCGACGAGCAGGCGGTGCTGGGCTACACCTTCTACACCTCGGTCGGCAACGTGGCCGACTGGGAGTCGACGGTCGAGGCCTTCAAGGCCGTCAAGGCCGAACACGGCCCGGTCAGCGTGCTGGTGAACAACGCGGGCATCACCCGCGACGGCATGTTCCGCAAGATGAGCAAGGCAGACTGGGATGCGGTCATCAGCACCAACCTCGACAGCCTGTTCAACGTGACCAAGCAGGTCATCGACGAGATGACCGAGGCTGGCTGGGGCCGCATCATCAACATCAGCTCGGTCAACGGCGAGAAGGGCCAGTTCGGCCAGACCAACTACTCGGCCGCCAAGGCCGGCATGCACGGCTTCACGATGGCGCTGGCGCAGGAAGTCGCGAACAAGGGCGTGACGGTCAACACCGTGAGCCCGGGCTACATCGGCACCGAGATGGTCCGCGCGATCCGCCAGGACGTGCTGGACAAGATCGTGGCCACCATCCCGGTCAAGCGGCTGGGCACGCCCGAGGACATCGCCTCGATGGTGTCGTGGGTGGCGTCCGACGAGTCGGGCTTCGCGACCGGGGCCGACTTTTCGGTCAACGGCGGCCTGCACATGGGCTGAGCGGCCAGGCTGCTCGAGCGAGCCAAGCCGGGCCTTGCGCCCGGCTTTTTCTTGTCGGGCCGCCGTCGGCTCAGCAGCGCTGTCGCTCCTCGACGGCTGCCAGGCGTTCGAGTGCCGCGCACACCTCGGCGAACGAGCCTCCGATCGCAGCGCGGCGTTGGTCTTCGGGATCGAGCGTCATCCAGAAGCGGCGCGCGGCCCGCTGTGCCACGGCCACGCGACCACCGGGCATCCCTGCGCCGAACGGCGTCAGCGGTCGCGCACCGCCTGCTCTGTGCGTGCTGGAGCGCGTGGCGGGCTGCCGGAAGCGAAGAGGCTGGACAACCGCCGGCACCGGCGCGGCGAACGCCGCCTGCCACCACCGCCGCAGCGGACTCCACAAGACCATGACCATGTCGAATCTCCGTCGGAAGATCAGCAGGATTGATGCTTGACCGGCCTGCCCGCGGGATGCGCGTTCAGCGCATGCCTACCACCCGCCGAGGCCGGAAAGTGCGTCAGCGTCGCGCGCGGCCCCCGTCATCGCGGGTGGCTGGGACATCGATCTGGCCGTAGAGCGCCTTGCGCTGTGCGGTGTAGGTCCACCAGGGCGCCGGCGCCGCACCGCGCATGAAGTCGGTGGCGGCCATGAAGGTGTCCAACACACACGGGTCTTGTCGCTGGCCGGTCTTGGCGCACAGCGCCTGGTAGAGCACGAAGGCATCGCGGCCGGCGAGGTCGCGCGGCTGCCGGATGCCGATCAGCCGCAAGTCGGCGGCCAGCGAGGGGCCGATGTTCGGGATCTGCTCCAGGCTCTCGCAGGACGTGGCCTCGCGGGCCTTGGCGATCGCTGCCACGGCGTCGCTCACATCAGCAAGGTGTTGCGGATCAGACCCACCGCCAGGCCTTCGAGCTCGAACTCGCCGCTGTCCGGACCGACGACGATGGGTTCGAAGTCGGGGTTCTCGGGCAGCAGTTCGATCACGCCGCGCGCCCGGCGGAAGCGCTTGACCGTGACCTCGTCGCCGAGTCGCGCGACGACGATCTGGCCGTTCTTGGCCTCCTTGGAACGCTGGACGGCCAGCAGGTCGCCGTCCAGGATGCCGGCATCGCGCATGCTCATGCCGCGCACCTTGAGCAGGTAGTCGGGCCGGCGCGGGAACAGCGTCGCCTCGACGGCAAAGGTCTGGTCGATGTGCTCCTGTGCGAGGACCGGACTGCCGGCGGCCACGCGCCCGACCAGCGGCAGCATCAGCTGCGACAGGCTGGGCAGTGGCAGCGAGAACTGCTTGTTGCGCGCCTGGTTCAGCGAACGCAATGTGTCAGACTTCAAGCGAATCCCGCGCGAGGTGCCGCCCACCAGTTCGATGACGCCCTTGCGGGCCAATGCCTGGAGATGCTCCTCGGCCGCATTGGCCGAACGGAAACCGAGTTCGGCCGCGATCTCTGCACGCGTCGGCGGCGAGCCGCTGCGCTCGATCGAGGTCTGGACCAGGTCGAGGATCTGCTGCTGTCGGGCAGTGAGTTTGGGCGTTTCGTCCATCGCGGGCTCCCGAGGATCGCTGTGGATCGTTGGCCGGAGGCGGGTTGCCGGGCTCGATCTGGCGATTTATCCAGTATCTGTATTTTTATCCAGTTTTCCAGAAGATGCAAAGCCCGCCCCAGCTTTCCGCGGCCACCGTGGTCATCCTCGCCACAGGCGGCACCATCGCGGGCACGGCCCCGAGTGCCGACGATCACGTCGGCTACACCGCGGCGCAGCTCGGCGTGGAGCAGCTGCTCGCGGCGGTGCCGGCCTTGGCCGGACAGGCGATCGAGGCGGAGCAACTGGCCCAGGTCGACAGCAAGGACATGAGCTTCGACCTCTGGCGCCGGCTGGCTGGTCGGGTGGCGCAGCACCTGGCGCGCCCCGAGGTGGCCGGCGTCGTGATCACCCACGGCACCGACACCATGGAGGAGACGGCCTACCTGCTGCAACGCGTGCTGGCGCCGACCCAGCCCGTGATCCTCACCGGGGCGATGCGGCCCGCCAGCGCGCGCGGCGCCGATGGCCCGCGGAACCTGGCCGATGCCGTCCGGCTGGCCCGCGAGCCCGGCGCCCGCGGCGTGTGCATCGTCTTCGCCGGCACGGTGTTCAGCGCGCTCGGGGTGCGCAAGACGCATCGCCAGCGTGTCGACGCCTTCGGGGCCGGGGATGACGGGCCGATCGGCCACCTCGACGGCAAAGACGGGCAGCGCGTGCGTGACTGGCCGGACGGCACCGCGCTCGGCACCGGCCTGCTCGACGGCCCCTGGCCGCGCGTCGAGATCGTCACGAGCCACGCGGGCGCCACCGCGGCGCTGGTCGACGCGCTCGTCGCGCAGGGCGTCGACGGCATCGTGGCGGCCGGCACCGGCAACGGCACGCTGCACCAGGCCCTGGACGCCGCCTTGCGGGCGGCCCAGGCGGCCGGCGTGGCGGTGCGCCGCAGCAGCCGGGTGCCGGACGGCCTGTTGCTGCCGACGGGTCAGGACGAGCTTCCCGCCAGCGACGCACCGACACCGGTGCAAGCTCGTATCGAGCTGATGCTCGAGCTGATGGCGCGACGCAGCGCGCGCGGCTGAGCAGCTTAGTCGCGCGGGCGCGCACCGCCGGGCTTGATCACGCCGCGTGCGCGCGTGCGCTTGACGGCCCCAGGCGCCGGGGCTTCATCCAAGCCCGCGGGCAGGGTCTCGGCCGACACGCGGCTGGCCACGCCCGTCGCGCTGTAGCGGGGTGGCCAGCCGTTGAGCCGGGAACGCCGCAGCAGCGCGACCCCCGGACCGGCGGTGTAACTGCGCTCGAAGACATGGGTGACGAGCTGGCGCTTGACGCGCTCGGTGATCACCAGGGTCGAGCAACGCGTGCCGTAGCGTCCGTCGGGCGTGCGGATGAAGGCCGCGGACAGCTGGCGTTCCAGCGCGCGCGGCACGCCGGTGTCCGGCAACTGTTCGTCCGGCGCGAGGCTGCGATCACCCAGCGACTCGAAGAGTCGCGTGGCGAGCAGATCGACACCGTCCCCGACGCCGAGCGAGCCGATCGTGGCGCGCACTTCGGCCTTCAGACGCGCGACCTTGGGCCAGGGCGTGTCGAGCACGGCATTCGACAGCCCGTACAGCCCACGCTCCAGTCGGCGCGGCAGGGCCACCGCGCTGCTGGCCCAGAAGCAGTCGCCGCGCGCGAAATCGGCGGCGATCAGGTTGAAGCCGTTGTAGCCCGAGAGCGCCACCTGCATCCAGAAGCGGTCGAGCGGCAGGTCGCTGTGCAACCAGCGCGGCACCAGTTCACCGCGCGATGGCGCCTGGGGGTCGTGGCGCGAGGGGTCGCGCACGTTGGTCACGAGGGCCAGGCGGCCCGCCGCCGAGAGTCCGAGCCAGGTGCCGCCGGCCTGAAGGTCACGGCCGCTCAGGATCTCGGGTCCGCCGCCTTCGGGCGTCCACCAGGCCAGGCGCGCGGTCGGACGTTCGAAGAACTCGTCGCGGTTGGAGGCCAGCACCAGCGGGAAACGCCGGTCCTGGTCGAGGGCCAGGACTACGAGGCACATGCGATGAAGCGCTCGCCGTGGCGCGGCCCGTCGATCAGCGAGGCCAGCGGGCCGGCCGCCTGCTCGATGGCTGCCGCCAGCGGCTCGGGCGCGCTGGCCGGATCGAAGGCGTAGGCCTCCATCCAGGTGTGGCGGCCGTCGGTCGCGTCCGGCCGGCGCAGCAGGCGCGCTTGCAGCAGGTCTGGGTGAGCCGCCTGCAAGCCGGCCTGCATGCGCGCCACCGCGTCGATCAACTCCGCCGCCCGCGCCTGCGGCACGCGGTAGTAGACAAAGAGTTCGTGCCGCTCGGTGCGCATCCGCCGTTCAGGCCGTGGCCGGTTCGCGGGGCAGGGCGTAAGGCAGGGGCAGGACCGCCAGCGCCGGGCCATCGACGGCACCCAGATGGAGCAGGCCGTCGTCGAGCGCCGCCAGCTTCAGCTCCACCAGCGCATCCCATCCACCGCCGGGTGCAGGTGCGGCCAGCGCGACCAGGCCGCTCGGCTGGGCAGGGTCGCGGCTCCCGTAGACCTCCTGGCCTGGCTGGAGCGCTGTCTCTGCGTGAAGCAGCGCGGTGCGCCGCTTCAGCGTGCCGCGGTACTGGCTGCGGGCCACGATCTCCTGGCCGGGGTAGCAGCCCTTCTGGAAGTCCACGCCGCCGACCAGTTCGTAGTTCAGCATCTGGGGCACGAAGGCTTCCACCGTGGCGGCGACGATCGGTGCGACGCCGCTGCGGACCTCGAGCCAGTCCCAGTGCTCGAGCGCCAGCACCGGCACCGAGGCCAGCACGGCCGCGGCCTGCGCGGCCGATCCCGCCCACAGCCAGCGCGGGACGCCGGCGCCGTCGGGCAGGCGGACGAGGCTGGCGCCGTCGAGCTCGCGGCGCGTCCAGGCGGCCATCGACGGTGCTGTCGGGTCGAGGGTCGCGATCGCCGAGCCGGCGAGCCCCAGGAGCATCGCGTCGTCGCCGCCCTCGTCCAACCGGACCTTGGCTCGCAGCACGAACATGCGCAGGCGCTTCAAGCTGGCCGGCACCAGGTCGGCCCGGCAGGCCAGCCAGATCTCCTGGTGGCTGCGCTTGAAGCCGACAAAACTCGCCAGCATCCGGCCCTTGGCCGAGCAGTACGCCGCGAGGCGCGCCTCGCCGAGGCCAAGCGCGGTGAAGTCGTTGGTCAGCTGCCCATGCAGGAAGCTCGCTGCGTCGGCACCGGCGACGCGGATCACGGCGCTGTGGGCCAGGCGCACGGCGCCGCCCGAGGCGAGATCGTTCAATGAGGCATCGGACATGCGCTGATTATCATCAGCGAGGACATTCAGGTCGTTCGGAGTCGATGAAGCGCATCCTGCTGTGGGGGCTGTTCCTGCTGTTGCTGCTGGCCTTCGGGGCGGCGGCCACAGTGCGCTGGTGGCTGCAGCAGCCGCTGCCGCTGGCGGCGCCGACGGTGGAGTTGTCGGTGGAGTCCGGCACGGCGCCGCGTGAGATCGCGCAGGGCTGGGTCGATGCCGGCGTGCGCGTCGATCCGCGGCTGCTGTACGAGTGGTTCCGCTGGTCGGGCCAGGCGCGCCGCATCCGGGCCGGCAGCTACGAGATCGAGTCCGGCGCCACGCCCCAGGACCTGCTGCGCAAGATGGTGCGCGGCGACGAGGCCCAGGCCGCGGTGCGGCTGATCGAAGGCTGGACCTTTCGCCAGGTGCGTGCCGAGCTGGCCAAGGCCGAGGCGCTGAAGCCGGCCTCGGCAGCGATGAGCGATGCCGACGTCATGGCCGCGATCGGCGCCCCGGGTCGGGCCCCCGAAGGCTGGTTCTTTCCAGACACCTATGCCTACAGCAAGGGCAGCAGCGACCTCGCGGTGCTGCAGCGGGCCCATCGCGCGATGCAGCGACGCCTCGAATCGGCGTGGGCGTTGCGCCAGCCGGACACGCCGCTGAGATCGCCCGAGGAAGCGCTGATCCTGGCATCGATCGTCGAGAAGGAAACGGGCATCGCGGCCGACCGTGGCAAGGTCGCCGGCGTCTTCGTCAACCGGCTGCGCATCGGCATGCCGCTGCAGACCGACCCGAGCGTGATCTACGGCCTGGGCGAGTCCTTCGACGGCAACCTGCGCAAGCGTGACCTGCTGGCCGACACGCCCTACAACACCTACCTGCGCACCGGCCTGACCCCGACGCCGATCGCGATGCCGGGCAAGGCCTCGCTGCTGGCGGCCGTGCAGCCCGAGCCGACCAAGGCGCTGTACTTCGTGGCGCGCGGCGACGGCAGCAGCGAGTTCAGCACGAACCTCGCCGACCATAATCGCGCCGTCAACCGATACCAACGCGGCGGCGGCCGCAGCAGCACTCAGTGAGCGCGACCCCGACCGGCCGTTCAGGCCGATTCATCAGCTTCGAAGGCATCGACGGCGCCGGCAAGTCCAGCCACATCGAGCCGCTTGCCGAGCGCTGGCGCCAGCGTGGCATCGAGGTGTTGCGGACCCGCGAGCCTGGCGGCACGCCGCTGGCCGAGACCTTGCGCGACCTGGTGCTGCACCGCCCGATGGATGCGCTGACCGAGGCCTTGCTGATCTTCGCCGCGCGGCGCGACCACCTCGAGCGAGTCATCCAGCCCGCGCTCGACAGCGGGGTCGTGGTGCTGTGCGATCGCTTCACCGACGCCAGCTTCGCCTACCAGGGTGCCGGCCGGGGCTTCGACCGGCAGGTCCTGGCCACTCTGGAAGCCTGGGTCCAGTCCTCGCCCGCCGGGCTGCGCCAGCCCGACCTGACGCTGTGGTTCGACCTCGACCCGGCGCTGGCCGCCGAGCGGCTCGCCATTGCCCGTGCGCCGGATCGCTTCGAGCAGCAGGACGCCGCGTTCTTCGAACGCGTGCGCCGCGGCTACGGCGAGCGCTGTGCGGCCGAGCCGCAGCGCTTCGTGCGCATCGACGCCGGACAGTCGCGCGAGGCGGTGGCCGCCCAGGTCGGCGCCGCGCTGTCGGCGAAAGGCTGGTGAACGCCGTGACGACCGACCCGCTGCCACCGTGGCTGGCAGGGCCGCTGGCGCAGGCGCTGCAGGCGACGCGCGGTCATGCGCTGCTGCTGCATGGGCCGCCAGGCATCGGGCAGTTCGATCTGGCGATGGCGGTGGCGTCGGCGTGGCTGTGCGAGGCGGAGCAGGGAGCCCGCCTGTCGGGGCGCGCCTGTGGCCGTTGTCCGGCCTGCCACCTGCTGGCCGCGCGCACGCACCCGGACCTGCTGGTCCTGATCCCCGAAGCACTCCAGGACGCGCTCGGCTGGAACGCCGGCGACGAGTCCGACGACGCCGAAGGCGGCAAGAGCAAGGTCAAGCCCAGCAAGGAGATCAAGGTCGAGGCGGTGCGCGCAGCCGTCGCCTTCGCCCAGCAGACGGCGTCGCGCGGCGGCGCCAAGCTGATCGTCGTGCACCCGGCCGACCGCATGAACGCGACCAGCGCCAATGCGCTGCTCAAGACGCTGGAGGAGCCTCCTGGCAGCGCCCGCTTCGTGCTGACCTCATCGGCCCCGCAACGGCTGCTGCCGACCGTGCGCAGCCGCTGCCAGGCGCTGCGGCTGCCGCTGCCCGACGCCGGCGTCGCGACCGATTGGCTGGCGGCGCGTCGGATCGAGCAAGCGGCCGTTCTCCTTGCGGCGGCCGGCGGGGCGCCGTTCGACGTGATCGATCGCCTGGCCCTGGGCGTCGACGCGGCCTGCTGGCAGCGGCTGCCGCGCGAAGTGATGGCGGGGCAGTCGGCGACGCTGGCAACCTGGCCACTGCCGCTGGCGATCGAGGCCTTGCAGAAGCTCTGCCACGACGCGATGGCGCTCGCCGTCGGTGCGGCGCCACGCTACTTCCCCGCGGCCGCGCTGCCGGTCGGCGCCGAGCTGTCGCGGCTGACGGACTGCGCCCGCGAACTGCGCGCCGAGGCGCGCCGGGCCGAGCACCCGTGGAACGCCTCGCTCGCGGTCGAATCCCTGGCGCAAACCGTGCGCTACGCCATGCAGAGCCCTGCTTCGAGCCGTGTCGCGCGCGATCCATTGGCTACACTGGTTCGATGAACGAGGTCAACGTCCGGGGCACACCGGCGCCTGCGAACACCGCGCGCCCAAGCGTCATCCAACTCGTCTTCCGCGAGAAGGGCGCCCTCTACGCCGCCTACATCCCCTTGTTCGCGGAAGGTGGCCTGTTCGTGCCGACCAACCGCGAGTACAAGCTCGGCGAGGACATCTACCTGCTGCTGTCCCTGCCCGACGACCCCCAGCGCTACCCGGTGGCCGGCAAGATCGGATGGGTCACGCCGGCCAATGCCTCCGGCGGCCGCACCCAGGGCGTGGGCGTGCGATTCCCGACCGACGAGAAGACCCGGCTGCTGAAAGTCAAGATCGAAGAGATCCTCGGGACCTCGATCTCGTCCGCCAAGCCCACCCAGACCATCTGACGCGCCGGGCCGCGTCGCTGCCCGATACTTCGGGCTCGCTCGCTGCGCGCCCCCGGAAGATGTTCGTCGACTCGCACTGCCACCTCAGCTTTCCAGAACTGCAGGCCGAACTGCCCGCCATCCGCGCAGCGATGGCGCGCGAGCGCGTCGACCGCGCGCTGTGCATCTGCACGACGCTCGAGGAGTTCGAGACCGTTCACGCGCTGGCGACCGCCTACGACAACTTCTGGTGCAGTGTCGGCGTCCACCCGGACAACGAAGGCGTGCGAGAGCCCACGGTCGGCGACCTTCAGGCGCGCGCCGCGCTGCCGCGCGTGGTGGCTATCGGCGAAACCGGACTCGACTACTACCGGCTGGGCCACCGTGCCCTGGCCGACATGGCGTGGCAGCGCGAGCGCTTTCGCGTGCACATCCGTGCGGCACGCGCCACCGGGTTGCCCTTGATCATCCACACGCGCAGTGCATCCGCCGACACGCTGGCGATCCTGCGCGAGGAGGGCGGGCAGACGGTGACCGGTGTGTTCCATTGCTTCACCGAGACGCTGGACGTTGCACGCGAGGCGCTGGACCTGGGCTTCCTGATCTCCTTCTCGGGCATCCTGACCTTCAAGAACGCCGCCGATCTGCGCGAAGTCGCGCGCATCGTGCCGCTGGACCGCTGCCTGATCGAGACCGACAGCCCCTACCTCGCGCCGGTGCCCTACCGCGGCAAGACCAACAACCCGTCCTACGTCCCCTGGGTGGCCGAGCAACTGGCTCGCGTCAAGGGCCTGGAGGTCGAGGCGATCGCCGCCGAGACCAGCCGCAACTTCGAGCGGCTGTTCGCTCGGGCGAGTGCCTCAATCAATGTGATGTAGAGCATGAGAATTGCGCCATATCTTATTGCTGCAATTTGTATTTCCTGCGCAGGATTCAACTCCTACGACAGCTTCTTCCGGGCCGTGGTCGGTGAGGACGTCGTGCAGATCCAGGAGCTTGTCGCGCGCGGATTCGACCCCAACGCGCGCGATCCGGACGGCCAACCCGCCATCATCCGGGCGCTGCGCGCCGATGCGCCTCGCTCGGCGCTGGCCCTGGCACAACTGCCCGGCACCGACGTGAACGTGCGCAACAAGGCAGGCGAAACGCCCTTGATGATGGCCGCCTTGAAAGGGCAGCCCGAGGTCTGCCAGGCCTTGATCGCCCGCGGCGCCGAGGTCCGGCTCAGCGGCTGGACGCCGCTGCACTACGCTGCCGCCGGCAACTCCCTGGCAGTTACGCAGTTTCTGCTGCGGCAGGGCGCCGACGTCGACGCGCGCGCACCGAACGGCCGCACTGCGCTCATGCTGGCGGCCCTGCACGGCAGCGAGGAGATCGTCGACACCTTGCTGGCCGCTGGTGCCGACGCAGCGGCAAGCGACCGCAACGCCAACCAGGCCGCTGACCTTGCCGAACTGGCAGGCCGCGAAAGGCTGGCCGCCCGGCTGGAAGCCCGGGCAAAGCAGGGCAGCCGCTGACACGCGACCGCCGGCGACCCGACAGCGTGTCAGCCTCTTTCCGACAGGGCCTTTGGCGGCAGGCCGACTACGGGCTCGCCCGTCAGCTGCCTACATTGGAAGCACCGAGACGCAACCCCAACGAGGTGCCCAATGCTTCCGATCCAGACCCCTTCGAACCCCTTCGCCTTGCTGATGAACCCGGATGCCGTGGTGCAGGCCATGGAGCGCTCCGATCGCCTGAGCCGCCTGCAGCGCCGTGTCTGCCGGCCGCTCGACAAGCCGCTGATCCCGCGCACCGCCAAGGATGTCGCCGACTTCGATCGCGAGATCGACGATGCCCCGGAACTGGGCGGCTTCGAGGCTGAAGCCTGAGAGCCGACGACAACCAGGAGGAATCCTTCGCGACCAATCCTTCCGCGCTGATGTATATCTCACCACAGCATTATCTCCGGTGAAGAATTTTCATTAACTGCGCAAAAAAGGGGCGGGCAGGAAAGACAGAAACCCAGTCTTGAGGCCGCGAGATACTCCGCAGCGCACGACCAGGCCGGAACCGCAACTACTCGCCGTGCCAGACCGGCATTCCTGGCCTCGGGCCAGGAGACCAGGGCGGCGGCTAACGCCGCCAGGACTAGGCAATGCGCCTGCGGCGCTCTCAAGACAGCACCCTCGGGGGCCGTCGGGCGTCGACCTCGTCGGCCGACACACCAGCGACCTCGAGCAGCTGCGCCTTGAGCTCGTCGGCAACCAACAGCAGCTCCGCCAGATCCATCGACACCGTCACGAGCGAGCCATCGTGGCGCTTCAAGTGCAGCAGCGCCCAGAGGCCTCCCGCATAAGGCTCCATGGTCACGTGGTCGACCGTCAAAACCGGTTCCTTCATGCCTCGTCCTCCTGTGCAAACCGAGCGACGACGCGCCGCCGCCCGTGACCGGGCAGCCCGGCCTGGTCAGGCACCAGCCAGGCCGGCGCGAGCAGAAGCGGTCGTTCATCGAGCCGGCGACGCGCCCGGCAAACGGTCACGCGGTACCACTGGCGTCCGGTGGCCTCGGTCATGGCCTGCACGAGCTGCGACAGGCTCAGGCGCGGCTGCTGCTCGACCAGGCAAGCCAGGACCTGCAGCTCGTCGACGCCGTAGCGGTGGCCGTGCTTGACCTCAACCTCGCGATGGATCGCATGGCGACGGCACAAGCCGTCGAGGGCAGCCGCGGTGAGGTAGACATCGAGCGTGGCCGACAGCTCGGCAGCAAGAACCCGCATGGGCACGCCGGGCCGTCCCTGGACCACCTGGCGCACGATGGACAGCTGAGCCTCGCTCCAGACCCTAGCGGGGCACATCGGAAGCCTCCTCGCTGGGTGGTAACACTCGCTTCCATGTTTCACCGGTGAAACGCTCGGGGAGTGTGACTGTGCCCCCACGGCCCTCCGGCCCCGGCGCGCTGCGCTTGCCGCCGGGGCCGGACGGGCCAGGCTGGCGACCCGTGGCCATAACCAGGTCGACGATCGCGTCGAGCACGTCGGGCCGCTGGTCGACCAGTCGCTCAACATAGGCCCGGCGCTCGGCGATGAGCTCGAGGCGCAGCCGGCTAGCCTCGCGATAGACCACGGGGAAGAGCCTGGCCTGGCGGATCGTCATCGACAGCCAGGCGAAGTCCTTGCCGGTGAAGCCGTGGCCCTCGGGGGACCACAGCGTGCCACGGTTGAAGGACCAGCCTTGCCAGTCGCGGCCGGGCAGCTCCATGCCGCACAGCAGCCGAAGCAGCTTGTAGGCAGCGCCAGGGATCGAGGTCGAGCCCGACTCCCAGTTATGCAAAGTGCGGGTCGACACGTGAAGAACCTTCGCAGCCTGGCCGCGATCGAGGCCGAGCGACCGGTACATGCTTCGCAGGCGAAAGCCTTGCTCTTTGCGGCTCTGCACCCGGTGGCGAGCCATCCGATCGGGGCTTCTTAACCGCGCTGATGTATATTATGTAAATAATAAGATTGGCCCGACTGATCGATCTCCATGGAGCGCCCGATACTTGCGCCGTGCCCTCCCACCCCGATCTCTTCGAGGCCGACGCCGCAATTCCTGCCGCGGCGCAGGACCTCGCAGCTTCCAGCCTGCGCTGCAGCGTCCGCATCGAAGCCGCGCTGGTGCCGAATGCGCTGAAGTGCCTCGCGGCCGATCTGTCGCCCCTGCTGCGTCTGGGCACTTCGTCCTGGTACTTTCCGGGCTGGGCCGGCCTGGTCTTCGCTCGGGACTACCCGCAGCCCAGCTTATCGAAGCATGGTCTGGCGGCCTACGCCAGACACCCTTTGCTGCGGACGGTCAGCCTGGACCGCAGCTTCTACCGGCCGCTGCCGGCTGCCGACTACGCATGGCTTGCCGCCCAGGTTCCGGACGACTTCCGGTTCGTCGTGAAGGCCGCCTCGGCCGTCACCGACGCCAGCCTGCGCGAGCCCGGCAGCGGCATGCCGGCCCAGCCCAATCCGTTGTTCCTCGATCCGGCCATGGCGCGAGACCAGGTCGTGACGCCGGCCATCGAGGGCTTGCGCCACAAACTCGGCGTGCTCGTCTTCCAGTTGTCGCCGCTGACACCGCCGTGGCTGGCCGATGCCCGCAGGCTCCTGGTGGCCTTGGATCGGCTCTTCGACGCCTTGCCGAGGCCCGGGCAAGGCTTGCTGGCGCTCGAGGTCCGCGACGCCCGCCTGCTGACGCCCGAGCTCGCCGCGCTGCTCAAGGCGCAGGGCGTGCGCTACTGCATCGGCCTGCACGATCGCATGCCGGCGCTGGACGACCAGCTCCCCATGCTGCGTGCGACCTGGCCCGGACCGCTGGTGTGCCGCTGGAGCCTGCAGCGCGGCCTGCGCTACGCCAGGGCGAAGGACTTGTTCGAGCCTTTCGACCGACTGGCTGCGCCGGATCCGGCCACGCGCTCCGCCCTCGCCCGCCTGATCGCCGCCACGGTCGGCGCCGGTCAGCCGGCCTACGTGACGATCAACAACAAGGCCGAGGGCAGCGCACCGCTGTCGATCGTCGAGCTGGCGGTGGCCGTGCACGCGCAATCGACGGCGACGCCGGCCTGAGGGTCCTGACCGGGCGGCCGTACGCCGATCAGCGGGGCGCCAGCTCCAGCACCCGGCCGCGTCGCTCATCGCCCCACACAGGCAGGTACTCGACGTGCGCCCAGCGCTCGACGAAGCTGCGGTAGTGCGGGCTGAAAGCCAGACCGCTCTGACCGCTGGAGTGAACGAAGCGCGAGCGGCTGGCGTCGCCCAGGTCGTACAGCGCCCGCAGGCTCGCGGCGTGCTCGGTGAGGTAAAGCTCGCCGGTGCTGGGGTCAGGCCGCAGACCGACGCGTGAGACGTTGACGGTGTAGGTGTCGCCGCCGACCGGTGTGCGCAGCTCGAACCAGGGCGCCAGCGCCTTGACGCGGCTGAACGGCCGGTGCTCGGCGCGCGCCACGTGGGCCTGGCCCCAGCGCCAATGGGTCACGTCCGTCCCCTGCGTGGCCTGCAGTTCGTCGAGTGCCCGCGAGAAGGCGGCATCGGACTGCTGGGCGCAGCTTTCCGTCGCCGCCGTGCGCAGGTCGTCGCACCAGGCGCCGTCGTCGCGTTCGAGCACGCCTTCCAGGGCCTCGCGGAAGCTCCGGTTGGCCAGCTGGCGATCGAACAGGCCCGGGCCCAGATCGTCGGCGAACACCGCGTGCGCGAGCTGGCGCGCCCAGGCGCTGAAGATCAGCGGCGCCGCCCGGTCCGCCGACATCGTCCCTTCGAAGCCTTCGAGCTGCTGCTGGGCCGCCGCGGCCAGCGGATGCGTCGAGCGCGCATGCTGCAGGAAGGGCAGCAGGCGCCGCGTGGCGCCGGACAGCACGTCGGCCTGGATCGCCGCCAGGCTCTCCAGGCTGTGCAGCGGCCGGGCACCGAGCAGCTGTTCGATGCGCTGCTGCCGGTACGGGGGTGCCCATTCGCTGGAGATGAAGTGCGGGTACTGCGTCCCATGAACGCGATGGTTCGCGGTCGCGATCCAGCCGCGCGAAGGATCGCGCTCGCGCGGCGTGGCCGTGACCGGCACGAAGCCGGTCCAATCGTACCTGGCATCCCAGCCGGGTGCCGGCGCCAGGCCCTTGAGATCGTGCTCGGGTCGGCGCAACGGCACGCGTCCGGCCGAGACCATGGCGATGTGCTCGGCATCGGCGACCACCATGTTCTGCATCGGCGCCACGTAGCGGGACGAGGCGTCCACGAAGGCCTCGACCGACCCGGCCAGGTTGAAGGCCAGGCCGGCGTCCAGCGTCGCACTGGCATCGCCATCGAGCGCCGTCCAGCGCATCGCGATCGCGTAACGCGGCGTCGCGCCGGCGCCGGTGAGCCCGGCGGTCGCCGGCGTCCCCGCGTCCGAGATGATGGGCCCGTGCCGACTGCGCCGTGCCGTGAAGGCCACGTCGGCCTGCCCCTTGACGCGGATGATCTCGTCAAAGCGCTCGAACGCGGCCCAGCCGTCGGGGGTCTCGTAGCGCGTCGGATCGCGGGTGTCGATGCGCTCGAGATAGAGGTCCTGCACGTCGGGCGCGGTGTTGGCATAGCCCCAGGCGATGCGCTCGTTCTGGCCCAGCACCACCGTCGGCAGGCCCGGCAGGGTCGCGCCGGCGACCTTCAATCCCGGGGCTTCCAGCCGCGCGAAGTACCACAGGGCAGGCGCGCTGAGCTTGAGGTGAGGATCGTTCGCGAGCAAGGGCTTGCCGGTCACGCTGCGCGAACCGGCGACGACCCAGTTGTTCGATCCAGCCCCCTCGACCGCGCCGTCGATGCTCCATGGCAGCGCGGCCGTCGGTGCCGCAGCCTGCAGCGGGCGGCCCGGATCGCCAACCTCGAGCTGGCGGTAGAGCGTCGCGTAGTCCATCGTCTGCACCGGCCGCTCGCCCGGATAGGGCGGCAGCAACTGCTGGATGCGCGGCAGCGGCATCGTCAGCGCGAGTCGCATGCGCAGCAGCTCGCTGCCCCAGTTGCCGCCCAGGTCCCAGGCCATCATCGTCGACCAGGCTAGGCTGTCGACCGGGGTCCATGCCTCGGGCTGCAGGCCCAGCAGCACGAACTCCGGCGGCCGCGCACGCAGGTGATCGCGCAGGTAGGCGTTGATGCCGGCGCTGTAGGCCGTGAGCATCTCGCGCACCACCGGACTGGCCTGCTGCCACTGCGCCTGCGCGCTGCGACGCACGCCGAGCGCCCGCAGGAAGCGGTCGCTCTCCAGTGCCGGTGGCCCGAAGGCCTCCGCCAGCCGACCGGCGCCGATGCGCTTGTGCGTCTCCAGCTGCCACAGGCGGTCCTGCGCGTGCACGAAGCCCAGCCCGAACCAGGCGTCGTCGACCGAGGCGGCGCGGATGGTCGGGATGCCGTGCTCGTCGCGCTCGATCGTGAGGCCGGCCCGAAGGCCGGCGACCGACAGCCGGCCCTCGATCTGCGGCAGCGCGAGGTGGCGGTAGATCAGCAGGACCGCGCCGATCAGCGCCGCCACGAGCAGCAGGCCCAGCGTGCCGCGACGGATCCACTTCATCGGCCCAGCCTAGCCGTCACAGCCGGCCGGCGCATCGGGGGAAGGCCTCAGCCGCCGCGCAGGAAGTCGGCCTTGCCGAGCTCGACACCGTTGTGGCGCAGCAGCCCGTACGCGGTGGTGACGTGGAAGAAGAAGTTCGGCAGCGCGAAGTGTTTCAGATACTGCTCGCCGGTGAACTGCAGCGGGTCGCGTCCACGGACCGGCACGCTGATCGCCTTGGCTTCCGTGCCGTCGACCTGCGCGGCCGGCACGCTGCGGACGTAGGCGATGGTGGCCGCGATGCGCTGCTGGAGTTCGGCGACGGTGCTCTCGGTGTCGTCGAACTTCGGCGCGTCACCACCAGCCAGGCGGGCGACGCCGAACTTGGCACTGTCGCAGGCGATCTGCACCTGCTTGGCGAGCGACAGCATGTCGGGCGCGAGCCGGGCGGTGAGCAGGGTGTTGACGTCGAACTTCTTGAGCTCGGCATGGGCCACGGCCTTGTCGAGCCACTTCGACAGGTTTCCCAGCATGGTGAGGAAGATCGGCACGCTGGCCGAGTGCATGGTGAGCGACATGGGGGGTCTCCTCGTCGATGGGATGGCCGCGGATGCTAGTCCGAAGCCGATGTCCGCGTGCGGCGTGCACAATCGACCGCGACGAACGGTGGGGCCGGCACCGCGCGGCCCCCTCCCCGCATGAACATCATCATCCTGGACGACTATCAGGACGCCGTGCGCAAGCTGGCCTGCGCGTCCAAGCTCGACGGCTACAGCGCCAAGGTCTTCACCAACACCGTCAAGGGCATCGGCCAGCTGTCGGTGCGCCTGCGCGATGCCGACATCGTGGTGCCGATCCGCGAGCGCAGCCCCTTCCCGCGGCAACTGCTGGAGAAGCTGCCCCGCCTGAAACTGATCGCCCAGACCGGGCGCGTCGGGCCGCACATCGACGTCGAGGCCTGTACGCGCCTGGGCATCGCGGTGGCCGAAGGCGTCGGCTCGGCGGTCGCGCCGGCCGAGCTGGCCTGGGCGCTGATCATGGCCGCGATGCGGCGGCTGCCGCAGTACATCGCCAGCCTCAAGCACGGTGCCTGGCAACAGGCCGGGCTCAAGGCCTCGTCGATGCCGCCGAACTTCGGCGTCGGCATGGTGCTGCAGGGCAAGGCGCTGGGCCTGTGGGGCTATGGCCGCATCGGCCAGCGGGTGGCCGGCTACGGCCGCGCCTTCGGCATGCGGGTGCTGGTCTGGGGCAGCGAGGCCTCGCGCTACAAGGCCCAGGCCGACGGCTGCGAGGCCGCGGCGTCGCGCGAGGCCTTCTTCGAGTCGGCCGACGTGCTGTCGCTCCACCTGCGGCTCAACGAGGCGACGCGCGCCCTGGTCGGCTTCGACGACCTGCAGCGCATGAAGCCGACCGCACTGTTCGTCAACACCTCGCGGGCCGAGCTGCTGGAGGAGAACGCCCTCGTCTCCGCCCTCAACCGCGGCCGGCCCGGCATGGCCGCGATCGACGTGTTCGAGAACGAGCCCATCATGCAGGGCACGCCGCTGCTGCGGCTCGAGAACGCCATCTGCACGCCCCACCTGGGCTACGTCGAGCAGGAGAACTACGAGCTCTACTTCGGCGCCGCCTTCGACAATGTCATCAGCTTCATCAAGGGCGAGCCGGCGAACATCGTCAATCCCGAGGCCTTCCGGGTGATGCGTGGCCAGTGAGGCCGCGCCCGCCGGTGGCGCCGCGCCGGCCCTCCCCACGCTGCGCGGTGCCCGCTGGGCCTTGATGTTCGGCAACTTCGTGATCGGCTGCGGCGTGATGGTCGTGGCCGGCTCGCTGAACGACCTGACGCGATCGCTGGACGTGAGCGTCGCGCTCGGCGGCCAGTTGATCGCGATCGCCGCCGTCATGATGTGCATCGGCGCCCCGCTGCTGGCCGCCGCGATCGGCGGCTGGGACCGCCGGCGGCTGCTGGCCTTCTCGCTGGTCTGGTACGCGCTCGGTCACCTGCTGTCGGCCCTGATGCCGAGCTATGCCGCGCTCACGCCGGTGCGCGCGCTGACCATGTTGGCCGCCGCGGTCTTCACGCCGCAGGCCGCCGCGGCGATGGGCTGGCTGGCGCCGCCGGCCGAACGCGGACGCGCCATCACCTTCATCTTTCTCGGCTGGTCGGTCGCATCGGTGTTCGGCATGCCGCTGCACAGCTACATCGGCGAATCCTTCGGCTGGCGCTGGGCCTTCGGGCTGGTCGCGGTGCTGGGCGCGGCCGGCGCGGCCTGGGTCTGGGCGGTGATGCCCGACGGCGTGCGACCGCCAGCCATGAGCCTGCGCGCCTGGCGCGAGGTGCTGACGCACCCGGCGCTGATGGCGATCGTGGCCGTGACCGCGCTGTCGGGCGCCGGGCAGTTCACCGTCTTCACCTACTTCGCGCCCTACTACAAGCAGGTTCTGGGCGCCGGCGCGACCGAGCTCAGCCTGCTGTTCGCCTGGTTCGGCGCCTTCGGCGTGCTGGGCAACGTGCTGCTATCGCGCCACGTGGACCGGGTCGGTGCGTCGCGTGCGGTCGCGGCGATGCTGGCCTTCATCGCCTGCTCGCTGCTGGTCTGGCCGCTCGGGGTCGGCTATGTGTCGATGGCCCTGCTGCTGGTTCCGTGGGCGCTGGGCCTGTTCTCGTCCAACTCGGCGCAGCAGGCCCGGCTGGGCCAGGCGGCACCGGCCCTGGCGCCGGCGCTGATGGCGCTCAACACCTCGGCGATCTACCTGGGCCAGGCGATCGGTGCGGCCGGCGGCGGCGCGATCGTCGCCGCCCACGGCCTGGCCGGTGCGAGCGGGCGGGATCTCTACGCCGGCCTCAACTGGGTCGGGCTGGCCTGGGTCGTCGGCGCGCTGGCGCTCAGCCTGTGGGCCGAGCGCCGCCTGCGCCGCGGCGGCAACGCTCAGGACGGATTCTCGAAGAACACGTAGGTCGAGAACTCGCTGACCTCGAAGTAGACGCGCTTCTCGCCCGGGTCGACCTTGCCGTCGAGGTTGGCGTCGTAGACCCCGTAGCCGAAGCGGTAGCCGCGCGCCTGGCCGTCGTCGGTGCCGTAGGCGGTGCTGAGCTTGTCGACCTTGAGGAAACGCTTGACCAGTTGCCCGCCGGCATAGATCTCCATCACGCCGTTGGTGCCGGTCCAGTTCTGGATGTCGCGCCGGATCTGGTTCTGCCGCTCCTGTGTGCAGCCGGCGATCAGCGTCAAGGACAGGGCCAGCGCCAGGGGCGCGATCGATCGGAGTCGGGGTCTTGTCATGTCGGGCTCGTGGGGTGCCGGAGGTCCTGCCGGCCGCGTTGTCGACGCCGGGGATGGGCGACGGTGACGACGGGCATGCCGGATCGCCCGAAGTCTATGCGAGCAGCCGTGGCAGCAGCGTGGCGGCCGGGCCGCGCAGGCAGCGATCGGCGACGTCGTCGAGTTCGCTTGTGTGCGGATTGACGACCACGACGCGGCCCCCGCTGCGTCGCGCCGTGCGGGCCAGGCCCGCGGCCGGATAGACCGCCCCCGAGGTGCCGACCACCAGCATCAGCGCGCAGCCCCGTGCGGCCTGCTTGGCGGCGTCCAGCGCAGCGACCGGCAGCGCTTCGCCGAACCAGACGACGCCCGGTCGCAGGCGGTTGCCGCACTCGGCGCAGGCCGGCGGCTCGCCCGGCCGGGCCGAGTCCGGTTCGCAGGGCGGCGCGCCGCGTTCCTGGCGCCGGCAGGCGTCGAACCAGCGGTCCTCGAGGATGTCGCCGTGCAGGCGGATCACGCCGGGGCTGCCGGCACGCTGGTGCAGGTCGTCGACGTTCTGCGTGATCACCGTCAGGCGGCCCGGGTGCGCGGCCGCCCAGTCGGCGAGCGCCCGGTGGGCGGCGTTCGGTTGCGCAAGTCGCACGCCGTCGCGGCGGCTCGCGTACCAGGTCCAGACCAGCGCCGGATCGGCCGCGAAGCCCTCGGGCGAGGCCAACTGGGCCGGGTCGAACTTCGCCCACAGGCCGCTCTGCGCGTCGCGGAAGGTCGGGATGCCGCTCTCGGCCGAGATGCCCGCGCCCGTCAACACCGCGATGCGGTCGGCCGCGGCGATCCAGCCGCGGACCTCGGCGAGGCCGTCGTCCTCAGGCGCCACGCTGCCGGACTGCCTCGTAGAGGCAGATGCCGCTGGCGACCGACACGTTCAGGCTCTCCACGGCGCCGGCCATCGGCAGGCGGACCAGCTTGTCGCAGGTCTTGCGCGTCAGCTGCCGCAGGCCCTGCCCTTCGGCGCCGAGCACCAGGGCCAGCGGCTCGCGCAGGTCGGCCGCGTAGAGCGTGGCCGGCGCGTCGTCGGCCGTGCCCACCACCCGGATGTTGCGTTCCTTCAGTTCGTTGAGGCTGCGCGCGAGGTTGGTGACCATGAAATAGGGCACCGTCTCGGCCGCGCCGCTGGCGACCTTGGACACGGTGGCATTGAGGCCGACGGCATGGTCCTTGGGCGCGATCACGGCATGCGCCCCGGCCCCGTCGGCCACGCGCAGGCAGGCGCCGAGGTTGTGCGGATCGGTCACGCCGTCCAGCACCAGCAGCAGTGGCGGCCCCACGACGGCATCGAGCAGGTCGTCCAGCGACTTCGTCGCCGGCACCGCCTGCACCTTCGCCACCACGCCCTGGTGGCGGTGCGTGCCGGCCAGGGCCTGCAGCCGCAGCTCGTCGCTGTCGAGCAGGCGCACGCCGGCCTCCTTGGCCCGCTCGACGAACTGGCGCATGCGCGCGTCGCGCCGCGTGGCGTCGATGTAGAGCTCGACGATGGAGCCCGGCGCGGTCTTCAATCGGACGGTGACGGCATGGAAGCCGAAGAGCACGCGGGCCTGAGTCATGCCCGCATTATCGAGGGCAAGGCCTGGTCGGCCTTCAGGCTGCGATGCGGCCGGCCTCGATGCGCACTTGCCGGTCGCAACGCGCGGCGATGCCGCGGTCGTGCGTCACCAGCACCAGGGTCGTGCCCTGCTCGCGGTTGAGCTCGAACATCAGCGCCATCACGCGCTCGCCGGTCGCGAAGTCCAGGCTACCGGTGGGCTCGTCGGCCAGCAGCAGCGCCGGCTTGACGACGAAGGCACGCGCCAGCGCCACACGCTGCTGCTCGCCGCCCGACAGCAGCCGGGGGTAGTGGCCGAGGCGCTCGCCCAGGCCCACGCGCGACAGCATCTCGGTCGCGGCCGCCTTAGCGTCGGCCCGACCCTGCAGCTCGAGCGGCAGCATCACGTTCTCGAGTGCCGTCAGGTTGCCCATCAGCTGGAAGCTCTGGAACACGAAGCCGACGCGCTCGGCCCGCACCGCGGCGCGTGCATCTTCGTCCAGGCTGAACAGGTCGATGCCGGCCAGGCGCACCGTGCCCTCGGTCGGCACGTCGAGCCCGGCGATGATGGACAGCAGCGTGCTCTTGCCCGACCCGGAAGCCCCGACGATCGCGGCCGACTCCTGCGGTGCCAGCGAGAAGTCGATATCGTGCAGGATCGTCAGTTCGCCGCCCGAGTCCTGTACGCGCTTGCTGACGTGCTCGACGGCGATGATCGGTGCGGGCATTGATGGTTCTTCGAGGATGCTGGAATGGCGATGAGTCGCAGGGACTGTATCAAGGGGGCCTGGGCCGCGCTGTGGCTCGGGATCGGCGCGGCATCGGCCGCGGCGGCCGGGGCGCCTGTCGTGCTGGTCGTCGGCGACAGCCTGTCGGCCGAGTACGGCCTGCAGCGCGGCAGCGGCTGGGTCGCGCTGCTGGAGAAGAAGCTCTCCCAGGAAAAGATCGCGGCCACCGTCGTCAACGCCAGCGTCAGCGGCGACACCAGCTCGGGCGGCCGCTCGCGCCTGGCGCCGCTGCTGGCCCAGCACAGGCCGGCCGTGGTGCTGATCGAGCTGGGAGGCAACGATGCGCTGCGCGGCCTGCCGCTGTCGATGACCGAGCGCAACCTCGCCGAGATGGCGCGCGCCTCGAAGGCGGCCGGCGCCAAGGTGCTGCTGGCCGGCATGCAGGTCCCGCCGAACTACGGCCGCCAGTACAACGAAGACTTCGCCGCGCTGTTCGCCAAGGTCGCCAAGGCCGAGGGTGCGGCGCTCGTGCCCTTCCTGCTGAAGGGCGTCGGCGACGCGCCGAATGCCACCGAGCTGTTCCAGGCCGACCGCATCCATCCCAGGGAAGCGGCCCACCCCATCATGCTGGGCAATGTCTGGCCGGTGTTGCGGCCGTTGCTGAAGTAGCGGCGCCAGCGGTCAGTCGTCTGCCGCCTCCAGTCCCGGAAACAACACCTCGGTGAAGCCGAACTTCGTGAAGTCACGCACCCGCATCGGGTAGAGCATGCCGACCAGGTGGTCGCACTCGTGCTGCACCACGCGGGCGTGGAAGCCCTCGGCCTCGCGCTCGATGCGCCG
>CAZTTC010000013.1:0-34576 GCA_964616015.1 uncultured Methylibium sp. | reverse complement strand
CGCACCGACAACCCGCTGCACGTCGTGCAGGAGGTGATCGACAACGCCGCCGACGAGGCGCTGGCGGGCCACGGCGCGCGCATCGCGCTGACCCTGCACGCCGACGGCTCGGTGAGCGTCGAGGACGATGGCCGTGGCATCCCGGTCGGCCTGCACCCCGAGGAGCAGGTGCCGGTCGTCGAGATCGTGTTCACCCGCCTGCACGCCGGCGGCAAGTTCGACAAGGGCGCGGGCGGGGCCTACAGCTTCTCGGGCGGGCTGCACGGCGTGGGCGTGAGCGTGACCAACGCGCTGTCGACGCGGCTGGCCGTCACGGTCTACCGCGAGGGCCGGGTGGCGAGCATCGCCTTCTCCGGCGGCGACGTGGTCGAGCCGGTCGCCACCCGCAAGGCCGGGCCTGCGGATCGCGCTCAGGGCACGACGGTGCGCGTCTGGCCCGACGCGAAGTACTTCGAGAGTGCCGAGCTGCCCAAGCCCGAGCTGGTGCACCTGCTGCGCAGCAAGGCCGTGCTGATGCCCGGGGTCACGGTCACGCTGACGCACGAGAAATCTGCCGAGGTCCAGACCTGGCGCTACGAAGGCGGCCTGCGCGACTACCTGATGCAGACGCTGGTGGCCGACCCGGTGATCCCGCTCTTCGAGGGCGCGCACTACGCGGAAGAAGGCGAGACCGAGAACTTCGCCGAGGGCGAGGGCGCGGCCTGGTGCGTGGCCTTCACCGAGGACGGCCACGCGGTCCGCGAGAGCTACGTCAACCTCATCCCCACAGTGGCGGGCGGCACCCACGAGTCCGGCCTGAAGGACGGCCTGTTCCAGGCCATCAAGGGCTTCATCGACCTGCACAGCCTGCTGCCCAAGGGCGTGAAGCTGATGCCCGACGACGTGTTCTCGCGCGCGAACTTCGTGCTGAGCGCCAAGGTGCTGGACCCGCAGTTCCAGGGCCAGACCAAGGAGCGGCTCAACTCGCGCGATGCCCTGCGGCTGGTCTCGACCTACACCCGCCCGGCCTTCGAGCTGTGGCTCAGCCAGCACGTCGAACACGGTCGCAAGCTCGCCGAGCTGGTGATCCGCCAGGCCCAGGCGCGCCAGCGCGCCGGCCAGAAGGTCGAGAAGCGCAAGGGCTCCGGCGTCGCGGTGCTGCCCGGCAAGCTGACCGACTGCGAGAGCCGCGACCTGGCGCTCAACGAGCTGTTCCTCGTCGAGGGCGACTCGGCCGGCGGCAGCGCAAAGATGGGTCGCGACAAGGAGACCCAGGCCATCCTGCCGCTGCGCGGCAAGCTGCTCAATTCCTGGGAGGTGGAACGCGACCGCCTGTTCGCCAACAACGAGATCCACGACATCTCGGTGGCGATCGGCGTCGATCCGCATGGCGCAAACGATGAGCCCGATCTGAGCGGCCTGCGCTACGGCAAGGTCTGCATCCTCAGCGACGCCGATGTGGACGGCTCGCACATCCAGGTGCTGCTGCTGACGCTCTTCTTCCGGCACTTCCCGAAGTTGATCGAGGCCGGGCACATCTACATCGCCAAGCCGCCGCTGTTCCGCGTCGACGCGCCGGCGCGCGGCAAGAAGCCGGCCGCCAAGCTGTATGCGCTCGACGAAGGCGAGCAGACCGCGATCCTCGACAAGCTGCGCAAGGAAGGCGCGCGCGAGAGCAGCTGGACCATCAGCCGCTTCAAGGGCCTGGGCGAGATGAGTGCCGAGCAGCTGTGGGACACGACGCTGAACCCCGACACGCGGCGGCTGCTGCCGGTGGCCTGGGGCGCACTCGACTTTGCGGCGACCGAGAGCTCGTTCAACAAGCTCATGGGCAAGGGCGAGGCGGCGTCGCGGCGGGAGTTGATGGAACTGCGCGGCGATGATGTCGAGGTGGACGTATGACCGACACGCCGATCGGCGTGCGCCTGCGCCCCACTATGCTGTCCGACCTGGATTTCGTGCTGTCGGTCGAGGAATACCCGGCCTGCAGGCCGTACATCACGCCCTGGGAGCGCACCCAGCACGAAGGCGCGGTGCGCTTCCCGGACTTCCGGCATTTCATCGTCGAGGCCGGAGCCGGTATCGAGGCGGTGGGCTTCGTGATCCTGCAGGGCTGTCGCAGCCGACACAAGTCGGTCGAGCTGAAGCGCATGGTGATCAAGAGCCAGGGGCAGGGCCTGGGCCGCGCCTGCCTGCGCCAGCTCAAGCGCATGGCCTTCCGCGACCTGCATGCCCACCGCTTCTGGCTCGACGTGAAGGCCTACAACAAACGCGCCAAGTCGCTGTACGACAGCGAGGGCTTCGTCGAGGAAGGGCGCCTGCGCGAGTGCGTGAAGGTCGATGCCGGCTACGACTCGCTGATCGTGATGTCGATGCTGGAGACCGAGTACCACGCCCGCCTCGAGGCGGGCACGGAGGAAGCGGCCGCCTGAGCCGTCCCTCGTCCTTGAGAAGCGAATGGATCAACTGGAACTGAACCCCGCGCCGGCCGGCGACGATGGCGACGCGATCACGCTCGCCCACTACGCGGAACGCGCCTACCTGGAGTACGCGCTGTCGGTCGTGAAGGGCCGTGCGCTGCCCGATGTCTGCGATGGCCAGAAGCCGGTGCAGCGTCGCATCCTCTACGCGATGGAGCGCCTGGGCCTGGCCTTCACGACGGCCGCCGGCCCGAAGGCGATGAAGAGCGCACGCGTCGTCGGCGACGTGCTGGGCCGCTACCACCCGCACGGCGACCAGGCGGCCTACGACGCGATGGTGCGCATGGCGCAGGACTTCAACCAGCGCTATCCGCTCATCGACGGCCAGGGCAACTTCGGCTCGCGCGATGGCGACGGTGCCGCGGCGATGCGCTACACCGAAGCGCGCCTGGCGCCCATCACGCGCCTGCTGCTCGACGAGATCGACGAGGGCACGGTCGACTTCATCCCCAACTACGACGGTTCGACCGCCGAGCCGCGGCAGCTGCCGGCGCGCCTGCCCTTCGTGCTGCTCAACGGTGCGAGCGGCATCGCGGTGGGCCTGGCGACCGAGGTGCCGAGCCACAACCTGCGCGAGGTCGCCGCGGCCGCGGTCGCCCTGCTCAAGAACGAGAAGCTGCCGGACGAGGAGCTGTTCGCCCTGCTGCCCGGCCCCGACTACCCCGGCGGCGGCCAGATCATCAGCGCCGAGGCCGACATCCAGGAGGCCTACCGCACGGGCCGCGGCTCGCTGAAGCTGCGCGCGCGCTGGAAGATCGAGGACCTGGCGCGCGGCCAGTGGCAACTGGTCGCCACGGAGCTGCCGCCTGGCACCAGCACGCAGAAGGTGCTGGAAGAGATCGAGGAGCTGACCAACCCCAAGGTCAAGGCCGGCAAGAAGGCCTTGTCCGCCGACCAGACGCAGCTGAAGACGACGGTGCTGTCGGTGCTGGACACGGTGCGCGACGAGTCCGGCAAGGAGGCCGCGGTGCGCTTGGTGTTCGAGCCCAAGACGCGCACGGTGGCGCAGCAGGAACTGATCAACCTGCTGCTGGCGCACACCAGCCTGGAGACCTCGGCGCCGGTCAACCTGACGATGGTCGGCGCCGATGGCCGGCCGACGCAGAAGTCGCTGCGGCAGATGCTGGTCGAGTGGCTGGGCTTTCGCCGGCAGACCGTCGAGCGCCGCACGCGCCACCGGCTGGCGAAGGTGCTGGACCGCATCCACATCCTCGAGGGCCGGCAGCTCGTGCTGCTGAACATCGACGAGGTGATCCGCATCATCCGCCATGCCGACGAGCCCAAGCCCGCGCTCATCGGGCGCTTCGCCTTGAGCGACCGGCAGGCCGAGGACATCCTCGAGATCCGGCTGCGCCAGCTGGCGCGGCTGGAGGCGATCCGGATCGAGCAGGAGCTGAAGACCCTGCGCGAGGAGCAGGCGAAGCTGCAGGACATCCTGGACAGCCCGGCGTCGCTGAAGCGCACGATGGTCAAGGAGATCGAGGCCGACGCCAAGTCGTTCGGCGACGAGCGTCGCACGCTGATCCAGGCCGAGAAGCGCGCGGTGGCCGAGGTCAAGGTGATCGACGAGCCGGTCACGGTGGTGATCAGCGGCAAGGGCTGGGTGCGCGCACGCCAGGGCCACGGACACGACGCGGCGAGCTTCGCCTTCAAGGCCGGCGATGCGCTGTACGGCACGTTCGAGTGCCGCACCGTGGACACGCTGCTGGTCTTCGGCACGGCATCGAAGGGCAGCGGCCGCGTCTACAGCGTCCCGGTGAGCGGCCTGCCGGGGGCGCGCGGCGACGGCCAGCCGATCACGTCGATGATCGAGCTCGAGCCCGGCACGCAAGCGCAGCACTACTTCGCCGGCCCGGCCGAGGCGACGCTGCTGCTGGCCAACACCGGCGGCTACGGTCTGCTGGCCCAGGCCGGCGACCTCGTCTCGCGCCAGCGCGGTGGCAAGAGCTTCCTCACGCTGGCCGAGGGCGAGAAGCCGCTGCCGCCGAGCCGCGCCGATGGTGCGCAGCAGATCGCCGGCCTCAGCCTGTCGGGCCGGCTGCTGGTGTTCGCGCTGGCCGACCTGAAGCTGCAGCCCAAGGGCGGCCGCGGCCTGACGCTGATGGACCTGGACGCGAAGGATGCGCTGGTCAGCGTCGCGGCCTTCGACAAGACGCTGCGCGTGGTCGGCACGTCGTGGCGCGGCGGCAAGCCGAGGGACGAGGTGTTCGGTACGGTGGCGCTGTCGTCCTACAAGGGCGCGCGGGCCCGCAAGGGCAAGGCGGCCGAACTGGGCTTCAAGCCGACACTGCTGTTGCGCGCCTGAGGCGCGGCGCTATTTGCCGCGCGCCGCGCGTTGCGGTCGCTTGCCGCCCGCGCCGGATGCAGCGGTCTTGGCCGCGACGGGCCGCGCCTTGCTGCGCACGGCCTTGCGGGAGGCATGCTCGACGGTCGGCTCGTCGGCCGGCCGGGCCGGCGGCGGCACGACGACGCCGACCGGCGGCTGCAGCGGCACGCCGGGCCAGGCCGAGCGCCAGTAGCGCCACCAGTCCTCGGTCGCCTGCGCGGCGTGCTGCCAGAGCGCGCGCTGCGTCTCGGCGATGGCCTGGGGCGACCACAGCGCGGCGTCGCGCGATGCAGCCGGGGTGTCGTCGCCGTGCGGGAACCAGAAGCGATGCCAGGGCGTCATGACCGTCTCCAACGACACCGTACCGGTGTCTCGGGTGACAGCTTAGTCCCCTCGTGTGTCGCGGTCTTGATCCGGCTCAGCCGCGCGCCTTCCAGTGCCACAGCAGCAGCAGCGTGGTGACGGCAATCAACGCGTACAGCAGGCCGCTCCAGACCTCGAAAGGCAAGCCCAGCAGGCGGTAGGCCGCAGCCTCCATGCAGGTCGCCGTGACCTGGAACAGCCAGGGCAGCGCGGTCTCCAGGCCGGTGGCGTTGAGAAAGCGGTCGGCCAGCGTGAAGGCACAACTGCTGTCGCGGGCCGCCACCTGGTGCTGGAACACCGCCGAGGCGATGCCCCCCAGCGCCAGGACCAGCACGCCCAGCGCCGCGACCAGCGTCACCGGCCGCGAGGCCACGCCCCAGCCGATGAGCGCGACCCCGGCGATCGCCAGGTAAAGCACACGCTGGAAGATGCACCAGGGGCAGGGCAGCATGCCGAAGACATGCTGCGAGACCAGCGCGCTGCCGACGGCCGCCAGCGACAGCAGCGCCATCAGCGCCAGCACGCCACGCGGCATGCGGTGGAACAGGCTCGTGGGCCTCGTCGATCTCAAGGCCGAGACCCCGCCGCAACGCGAGCGAATGCGTGCGTTGACACGATGCAAGCGAGCAGCCGCCGCGGATCCGGCGCCGCCGGTCGCCCAGCGGCGCCCCCTGGAGGGGGAGCGGCGAAGCCGCAACGGGGGCGGTTCACTGCACTTCGGCGATGAGTTCGATTTCCACGCAGGCGCCCATCGGCAGCTGCGCCACGCCGAAGGCGCTGCGCGCGTGGGCACCGCGCTCGGGTCCGAAGACCTGGCCGATCAGCTCCGAGGCGCCGTTGGTCACCAGGTGGTGCTCGGTGTAGGTCGGTGTGCTGTTCACCAGGCTCAGCAGCTTGACGATGCGCTTCACGCGCTCGAGGTCACCGCCGACCGCAGCGTTCAGCGTGCCCAGCAGGTCGATCGCGACGGCGCGCGCCGCGGCCTTGCCGGTTTCGGTGTCCATGGCGGCGCCAAGCTGGCCGACCACCGGCTTGCCGTCGCGGCGCGCGATGTGGCCGGACACGAACACCAGCGCCCCGCTGCGCACGAAAGGCACGTAGGCGGCAGCCGGCACGGCGACCGGCGGCAACACGATGCCGAGGTGCTGGAGTCGTTGCTGTATCGACATGATCGGGGCTCCGCAGGTGCGGTGGAAGTGGCCGGCATCCTACCGCGCGAGGATGCGGCCGACGCTGCCCCTTCCTACACTGGCCCGATGCGCGGCAGGGAGGCCACCGCAGAGACGAGAGGGCTGGCCGCCGGCCTCGGCTGGGTGCTGGGCGCGGCCCTGCAGTTGCAGCAGAGCGCGCTGTGGCCGGGGCCTGGCTTCGCGGCGTTGCTCGGGGTCGGCCTGCTGGGCTTGGGGCTCGCCCTGAGGCGGCGGGGCGTCGGCGCGTTGATCGTGCTGGTGGCGGCCTGCGCTGCCTGTGCCTTCGGCAGCACCGGCTGGCGTGCCGGCGTGCGGCTGGCGACGCAGCTCGCGCCCGAGCTCGAAGGCCGTGATCTCGCCGTGGTCGGTGTCGTCGCGAGCCTGCCGCAGCGCTCGCCGGAGGCCTGGCGCTTTCGCTTCGAGGTCGAGTCGGCCCGGCTCGGCGACGCGCCCGTGGCGCTGCCGGGCCTGGTGTCGCTGGGCTGGTACGCGTCCGGCGCCGAGGCGCTGCCCGCGCTGCGCGCCGGTCAGCGCTGGCAGTTGGCGCTCAGGCTCAAGCGTCCGCACGGCCTGGCCAACCCGCGGGGCTTCGACCACGAGCTGCACCTCTTCGAGCAGGGCGTGCGCGCGACCGGCTATGTGCGTGCGGCGCGACCCGGCGCCCAGCGCCTGCTGGACGATGCCGCCGGCCAGGCGGTGCACCGCGCGCGTCAGGCGGTGCGCGACGCGATCGCGGCGCGCGTGCCCGACGCCTCGACCGCCGGCGTGCTGGCGGCGCTGGCGGTCGGCGATCAGGCGGCGATCGAACGCGAGGACTGGGCCCTGTACCGCGCCACCGGCGTGGCCCACCTGATGTCCATCAGCGGCCTGCACGTGACGATGTTCGCGTGGCTGGCCGGTGTAGGCATCGGCGCCCTGTGGCGCCGCAGCGCGTGGCTGATGCTGCGCTGTCCGGCGCCGCGCGCCGCGCGCTGGGGTGGCCTGGTGGCGGCCGCGGCCTACGCCGTGTTCGCCGGCTGGGGCGTGCCGGCACAACGGACCCTGCTGATGCTTGCGACGGTCACGGTGGTCGGCGCCGCGGGGCTGCGCTGGAGCTGGCCGCTGGTGTGGGGCAGCGCGATGGTCGTGGTGACCGCGATCGACCCCTGGGCGCTGCTGCAGCCGGGTTTCTGGCTGTCCTTCGTCGCGGTGGGCCTGCTGATGGCCTCGGGCGAGGCGCGTGCGCTGGTCGGCGCGTCGAGCGGACTCGAGGTCGCGGGCGGACGGCTGCGCTGGCGCGACGGGCTGGGCGGCCTGCGGTCGATCCTGGGCGGCGCGCTGCGCACCCAGGTCGTCGCGACCCTGGGTCTCGCGCCGCTCACGCTGGTGTTCTTCCAGCAGCTGTCGCTGGTGGGGTTTGCGGCCAACCTGGTGGCGATCCCGATCGTGACGCTGCTGGTCACGCCGCTGGCGCTGCTGGGCACCGTGCTGCCGTCGCTGTGGAGCCTGGGGGCGTGGATCGTCGCCGCGCTCACTACCGGCCTGCAGGCGCTGGCGGCGCCGGCCTGGTCGTCGTGGACGGTGCCGGCCGCAGCCCCCTGGGCTGTGGCCAGCGGGCTCTGCGGTGCGGCCGTCGCCCTGCTGCCGCTGCCCTGGCGCGTGCGGGCGCTGGCCTTGCCGCTGCTGCTGCCGCTGCTGTGGCCGCAGGTCCAGCGGCCACCCGAGGGTGCGTTCGAGCTGACCGCGGTCGACGTTGGGCAGGGCACCGCGGTGCTGCTGCGCACCGCGCGCCACACGCTGCTGTACGACGCCGGGCCGCAGTACTCGCGCGAGACCGATGCGGGCGAGCGCGTGCTGCTGCCGCTGCTGCGCGCGCTCGGCGAGCGGCGGCTCGACCTGCTGATGCTGAGTCATCGCGACACCGACCATGTCGGCGGCGCCGCGGCCCTGCTGCGCGGCCTGCCGGTGGCACGCCTGTCGGGGTCGCTGGAGAGCGCGCACCCGCTGCTGGCCCTGGCGCGGCAGCAGGGCGCGCAGGTGGAGGTCTGCGCCGCCGGCCAGCGCTGGGACTGGGACGGTGTGTCCTTCGAGCTGCTGCACCCGCCCGCCGCGATGCGCGAGCGGGCCGAGCACGAACGCATCAAGCCCAACACCCTGAGCTGCGTGCTGCGCATCGTCGGCCGCTGGGGCGGCAGCGAGCGCCGCGTGCTGCTGACCGGCGACCTGGAGCGCGAGCAGGAGCTGCGGCTGGCCACGCTGCCGCCGGCCGCCATCGCGAGCGACGTGCTGCTGGTGCCGCACCATGGCAGCAAGACCTCGTCGAGCGCGGCTTTCCTGGATGCCGTCGCGCCGCGCGTGGCGGTGCTGCAGGCCGGCTACCGCAATCGCTTCGGGCACCCGGCGGCCGAGGTCATGGCGCGCTACCGCGAGCGCGGCATCGCCGTGATCGACAGCCCGCGCTGCGGCGCCTGGCGGCATGGGCCGGGCGGATCGAGCTGCTGGCGCGACGTCCGCAGACGCTACTGGCAGCACACGGATCGCCCTGACAATGGCGTGGAAGTTGCTATTCCCGCCGAGCCCGAAGCGACCGACTGAGCCGGCCGGTCCGGGGTCGCCGTCCCTAGGAGAGCCTCTTGTCCATCCATGTCGCGCTGAACCATGTCACGCACTACCGCTACGACCGCCGCGTCGCGCTCGGGCCGCAGGTCGTGCGGCTGCGTCCGGCGCCGCATTGCCGCACGCCGATCCTGAGCTACTCGCTGCGCATCGAGCCCATCGGCCACTTCCTCAACTGGCAGCAGGATCCCTTTGCCAACTACCTGGCGCGACTGGTCTTCCCGGAGAAGACGACCGAGTTCAAGATCACCGTGGACCTGATCGCCGAGATGGCGGTCTACAACCCCTTCGACTTCTTCCTCGAGCCCAGCGCCGAGACCTTTCCCTTCGTCTACGACGACGGCCTCGAGCGCGAGCTCGCGCCCTACCTGGTGACGGGCGAGCTGACGCCCAGGTTCCAGGCCTTCATCGACAGCGTGCCGCTGAAGACCCAGCGCACCATCGACTTCCTGGTCGGCCTCAACCAGCGCCTGCAGCAGGACATCCGCTACCTGATCCGCATGGAGCCGGGCGTGCAGACGCCCGAGCAGACGCTGGAGACGGCCGCCGGCTCCTGCCGCGACACCGGCTGGCTGCTGGTGCAGGCGCTGCGCCACCTGGGCCTGGCGGCGCGCTTTGTGTCGGGCTACCTGATCCAGCTCAAGCCCGACGTGAAGGCGCTCGACGGCCCCGCGGGCGCCGAGACCGACTTCACCGACCTGCACGCCTGGTGCGAGGTCTACCTGCCGGGGGCCGGGTGGATCGGCCTGGACCCGACCTCGGGCCTGATGGCCGGCGAGGGCCACATCCCGGTCGCCTGCACGCCCGAGCCGTCGAGCGCGGCCCCGGTGACCGGCGCGATCGACCAGAGCGAGGTCGAGTTCACCCACACGATGGGCGTCACGCGCATCTTCGAATCGCCGCGCGTCACCAAGCCCTACACCGAGGCACAGTGGGCCGACGTGCTGGCGCTCGGCAAGACCGTGGACGCGCGGCTGGCCGCCGGCGACGTGCGGCTCACCCAGGGCGGCGAGCCGACCTTCGTCTCGGTGGCCGACCGCGACGGCGCCGAGTGGAACACCGCCGCGCTCGGCCCCACCAAGCGCGGCTACGCCAACGAACTGGTGCAGAAGCTGCGTGCGCGCTATGGCGCCGGCGGCTTCCTGCACTTCGGCCAGGGCAAGTGGTACCCGGGCGAGCAGCTGCCGCGCTGGGCGCTGAGCGTCCTCTGGCGCGCCGACGGCGAGCCCTGCTGGACCGACCCGACGCTGTTCGCCGACGAACGCCAGCCTGCGTCGTACACCGAGGTCGACGCCAAGGCCTTCATCGAGCGCCTGTCGGCCCAGCTCGGCCTGGCCACCGACCACATCCAGGCCGGCTACGAAGACACCTGGTACTACCTGTGGCGCGAGCGGCGCCTGCCGGTCAACGTCGATCCCTTCGACGCGCGGCTCGACGACGAGATGGAGCGCGCGCGGCTGCGCAAGATCTTCGACCAGGGGCTCGCCAAGGTGGTCGGCTACATGCTGCCCATCGCCCGCGCCGTGGGGGATCGCGACGCGCAACGCGAGCCGCGTCCAGCGGGGCTCGCCGGGCCGGCCTGGACCACCGGCCCCTGGTTCTTCCGCGACGAACGGATGTACCTCTTCCCCGGCGACTCGCCGATGGGCTACCGCCTGCCGCTGGACTCGCTGCCCTGGGTGTCGAAGTCCGACTACCCCTACCAGATCGAGGCCGACCCCTTCGCGCCGGCCGGGCGCTTGCGCTCGGTGGCCGCGTGGCGGGCGCAGTACGCCAGCCACGCGCTGCGCCCGGCGGCGGGCGAGGCGGCGACCGCGGGCGCCGGCGCCGGTGCGGGCCAGGGAGGGAGCAGCGGTCGCGCCGGCGGCGAGGGCAGCGGGCGGGCCGCGGCCGCGGCGCGCAGCCTCACGCACATGCCGGACCGCTTCGAGTCGGCGCACTGGATCACGCGCACCGCGATGTGCGTCGAGGCGCGCGGCGGCATCCTCTACGTCTTCATGCCGCCGCTGGCCCTGCTGGACGACTACCTGGGCCTGCTGACGGGCATCGAGGCGACTGCCGCGGCCCTGGGCGTGAAGATCGTGCTCGAGGGCTACCCGCCGCCGCGCGACGCGCGCCTGAAGATGCTGCAGGTCACGCCCGATCCCGGCGTGATCGAGGTCAACATCCACCCGGCGTCCAACTGGGACGAACTGGTCGACCACACCGAGTTCCTGTACGAGGCCGCCCACGAGACGCGCTTGTCGACCGAGAAGTTCATGCTCGATGGCCGCCACACCGGCACCGGCGGCGGCAACCACTTCGTGCTGGGCGGCGCGACGCCCGCCGACAGTCCCTTCCTGCGCCGGCCCGACCTGCTGGCCAGCCTGCTGACCTACTGGCACAACCATCCGTCGCTCAGCTACCTGTTCAGCGGCATGTTCATCGGGCCGACCAGCCAGGCGCCGCGCATCGACGAGGCGCGCAACGACCAGGTCTACGAGCTCGAGATCGCGCTGCAGGAGATCGAGCGCCAGACCGCGGCCTACGGCCAGCCCAGCCTGATCCCGCCCTGGCTCGTCGACCGCACGCTGCGCAACATCCTGATCGACGTCACCGGCAACACCCACCGCGCCGAGTTCTGCGTCGACAAGCTCTATTCCCCCGACGGCCCGACCGGCCGCCTGGGCCTGCTGGAGCTGCGCGCCTTCGAGATGCCGCCGCACGCGCGCATGAGCCTGGTGCAGCAGCTGCTGCTGCGCGCGCTGGTCGCGTGGTTCTGGAAGGCGCCGTACACGGGCCGCGGCACGACGCGCCTGACGCGCTGGGGCACCGAGTTGCACGACCGCTTCCTGCTGCCCAGCTTCGTGCAGATGGACTTCAACGACGTGCTGGCCGAACTGCGCGACCAGGGCTTTGGTTTCGATGCGGCCTGGTTCGCGCCGCACTTCGAGTTCCGCTTCCCGATGATCGGCGAGGTGTCGGTGGCCGGCATCCACCTGACGCTGCGCACCGCGCTCGAGCCCTGGCACGTGATGGGCGAGGAGGGCGCGCCGGGCGGCACGGTGCGCTACGTCGATTCCTCGCTCGAGCGGCTCGAGGTCAAGGCCAGCGGCCTGAACGGCAACCGCCACGTCGTCACCGTCAACGGCGCGCCGCTGCCCCTGCATCCCACGGGCCGTGTCGCCGAGCACGTCGCCGGCGTGCGCTACAAGGCCTGGGCGCCGCCGTCGGCCCTGCACCCGACGATCCCGACGCACGCGCCGCTGTCCTTCGACATCGTCGACACCTGGGTCGGTCGCTCGCTCGGGGGCTGTCGCTATCATGTGGCACATCCCGGCGGTCGCAACCACGACAGCTTTCCGGTCAACGCCTACGAGGCCGAAAGCCGGCGGTTGGCGCGCTTCTTCAAGCTCGGCCACACACCGGGCAGGATGCAGGTCACGGCCGCCGCGCCGAGTCTCGAGTTCCCGCTCACCCTCGACCTGCGCCAGCTCTGAACGCCATCCCGTCCGCTGCGGTGCCGCAGTCCTCGCCACAAGCCGACACGGCGCACGCCGTGGCTGCGGTGGCGAGGGGCGTGCTCCGGGCCGCCGTGCCGGCCGAGAGCGGCCACTACGACGAACTGCTGGACCCGGCCGGCGAGCGCCTGCGCGAGCCCTGGCAAGGCTTCTTCGGCCTGATCGGCGACGAGGGCCTGGAGGGCTTCGACCGCCGCGTCGAGCAGATCGCCCAGCAGATCCACCGCGACGGCGTCACCTACAACGTCTACCAGGCCCCCGGCGAGGGCGGCTCCGGCCAGCGGCCGTGGTCGCTCGGGCCGCTGCCGCTGCTGATCGAGCCGGCCGACTGGCGCCAGATCGAGGCCGGCATCGCGCAGCGCGCGCGCCTGCTCGAGGCGCTGCTGGCGGACTGCTACGGCGAGCAGCGGCTGCTGCGCGAGGGCCTGCTGCCGGCCGCGCTGGTGCTGGGCCATCCCGGCTACCTGCGCGCCGTGCAAGGCGTCGAGCCGGCCAGCGGTGTGCGCCTGCACGTGCAGGCCTTCGACATCGCGCGCGGGCCCGACGGCAACTGGTCCATCGTCTCGCAGCGCAGCCAGGCGCCCTCCGGCCTGGGCTATGTGCTGGAGAACCGGCTGATCGTCTCGCGCCAGTTCCCCGAGGCCTTCCGCGAGCTGCAGGTCGAGCACATCGCGTCGAGCTACCGCAGCCTGGTCGACAGCCTGCTGCGGCCGGCCCAGGCCATCGCCGCGGCCGATGGCTGCGCATCGCCCCGGCTCGCGCTGCTGACGCCGGGCCCGTACAACGAGACCTACTTCGAGCAGGCCTATCTGGCGCGCTACCTCGGCCTGTCGCTGGTCGAGGGCGGCGACCTGACGGTGCGCGACGAGCGCCTCTACCTCAAGACCGTGCAGGGCCTGGAGCCGGTGCACGGCCTGCTGCGGCGCCTCGACGATCCCTGGTGCGACCCGCTCGAGCTGCGGCCCGATTCCGCCCTCGGCGTGCCCGGCCTGCTGCAGGTGCTGCGTGCCGGCAGGCTGGCGATGGCCAATGCACTGGGTGCGAGCTTCCTCGAGTCGCCCGGCCTGCAGGGCTTCCTGCCGGCGCTGGCCGAGCGGCTGCTCGGCGAGCCGCTCGCGCTGCCGGCGCTGCCGACCTGGTGGTGCGGCGAGGACGCCGCCTGGCAGGCCACGCAGGGCGAGCTGGCCGCGCACGTGATCCGGCCGACCTTCCCCGGCGTGCCCGGCCGCGACTTCGAGCCCGCGATCGGATCGACGCTGTCGGACGACCAGCTGCAGGTCTGGCGTGCGCGCATCGATGCCGACCCGGACCTGCACACGCTGCAGCGCTACCTGCCGTTCTCGCAGACGCCCTGGTGGCAGGGCGGTGCGCTGCGGCCGCGCACCGCGATGCTGCGCGTCTACGCGATCGCCGACGGCCGCGGCGGCTGGCGCGTGCTGCCCGGCGGCATGACGCGCATCGCGGCGCGCGATCCGCACGCGGTGTCGATGCAGCAGGGCGGCGCGAGCCTGGACACCTGGGTGCTGCGCGACGGTCCGGTGGACACCTACTCGATGCTGCCGCAGCGCCTCAAGCCCGAGGAGATCGCGGGCCACCGCCGTCCCGTGTCCAGCCGCACGGCCGAGAACCTGTTCTGGATGGGCCGCTACACCGAGCGCACCGAGCATCTGGTGCGCATCGCGCTCGCCAGCGTCACGCTGGTCGAGGAGGACGACGACACCCCGGCGCCCGTGCTCGACGCGATGTCGCTGCTGGCGCAGCTCAGCGGCCTGGCGCCCTGGGGCGTGCCGTCGCTGACGCAATCGCCGCGCGTCTTCGAGCGGGCCGTGGTCGCCGGACTGGCCGACGCCCACGATCAGCAGAGCATCGCCTACAACCTGGCGGCCCTCGACCGCGCGGTCGGCGCGCTGCGCGACCGCCTGTCGCCCGAGCACGCGGCGCTGGTGCGCGCGATGGCCGAGGACTTCGGTGCGCGCATGTTGTGGGCCGGCATCGCCCCCGGCCCCGAGCCGGCCGGCGTCGGCTTCGCGAACGACGAGCTGCAAGCCGCGCTCGACCGGCTGGCGCAGCAGCTCGCGGCGGTCACCGGCGCGCAGAGCGACCGCATGACGCGCGACGACGGCTGGCGCCTGCTGACCATCGGCCGCCTGGCCGAGCGCCTGATCGCGATGGGCGGCGCGCTCGGCGCCTTCTTCGAGGACGGTGCGGTGCACACCACGCACGGCTTCGACCTGCTGCTGCGCCTGTTCGACAGCAGCATCACCTACCGCGCCCGCTATCCCGGCCGCCAGGAGGCCCTGGCCCTGCTGGACCTGCTGGTGATCGACGAGGCCAACCCGCGCGCGCTGGGTTGCGTGCTGCGGCGCCTGCGCACCGAGATCGGCAAGCTGCCCGGCGGCCCGCAGGTCAGCGCGGGCCTGCTGGCCCTGCTGCCGGCCACCGGCGCCGGGGCCACGCTGGTCGAGCTGTGCCGGCCGGCGCACGGGGGCGGCGATGCGACCCAGGTCGACGACGCGCGCGTGGTGGCGCTGGCCGACCGCCTGGCCGATGCCGGCATGCGGCTGTCCGACGAGGTGGGCCGGCGCTACTTCGCGCTGGCCGGGTCGCATGAGCAGCATCTTGCCGTCTGAGGCGGCGGCACCGTTGCCGGCCCCCGGTGGACCGGCCGAACTGATCGTCGAGCACGAGACCACCTACACCTACGGCAGTGCCGTGGAGCTGGCGCATCACATCGCGATGCTCAAGCCGCGCGGCGATGGATCGCAGGAGTTGCTGGACTTCGCGCTGCGCATCGACCCGGCGCCGGCGCGCGTCCAGGAGCGCACCGACACCTGGGGCAATGCGCTCGCCCACTTCTCGCTGACGGTGCCGCACGAGTCGCTGAGCGTGCGGGCCAGCAGCCGTGTACGCGTCGCGCCGTCGCCGCCGCTGCCGCCGGCGATGCGCTGGGAGGCGGCGCGCGAGCACTGGCGCTACCAGGCCGGCCGGCCGCTCGACGCGGCGGTCGAGTTCGTCCACGACTCGGGGCTGGTCGGACGGGCTCCGGCGCTGCGGGCCTGGGCGGCGCCGGCCTTCGTCGCCGGCCGACCGCTGGACGAGGCCGCCTGCGAGCTGATGCACCGGCTGCACGAGGAGTTCGCCTACGAGCCGGCCAGCACCGAGGTCGACACGCCGATGCTGCAGGCCTTCGAGCAGAAGCGCGGCGTCTGCCAGGACTTCGCCCACGTGATGATCGGCGCACTGCGCTCGCTCGGCCTGGCGGCGCGCTACGTCAGCGGCTACCTGCTGACCGACCCGCCGGCGGGCCAGCCGCGCCTGCAGGGGGCCGATGCCTCGCACGCCTGGGTCGCGGTCGCGCTGCCCCGGGCCGACGGCAGCGGCAGCGACTGGCTGGAGCTCGATCCCACCAACGACTGCGTGGCCGGGGCCGGCCACGTGCGGGTGGCGTACGGCCGCGACTACCGCGATGTCACGCCGCTCAGCGGCGTGATCCGCGGCGGCGGCCGCCACACGCTGACGGTCAAGGTCAGCACCCGGCCGGCTTGAGACGATCGGCACTCCCCGGGAGAACCGCTTGGCACAATCCCTGCTAAATCTCGGCGCGTGGGAGACACGATGACGAAGTACGACGAGATGCACGCGGCGGACCGCGCCGTGCGGGCGCACTACGCCGGCTACAACCGCTGGCTCGAGCAGCAGCCGGCCGAGGCGATGAAGGCACGCCGCGACGAGGCGGAGATGATCTTCCGCCGCGTCGGCATCACCTTCGCCGTCTACGGTGCCAAGGACGAGGACGGCTCGGGCACCGAGCGCCTGATCCCCTTCGACCTGATCCCTCGCATCATCCCCGCGCAGGAATGGCGCGAGATGGAGAAGGGCCTGAAGCAGCGCGTCAATGCGCTCAACCGCTTCATCCACGACGTCTATCACGACCAGGAGATCATCCAGGCGGGCATCGTGCCCGGCGAGCAGGTCTTCAAGAACGCCCAGTTCCGGCCCGAGATGATGGGCGTCAACCTGCCGGGCCAGGTGTACTCGCACATCGCCGGCATCGACATCGTCCGCGCCGCCAACCCCGACGGCAGCGGCAGCTACTACGTGCTCGAGGACAACCTGCGCGTGCCCAGCGGCGTCAGCTACATGCTCGAGAACCGCAAGATGATGATGCGGCTCTTCCCGGAGCTGTTCAGCCTGCACCGCGTGGCCCCGGTGGCGCACTACCCCGACCTGCTGCTCGACACGCTGCGCGCCGTGGCGCCCAGCGGCGTCAACGAGCCGACGGTCGTGGTGCTGACGCCGGGCATGTACAACAGCGCCTACTTCGAGCACGCCTTCCTGGCCCAGCAGATGGGCGTCGAGCTGGTCGAGGGCAAGGACCTGTTCGTCAAGGACCAGTACCTGTACATGCGCACGACGCAAGGACCGCGGCGCGTGGACGTGATCTACCGCCGCGTCGACGACGACTTCCTCGACCCCAAGGTGTTCCGGCCCGACTCCACACTGGGCTGCGCCGGCCTGCTGGGCGTCTACCGCGCCGGCAACGTCAACCTGTCCAACGCGGTCGGCACCGGCGTGGCGGACGACAAGTCGATCTACCCCTACGTGCCGAAGATGATCGAGTTCTACCTCGGCGAGAAGCCCATCCTGCACAACGTCCCGACCTACCTCTGCCGCGAGGCCGAGGATCTGAAGTACGTGCTGGCGCATCTGTCCGAGCTGGTCGTGAAGGAGGTGCACGGCGCCGGCGGCTACGGCATGCTGGTCGGGCCGGCGGCCGGCCAGGCCGAGATCGAGGGCTTCCGCGCCCAGCTGCTGGCCAACCCCAGCAACTACATCGCCCAGCCGACGCTGGCGCTGTCGACCTGCCCGACCTATGTCGACAGCGGCGTCGCGCCGCGCCACATCGATCTGCGGCCCTTCGTGCTGTCGGGCAAGACCGTGCAGATGGTGCCCGGCGGGCTGACGCGCGTGGCGCTGAAGGAAGGCTCCCTGGTGGTCAACTCGTCGCAGGGCGGCGGGACCAAGGACACCTGGATGCTGGAAGCCTGACCGGGCCTGAAGGGAACACCACCATGCTGTCCCGCACCGCCGACCACCTGTTCTGGATGGCCCGCTACACCGAGCGCGCCGAGAATACCGCGCGCATGCTCGACGTCAACTACCAGACCTCGCTGCTGCCGCAGTCCAGCGAGGCCACCGAGCAGGGCTGGCGCGGCCTGCTGTCGATCAGCGAGCTGACGCGCGACTACCACCGCAAGCACGCGAGCGTGAACGCGCGCGAGGTGATGGACTTCATGGTGCGCGACGAGACCAACGCCTCGAGCATCTACTCCTGCCTGAGTGCCGCGCGCGAGAACGCGCGCGCCGTGCGCGGCACGCTGACCACCGAGGTCTGGGAGACCGCCAACACCACCTGGCTGGAGTTCAAGCGCCTGGTGGCCGGCGGCGGCTTCCACCGCGACCCTTCGGAGCTGTTCGAGTGGGTCAAGTTCCGCTCGCACCTGTCGCGCGGCGTCACGCTGGGCACGATGCTGCAGGACGAGAGTTTCCACTTCCTGCGCATCGGCACCTTCCTCGAACGCGCGGACAACACCGCGCGGCTGCTCGACGTCAAGTTCCACGGCGCCGTGCCGGGGGGCATGGGCGAGTTCTTCGGCGTGCGCGAGCAGCGCGAGCCGGTCGAGGTCGACTTCTACTACTGGAGCGCGATCCTGCGCACCGTCTCCGGCTTCGAGGTCTACCGCAAGGTCTACCGCAACGTGATCCGCCCCGACAAGGTGGCCGAGCTGCTGATCCTGCGCGCCGACATGCCGCGCTCGCTGGCGGCCTGCATGAACGAGGTCGTCGGCAACCTGAAGATGGTGGCCAACGAGCAGAGCGACGAGACCCTGCGCCGCGCCGGCCGCCTGCGGGCCGACCTGAGCTTCGGCCGCATCGACGAGATCCTGGCCACCGGCCTGCACGCCTTCCTGACGCAGTTTCTCGACCGCGTCGGCGACCTGGGGGTCGGAATCAGCAGGGACTTCCTGGTGCCGGTCTGAGGCCCGTGGGCGATGTTGGCCGGCTGGGAAGGCCGGCACCCGCTGGCCGTCTAGGTGACGTCAAAGTAGCAATTTGACATCACTATCGGGCGAGCCTATGCTCATTCCATGACACGCAAGGCAAGCACTTTCCGGCTCGACCCGGCCGTTCAGGCCGGGCTCGCCCTGCTCAGCGAGATGCAGGGCCGGCCGCAGAACCAGGTGGTCAACGACGCGGTGCGGGAGTGGGTCAACAAGGGTGTGGCGGAGGCCGCGGTTGATCTCGGCGCCACGCTGGAGCGGCTCAGGGCTTACCAGGCCGGCGATCCGATCGGGGTCAAGTCCATGGACGCGGCGATGCGGGCCGAGGCCGCGGTGGAGCAGGACCCGGCCCAGGGCGTTCGCGCGCGGCGCCGGCTGGCGCTCGGGCCGGCCTCGGCGCGCATGCTCGAGAAGCTGGGTGGCTGACTGGGACGCCAACAGTCCCGAGTTGCTGCGCAACCTGCTCGAGCTCGGACCCAAGGTCGCGGCCGCGGCCATCGCGCGCGAGCCCTTGTCGAGCGAGGTCGTCCGTGCCTGGCAGCGCGACATCATGCAAGGCCTGGTGCCCACCGACGGCGAGCCCTTCGGCGTGTTCCGCGGCGAGCCCGGACTCGTTGACTACGACGTCGAGCTCTGGGCGGGTGGCCCACCGGGTGTGCCTTTCGAGCAGGTGGCTGCCGAACTGGCCGCGTTCGACCGGACGCTGCAGGCGCAGCTCGACGACCTGGATCGCAGCATCCGCCGCGGCCACTTCGCCGAGGACCACGCCGAGGACCTGCTCGCGTCCGTGATCATCCTGTGCGCCTGGGCGCATGGCGAATGGGTGCGCATCCATCCCTTCCCGAACGGCAACGGCCGCACGGCGCGCATCCTGGTCAACAGCATCGCGCTGCGCTACGGCCTGCCGGCCTTCATGCTCGTCCGCCCGCGTCCCGGGCCGGCCTACGAGCGCGTGGCTGGCCGCGCGATGCTCGGCGACTGGCAGGCGGCGATTGCGCTGTTCCAGCGGCTCTACGAGGTCGCGCTGGGCGGCTGAGCGCACCCGCCTCAGGCGTTGCTGGTGGCCCGGACCTCGTCGATCGAGGTCAGGCCCTGGAGCACTTTCTCGATGCCGTCCTGGCGCAGCGTGTGCATGCCTTCGAGCAAGGCCGTGCGCTGCACTTCCTCGGCGCGCGCGCCGGTCTGGATCAGGCGGCGCAGTTCACGCGAGACCGGCATCAGCTCGTGGATGCCGCAGCGGCCACGGTAGCCGCTGTGGCCGCAGGCCGCGCAGCCCGGGCTGTGGAAGCGCGTCAGGCGGCCGTCCTGGCCCCAGCGAGCGAGCCAGCCCTGGCGCAGTTCGTGGCGCGCCTTGGCCGGGTCCTCCGGCCGGGTCACGAAGAGGTGATCGTCGAGCAACTCCTCGACCTCGTCGTCGTTCATCGGGCGGCTGACGCGGCACTGCGTGCACAGGCGGCGCACCAGGCGTTGCGCCAGCACCAGCAGCAGCGAGTCGGCGAAGTTGAACGGGTCCATGCCCATGTCGAGCAGGCGCGTCACGGTCTCGGGCGCGCTGTTGGTGTGCAGCGTCGACAGCACCAGGTGGCCGGTCAGCGAGGCCTCGATGGCGATGCTGGAGGTCTCGGCGTCGCGGATCTCGCCGACCATGATCACGTCCGGGTCGGCGCGCAGGAAGGCGCGCAGCGCCTTCGCGAAGGTCCAGTCGATCTTGGCGTGCACCTGCACCTGGCGCAGCCCGGGCTGGGTGATCTCGATCGGGTCCTCGGCGGTCCAGATCTTGCGCTCGGGCACGTTGATGTGGCTGAGCGCCGAGTGCAGCGTCGTGGTCTTGCCCGAGCCGGTCGGCCCGACGCACAGCACCAGGCCGTAGGGCCGCTCCATCGCGGCCTTCAGCATCTCGGCGTGGCGCGGGCTCAGGCCCAGGCGGTCGATCGGCACCGGCTTGGCGGAGGCCAGCAGCCGCATCACCACATCCTCGAGGCCGTTGTTGGTCGGGATGGTCGCGACGCGCAGTTCGAGCCGGTGGCCGGCCGCGAACTTGGAGAAGTCGATCTTGCCGTCCTGGGGCTTGCGACGCTCGGAGATGTCGAGGTCGCACATGATCTTGATGCGGCCGATGATCGCCGCGCGGTAGGTGTGCGGCAGCTCCAGGTAGGGGCGCAGCGTGCCGTCCTTGCGGAAGCGGATCTTGAGCTTGTCCTTGCCGGGGTAGGTCTCGATGTGGATGTCGCTCACACCCTCGCTGTGGGCCTCGATGATCATCGTGTGGATCAGCCGCACCAGCGAGTTGTCGCTCTGCTCGATCGGCTTCTCGCTGATGTCGCGCTGGCGCTCCTTGACCTCGCGCTCCAGGCTCTCGACCAGCTTGCCGGCGTCGGCCGGCTCGAAGTCGAAGCCGCTGGCGTCGATCGGCATGCCGGGCCCGCCGGGGACGTCGACGCCGACGCGGGCATAGGCCTCGCGCAGCATCGGCTCGATGTCCTTGTGCTGGGCCAGCACCGGTGCCACCTTGCACTGGCTGGCGAACTCGATCTCGTCGATGGCGGCGCGGCGCGAGGGATCCTCGATCGCGACGACCAGGCTGGCGTCTCGCAGCAGCAGCGGCAGCGCGCCCAGGCGCTGCGCGACCGGGAAGGGCAGGCGCCTGAGCGCCTCGGACTCGATCGGAAAGCCGCGCACCTCGACCTGCGGGTAGCCCATCTTGCGGGCCAGCGCCGTCTGCAGGTCGGCGCGCGAGACGCGGCCCAGGCGGATCAGCAGTTCACCGATCGGCACGCTGCGGTCCATCTTCTGCTGCTCCAGCGCCTCGTCGAGCTGGCGTTGCGTGATCAGCTTGAGCGCAATCAGCGCCTCGCCGATGCGCATCATCGGCATCTGCCGCTGCTGCTCGATCGCGGCGAGCAACTGCTCGGGCGTGACGATGCGCTGCGTGACCAGGATGTCGCCGAGCTTCTGGCTGCGCATTTGCTGCTGCATCTGCGCGGCTTCCTGCACCTGCTCGGGCGTGGCGGCGCGGCTCTCGATCAGCAGTTCGCCGACGCGCGGGCCGATCTCGGTGGCCCCCAGGGCCTCGGCCGGCACGAACAGGCGGGTCACCGCGCCGGCTTCGTCCAGCGGCGGAAACAGGAACAGGCCGAAGGCGGTCTCGACGTGGCCGACGGTCTCGCCTTCCAGCGGCTCGCCGGCCTTGAGCGTCAGGCGGTAGCGCGTCCGCGGTCGGTGGGTCAGCACGGCGGCATGCGGGTCGTCGCTGCCCGGCGCCGGCGGCTGCAGGGGCTCGGTCAGCGCGAGGCTGCGGAACTGGCCGAACTGCAGCGGCAGCGTGGTGCGGGCCGGTGGCACCTGCACGTTGGCCACGCGTTCCTCGGGCACGAAGTGGATCAGGCGCCCATGGACCAGCTTGCCGTTCAGGCCTTCGATGGTGCAGGGCTGGGCCTGGGTCTGCTCGCCGCTCTGAGGGTAGCCGGCGAACGGCGGTGTCGGCCAGCAGAACGCCGGGTGGCGCGTCTTCGCCGACGCGGCGTCGGGGCGTGCATCGGCGCCCGGCAGGTTCACCAGGGTCAGCGGCGGGGACGACAGGTCGGTCATGGCGGCGATCCTAGGAGCGGCGTCCGGCGCCGAACGCCGGAAGTGCGGGGCGTTTCCCCCCTAGTAGAGTTCGCAGGATGGAAGCGACCGCGCGCTGGCAGTTCTGGATCGACCGTGGGGGCACCTTCACCGACGTGGTCGGCAGGCGCCCGGATGGCGCGCTCGTGACGCACAAGCTGCTGTCCGAGAACCCCGAGCAATACCGCGACGCCGCGCTGGCCGGCATCCGCCACCTGCTGGGCCTGGACCCCGACGAGCCGATCACGCCGGACCGCGTCGAGTGCGTGAAGATGGGCACGACGGTGGCCACCAACGCGCTGCTCGAGCGTCGCGGCGAGCCGACCCTGCTGGTGATCACCCAGGGCTTGCGCGACGCGCTGCGCATCGCTTACCAGGACCGGCCGCGCCTCTTCGACCGCCACATCGTGCTGCCCGAGCTGCTGTACCGCCGGGTGATCGAGGCGCAGGAGCGGCTGGCCGCCGACGGCAGCGTCGTGACCCCGCTGGATGAAGCGCACTTGCGCGCGCACCTGGGGGCGGCCTTCGACGCTGGCCTGCGCAGCGCCGCGATCGTCTTCATGCACGGCTACCGCTACACGGCGCACGAGCACGCGGCGGCACGGCTGGCACGCGAAGCCGGCTTCACGCAGGTCAGCGTGTCGCACCAGGTCAGCCCGCTGATGAAGCTGGTGGGGCGCGGCGACACGACGGTGGTCGACGCCTACCTCTCGCCCATCCTGCGTCGCTACGTCGACCAGGTGGCATCCGAGATGCCGGGCGTGAGGCTGCTCTTCATGCAGTCGTCCGGGGGCCTGACCGATGCGCACGCCTTCCAGGGCAAGGACGCGATCCTGTCCGGGCCGGCCGGCGGCATCGTCGGCATGGTGCGCACCGCATTGCTGGCGGCAACCGATCTCGCGGGTGGACAAGATCAGCCGCCGAGCGGGTCGCGGGCCGGCGCCCGTCCCGCGGACGCGCCGGTCGACGTCCGCGTGATCGGCTTCGACATGGGCGGCACCTCGACCGATGTGAGCCACTACGCCGGCGAGTTCGAGCGCGCCTTCGAGACCCAGGTGGCTGGCGTGCGCATGCGCGCGCCGATGATGAGCATCCACACGGTCGCGGCCGGTGGCGGGTCGATCCTCTCGTTCGACGGCGCGCGCTTTCGCGCCGGGCCGCAGAGTGCCGGCGCCAACCCCGGCCCGGCCTGCTACCGGCGCGGCGGGCCGCTGGCCGTGACCGACGCCAACGTGATGCTCGGCAAGCTCCAGCCGGCCTACTTTCCCAAGGTCTTCGGCCCGGCGGCCGACGAGCCGCTGGACCGCGAGGTCGTGGTCCGGCAGTTCAGCGAGCTGGCGGCGCGGATCGAGCAGGCCACGGGCACCCGGCGATCGCCCGAGGCCGTGGCCGAGGGCTTCATCGACATCGCGGTGGGTGCGATGGCCAACGCGATCAAGAAGATCTCGGTGGCGCGCGGCTACGACGTCACGCGCTACACCCTGCAGTGCTTCGGCGGTGCCGGCGGCCAGCACGCCTGCCGGGTGGCCGACGCGCTGGGCATGGACCGCGTGTTCGCGCACCCGCTGGCCGGGGTGCTCTCGGCCTATGGCATGGGCCTGGCCGACCAGAGCGTGATGCGCGAGGCCGCCGTCGAGCAGCGCCTCGCCGACGCCTGGCCGGCCGTTGTGCAGCGGCTCGACACGCTGGCGGCCGAGGCCGAGGCCGAGCTGCGCCGCCAGGGCGTCGGCCGTGGCGTCGTGCGCACCCACCGCCGCGTGCACCTGCGCTACGAGGGCACGGACTCGGCACTGGTCGTGCCCTTCGGACCGCCCGACGACCTGCGGGCGGCGTTCGAGGCGGCCTACCGGCGGCGCTTCGCCTTCCTGATGACCGAGCGGGCGCTGGTCGTCGAGGCGGTGTCGGTCGAGGTCGTCGGGGCCGGCGAGCTGCCGACCGAGCCGACGCAGGCGACCGCCACGCCGGCCGCGGCGCCGGTGGCCGAAACGGTGCAGCTCTTCAGCGGCGGCCGCTGGCACGACGCCGCGCTGGTCGTGCGCGAGCAGGCCAGGCCGGGGCTCTTCGTCGACGGCCCGGCGATCATCGCGGAGAAGAACGCGACCACGGTCGTCGAGCCCGGCTGGCGCGCACGCGTCAGCGCGCTCGACCACCTGTTGCTGGAGCGCGTGCAGCCGCGCCAGCAGCGCCGCGCCATCGGCACCACGGTCGACCCGGTGATGCTGGAGGTGTTCAACAACCTCTTCATGAACATCGCCGAGCAGATGGGCCTGCAGCTGCAGAACACCGCCTATTCGGTCAACATCAAGGAGCGGCTCGACTTCTCGTGCGCACTGTTCGATGCGCAGGGCCAGCTGATCGCCAACGCGCCGCACATGCCGGTGCACCTGGGCTCCATGAGCGAGTCGATCAAGACGGTGATCGCTGGCAACGCCGGACAGATGCGCCCGGGCGACGTCTACGCGCTGAACGACCCCTACCACGGCGGCACGCACCTGCCCGACGTCACCGTCGTCACACCCGTGTTCGACGTGGCCGGCGGCGAGATCCTGTTCTACGTCGGCAGCCGCGGCCACCATGCCGACATCGGTGGCGTGACGCCCGGCTCGATGCCGCCCTTCTCGACGCGCATCGAGGAGGAGGGCGTGCAGATCGACAACGTCAGGCTGGTGGAGGCCGGCCGGCTGCGCGAGGCCGAGATGCTCGCCCTGCTGTCGGGCGGCGCCCATCCGGCACGCAACCCGCAGCAGAACCTCGCGGACCTGAAGGCGCAGATCGCGGCCAACGAGAAGGGGGTGCAGGAGCTGCGCCGCATGGTGGCGCAGTTCGGCCTGGACGTGGTGCGGGCCTACATGGGCCACGTGCAGGACAACGCCGAAGAGTCGGTGCGCCGGGTCATCACGACGCTGAGGACCGGGGCCTTCACGCTGCCGCTGGACAATGGCGCGCAGATCGCGGTGGCGATCCGCGTGGACGCGGCCGAGCGCAGCGCCGAGATCGACTTCGCCGGCACCAGCGCGCAGCTGGAGAACAACTTCAACGCGCCGACGGCCGTGTGCATGGCGGCGGTGCTTTACGTGTTCCGCACGCTGGTCGGCGACGACATCCCGCTGAACGCCGGCTGCCTGAAGCCGCTGAAGGTGATCATCCCCGAGGGCTCGATGCTCAACCCGCGCCCGCCGGCGTCGGTGGTGGCCGGCAACGTCGAGACCTCGACCTGCATCACCAACGCGCTCTACGGCGCGCTCGGCGTGATGGCGGCGAGCCAGTGCACGATGAACAACTTCACCTTCGGCAACGCGCGCCACCAGTACTACGAGACCATCTCCGGCGGCAGCGGCGCGGGCCCGGACTTCGACGGCACGAGCGTCGTGCAGACCCACATGACCAATTCACGCCTCACCGACCCCGAGGTGCTGGAGTTCCGCTTTCCGGTGCGACTCGACAGCTACGCGATCCGCGCCGGCTCGGGCGGTGCCGGTGCGCATCGCGGCGGCGACGGCGGCGTGCGGCGTGTGCGCTTCCTCGAACCGATGACCGCCTCGATCCTGTCCAACGGCCGCGTGGTGCCGGCCTTCGGCATGGCCGGCGGACGGCCGGGCGCGCTGGGCATCAACCGCGTGGAGCGGGCGGACGGCCGGGTGGAAACGCTCGCGCACATCGGCTCGGTCGAGATGCAGCCGGGCGACGTGTTCGTGGTCGAGACGCCCGGTGGCGGCGGCTACGGCGAGCCGGACTGAGCGAGCGACCCTAGTCGTTGCGTTCGGCGTAGGCGCGCCAGCTGCCCATCGCGCTGTCCATCAGCTTGACCTGCCGCTCGAAGATCGGACAGGCCTTGCAAGCCATCAGGTGGAAGCGCAAGGCGACACGGTCGGCGAGCGACAGCTTGCGGTCGCGGCGCGCCGTCATCAGGCGGGCGGCTTCCTGGCAGGTGCGGCGAAGGAACATCTTCATCGGCGCTTGGAGGGTGCGGGTTCGGTGGCAAGGGCGGGGTTGCCGAACCAGTTGATCTGCAGGCATTCCCGCAGCCGCAACCGGGCTCGATGCAACATGACCCACAGGTTCGTCGGCGTGACCGACAGCTCCTTACAGATCTCGTCAGTTTCGAGTTCCAGCCACTCGCGCATCAGGAAGACGCGCCCGAGCTGGTTGGGCAGCTTCTCGACGCAGGCGTCGAGCACCTTGATGAACTGGGTCTGCCCGACCACGGCCTGCGGGTCGCCCCACTCGGCCGGTGTCTCGCGGAAGTGGCCGCCCTCGTCGAACAGGCCGTCCTCGAGCGCCTGGCCGTCGTCCTCGTCGGTCGAGACCTGGACCTCGCGCGAATGCTTGCGCACCTGGTCCACGAGCTTGTGCTTGAGAATGCCGATCAGCCAGGTCTTGGGCTGGGCCCGGCCGGCGAAGGACTCGGGCTTCTCGAGGGCGGCCAGCATCGTTTCCGACACCGCGTCCTCGGCCCAGGCCGGGTTGCGCAGTTGCAGCTGGGCGTAGCGCAGCAGTTGTGGACGGAGGGTCTCGAGCAGGGCCGGCAGGTCGGTCATCGATGAGGCTCACGGAACGTCTCGCGACGGGGCGAGCAGCGCGCAGTGTAAGAATCTTTCGGCCCGACCGACAGACCGCTGTCGCCGATGTCGCGGCGCGCAACCTCAAAGGAGTGACCCATGAGCCAACGTCTGATCGCATCGTCCGCCCTTGCTTCCATCCTCGCGCTCGGGCTGATGGGCCCGGCGGCCGCCCAGGACTCGGGCAAGGAAAAGTGCTACGGCATCGCCAAGGCGGGCCAGAACGACTGTGCCAACCTGTCAGGTTCGCACTCGTGCGCCGGCCAGTCCAAGGCCGACAACGACGCCGGCGAGTGGAAGTACGTCGCCAAGGGCACCTGCAAGGCGGCCGGCGGGCTGAGCGCGGCCGAAGCGAAGGCCAAGACCAAGAAGTGACGAGGCACACCGGATGCTGACGGGCTCGTGATGAACTCGCCTGCTTCCGGTGCCGGCAACGACGTGGGCATCGGCCTGCGTCAGCCGCACTACCGCGACTGGGCCGAGCGCCGACCGGCGCTCGGCTTCGTCGAGGTCCATTCCGAGAACTTCTTCGCCGACGGCGGGGCGGCGCTGGCGGTGTTGTCCGGCGTGCGCGAGACGCATGCCGTCAGCCTGCACGGCGTGGGCCTCGCGCTCGGCTCGGCAGTCGGCATCGACGATTGGCACCTGGAGCGCCTGGCACGTCTGGTCGATCGCATCGAGCCGGTCCGTGTGTCGGACCACGCCTGCTTCGCGCGCGCTCCGCGGCCCGGGTCGACCACCGCCGTGCACGGCGCCGACCTGCTGCCGATCGCCTTCACGCCGGCGTCGCTCGACATCCTCAGCGCCAACGTGCAGCGCGCGCAGGACCGACTGCGGCGCCCTTTGCTGGTCGAGAACCTGTCGGCCTACCTGAGCTTCGACGACACGGCGGCGATGGCCGAGCCCGAGTTCCTGGCCGCGCTCACGCGGCGCACGGGCTGCGGCTTGCTGCTCGACGTCAACAACCTCGTCGTCAATGCGATCAACGCGCAGCGCGCCGACGCGTCGGCCGGCGAGCCGGTGGCTGCGGCCTGTGCCTTCGTCGATGCGCTGCCTGCCGCCGCGATCGGCGAGATCCACCTCGCCGGCTACTGCGATTCCGGCGACCTGGTGATCGACGACCACGGCAGCCGGGTCCATGCGCCGGTGTGGCAGGTGTACCGCCACGCGGCTCAAGTGCTCGGCCGTGTGCCGACGCTGATCGAATGGGACACCGACGTGCCGGCGATCGAGGTGCTGCTGGACGAGGCGGCCCGTGCTGCGGCCGTGCAGCACGAAGCGTCGCGGCACAAGGCGGCCGCATGAGCGCCCTGCACGAGGCCGAGCGCCAGAGCCGCCTGCTGGGGGCGCTGCTGGCCGTCGATCCACCCCTGGACGCGCTGGCGGATGACGTGTGCGAACGCGGTCAGCGCTTGCAGCGCGGTCTCGGCGCCTACCGGGCCAATGCCGCGAGCATCGCCGAGCGGGCGCTGGCCGCGGTCTATCCGACGGTGCAGGCCCTGGTCGGCGAGGAGGACTTCGCCGTGCTGGCCCGCGCGCTGTGGCGTGCCTCGCCACCGCCGCGCGGCGACCTGGCGCAATGGGGGCAAGACCTGCCGGCCTTCATCGAGGCCGAGCGCGACTTCGACCCCTGGCCCTACCTCGGCGACTGCGCGCGGCTCGACGCTGCCGTGCAGCGCTGCGAGACCGCGGCCGATGCCGAACTGCGGCGCGAGACGCTCGCCCTGCTGGCCGAGCGTGCGCCCGAGTCGCTGCGACTGCGCTTGCTGCCGTCGCTGCAGGTACTGGCCAGCGACTGGCCGCTGGCGACTCTGCATGCGGCTCACCAGCATCGCGGCGATGCGGCCGACGACGAGGCCTTCGCCCCGGTGCGCGAGGCCCTGGCGGCCGGGCGCAGCGAATCGGTGGTGGTGGCGCGGTCCGGCTGGCGCGCGCAGGTCACCGCCCTGGATGCCGCCTCCCACGCCTGGATGCAGGCCCTGCACGACGGGCGCTCCGTGGCCGAGGCACTGGCCGCCGCCGGTGACGACTTCGATTTCAACGCCTGGCTGGTCCGGGCCCTGCAACAAGGCTGGCTCTGGAGGGCCGAGCCGATTGACGCATCTTCCGAGGAGACTGAATCATGACCCCGACCTGGCTCGAAGCCCCGCTGTCGCTGGCAAGGCTGGCGACGCGCGCACTCGATGCGCTGCAACCCGTGGCGCTGCTGGCCGCGCGCCTGTACGTCGGTGCCGCCTTCTTCCGCTCGGGCCTGACCAAGATCGCCGACTGGGAGACGACGCTGGCACTGTTCCAGGACGAGTACAAGGTCCCGCTGCTGCCGCCCCATGTCGCCGCGCTGATGGGCACGGGGGGCGAGCTGGTCCTGCCGGTGCTGCTGGTGCTGGGCCTGTTCGGACGCTTCGGCGCGCTGGGGCTGTCGGTCGTCAACGTGATCGCGGTGCTGAGCCTGGAGGAGATCGCGCCGGCTGCGCTGGCCCAGCACGAGCTGTGGGGCTGTCTGCTGGCCGCGGTGGTGCTGTGGGGGCCGGGCAAGCTGTCGGTCGACGCCTGGCTGTGGCCGCGGCTGTCCGGGGGTTCGAGCCCGGTGATGGGTGCGACGGCTAGAAGTCGCGCGGCCTGAACTCGAGCAGCATCGCCGGCGGCACGCGGCCGTCGGTGTCGCGCGGCAGGACCTCGGTCTTGTCGATCGCGCGCAGCACCGCTTCGTCCCACGCGGCGACACCGCTGCTCGTGACCAGCCGGCGACCGACGATGCTGCCGTCCGGCGCGACCTTCACCTCGACCGAAGCCAGCGGGTTGCCGGTCACCTCGTCAGCGAAGACGATGTTGGGCATCACGCGGGCCTTGATGCGGCCGGCATAGCTGGCCGAGGGCCCGGCGCTCTGCGCCGCGCTGCCGGTGCTGCCCGGCGCACCGGTGGCGCCGGCCTCGCCCATGATGCGCTTGAGCTGCTTCTCGCGTTCGGCCTCGATGCGCGCCACGCGCTCGGCCTCGGCCTTCTTCTGTCTGTCGGCCTCGCGCCTGGCGTCCTCGACCTTCTTCCGGTCGGCTTCGGCCTTGGCCAGTTCCTGCTGCTTCTTGCGGGCGGCTTCTTCCTTGCGCTCGTCTTCGAGGCGCTGCTTCTCGAGCTTGTCTTTCTGCTCGCGTTTCTCGCGTGCGATCTCGGCGTCGCGGTTCGGTGGTGGTGGCGGCGGCTCGGCCTTGGGCGTGGGCTCCGGCTTCGGGGCCGGTTTGGGTGTGGGTTCAGGCTCGACGGCACGCGGCGCGGCCACCTGCGGCACGGCGGCCCACAGCTCGGCCTCGACGCCCGGCGGATCGTTGCTGCGCCAGCTGACCCCCAGGCTCAGCGCCAGCACCAGCACGACGTGCGCGCCGATCGCCAGCAGCGCAGCGCGCGACAGGCCGCCCGGAGGCCGCGGCCTCAGATCGTCCAGCGTCGTCGCGTTCATGCCGTGTTTCAGGTGCCCGTCGCCTTGACGGCCAGTCCCACGCGCTGCACGCCGGCCTTCTGCAGCGTGTCCATCACCTTCACGACCTGCTCGTACTTGACGTTGCGGTCGGCGGCGATGACCACCGGCGTGTTGGCGTTGCCGCCCTGAAGCGTGCCGACGCGCGCGGCCAGGTCCTTGAGGCCGACGCGCGGCTGATCCTTCCCGTCGACGCGCAGGCGCAGCTGTTCGTCAGCGCCGACGACGACCTCGATCACCTTGTCGGGCTGGCGCTTGGCCTGGCCGACGCTGGGCAGGTCGATCACGCTGGGCGAGATCAGCGGCGCGCTGACCATGAAGATGATCAGCAGCACCAGCATCACGTCGATGAACGGGACCATGTTGATCTCGTTGATCGTGCGGCGGCGCGAGCCGTGGCGGAGCGCGAGCTGGGCCATCTCAGTGTCCTGCGACCGGCTGGCCGATGTTGCGCTGGAGGATGTTGGAGAACTCCTCGATGAAGGTCTCCATCTGGATCGCGATGCGATCGATGTCGCGCGCGAAACGGTTGTAGGCCAGCACCGCGGGGATGGCGGCGAACAGGCCGATGGCGGTGGCAACCAGGGCTTCGGCGATGCCGGGGGCGACCGTGGCCAGCGTCACCTGCTGGAGGTTCGACAGGCCGACGAAGGCGTGCATGATTCCCCACACCGTGCCGAACAGGCCGACATAGGGCGAGACCGAGCCGACCGAGGCGAGGAAGCTCAAGTGCGACTCGACGGTGTCGAGCTCGCGCTGGAAGCTGGCGCGCATTGCACGCCGCGCGCCGTCGAGCAGGGCGCCGGCATCGGCGACGCGCTTCTCGCGCAACTTGAGGAACTCGCGCATGCCGGAGGCGAAGATGCGCGTCATCGGGCCGGCGCGATCGGCCTTCTTGGAGGCGTCGGCGTACAGGTCCTGCAGGTTCTGGCCGGACCAGAACTCGCGCTCGAAGCCCTCGTTGAGCGAGCGGATGCGCTTGAGGCCGAAGATCTTGCCGAAGATCACGGTCCAGCTCGCCAGCGAGACGATCAGCAGGGCGGCGACGACGAGCTGCACGACGAAGCTCGCGTGCAGCAGCAGCTGGACGATGGACAGGTCTTGAGAGTTCATGCGATGCGATCGAGGATGGAGATCGGAATGCGGCGTGGGCGGAAGGTTCCGCAGTCCACGCAGCCGATGCGGATCGTGCCTTCGGCCAGCAGCGTGTCGTCGCGCCAGCACTGCTGGCTGACCGTCAGGCTGGCCTGGCGCCGCGACTGCGCGACCACCGTCACGTGCAGCCAGTCGTCCAGCCGAGCCGGGCGCAGGTAGCGTACCGCGGTCTCGCTGACCACGAAGATCGAGCCCTCGTCCTGCTTGAGCTTCTCCTGCTCGACGCCGAGCGAGCGCAGCCACTCGGTGCGCGCCCGCTCGAAGAACTTCAGGTAGTTGGCGTAGAAGACGATGCCGCCGGCGTCGGTGTCTTCCCAGTAGACGCGCAGCGCAAAACCGAAGTCGGCGCCGGCGCGCCCGGGCGAGGGCGGCGCCGGCATCAGCGCTTGCGCAGCGTGCGCCGGTAGACCGGGCCCCACAGCGGGTGGCCGGCCTCGGCCTTGCTGAGCACGAAGGCCGGATCGGCCTCGCGCGCGGCGACGAAGGCGGCTTCGCACTGCTTCGTGCGCTTGCTGGTGCAGTAGATGAAGGCCAGCGTCTTGTGCGCCGCGGCCAGGTCCTTCGGCGCGCTGAGGCCGGCCTTGAGGGCGGCATCGAGCTTCTGCTCGGCCAGCTTGTACTGGCCGTCGTCGTAGGCTCGCAGGCCGGCCAGCAGGGCCTGTTCGGCGGCACGCGAACTCAGCTCGATGACGCTGACCGGCGGCGGGGGCGGTGGGGGAGGCGGCGGCGGTGGCGGCGGGGGCGGCGGCGGTTCGGGTGGTGGCGGCGCCGGCGGCGGGGCGAGCGGCGCGCAGCCGGCCGCCAGCGCGAGGGCGCCGAGCAGGGTCAGCCGGCGTCGTTTCAGGTCGGTCGTCGGGCTCACTTGAAGCGGTGCCTCAGGATGACAGGTGCATCGGCCTCGACGACGACGGTGGTCGTGTAGGGCGCGTAGGCGCTGTTGCGCAGCGTGATGGTGTGGCTGCCGGCCGGCAGCGTGAGGCGGTTCAGCGGCGGCGTCAGGCCGCGCGCGCTGCCGTCGACCTCGACCTCGGCCCAGGGGCTGACGGCGATCTGCAGCACGCCGCTGGCGGCCACGGCCGGCGCCACCGGGGCGCTGGCCGGCTCGACCGCGACCCCTGCGGCGGGCGCGGCCGACGCGGCCGGCTCGACCGGTGCCGGGGCGAGCACCGCGGCGACCGAGGCCGCCTGCGCCACGGCCGGCGGCGCTGCCGCGGTCTGGCTCGACGGCGACGCGCGCGGCGCCAGGTTCTGCCACAGGCCCAAGCCGACCAGGCCGAGCCCGCACACGCCCAGCGCGCCGAGCGCGACGCGCGGCCAGCGTCGCGCGACGGCCGGCGCGTCGTCCTCGCCCGACTGCAGCGCCTCGGGGTGGGCTTGCAGCCATTCGTGCAACTCGCGCGACAGCGCACGCGCCGAGCGCGGGCGGTCGTCGGGCAGCTTGGACATGGCGCGCGCGGTGATGTCCGCCAGCTCGGCCGGCACGCTGGCCACGACCTCGTCGGCGCGCGGCGGATTGAACTCGCACACCGCGCGGGTGATCGCGCTCAGGTTGTCGCCCTCGAAGGCGCGGTGCCCGCACAGCAGCTCGTAGAGCACCACGCCGACCGAGAACACGTCGGTGCGGCGATCGGTCGGCTCGAGCCTCACCTGCTCGGGGGCCATGTAGTGCGGCGAGCCACCACTCGCGCCGCTGTTCTCGCGGGCGTGTGCCACGCTGGCGATGCCGAAGTCCAGCACTTTGGGCTGGGTGCGGCCGGTCATGAAGATGTTGGCCGGCTTGATGTCGCGGTGCACCACGCCCTTGCTGTGCGCATAGGCCAGTGCGTCGGCGACGCGGCGCATGATCAGCACGGCCTGGCCGATGCCGGGCCGCCAGCCCTCGGCCATCAGCTGCCGCAGGTCCTTGCCCTTGAGCAGTTCCATCGCGATGTAGGCGCCCTGCGGGCTCAGGCCGGCGTCGAACACGGTCACGATGTGCGGGTGGCTCAGGTGGGCCGCGGCGCGCGCCTCGTGCAGGAACATCGCGTTGAAGGGCTCGCGCGCATCGGTCTCGAGCGGTGTGCGCATGCCGGCGGGCATGAGGTTCAGCGTCTTGATCGCGACACGCCGCGACAGCAGCGGGTCGTCGGCGGCGTAGACCGTGCCGAGCCCGCCGTCACCGATGCGGTACTTGAGCGCATAGCGGCCGATCTGGCCGATGGTGGGCATGCCGGCCGGATGGGGGTCGGCCGGCAGGTCGCCCAGATCGGACATCAGGACGGTGTCTTCGACCTCGGCGTTGTCGATCGCCTGCTGCAGCGAGCCGGCCGGCAGGGCCTGGGAGGGAGCGCTTTCCACGCGGGCGAGCTTAGACGATGCCATGGGGCCCCTCAACCCAGCCCGACACGGGGCGCCAGCCCCCGTGGTAACGGCGTGTCACGATCGACCCGGGGAGTGTGCAGATGCTCACGCCAGCACGCGTTTCAGCCGGCCGACAGCGGCCTGCAGCTCGGGCAGGCTGCTGGCGTAGGACAGGCGCAGCATGGGGTCGACGTCGTGCCGCCCGAAGTCCCGGCCGGGGGTCAGCGCGACGTGGGCCGACTCCATCAAGCCGAAGGCGAAGTCCCAGCTGCTGGCGGCGTGGGCCGAGCAATCGGCCCAGGCGTAGAAAGCGCCGTCCGGCATGACCGGCACCGGCAGGCCCAGCGACTCGAGGGCCGGCACGATGTAGTCGCGCCGGGCCTTGAAGGCCGCGCGGCGCCGCTCGTATTCGGCGATCGAATCGGGCTCGAAGCAGGCCAGCGCCGCGTGCTGCGCGACGCTGGACGGGCAGATGTAGAGGTTCTGGGCCAGTTTCTCGACCGGCCCGACCAGTTCCGGCGGCAGGACCAGCCAACCGAGCCGCCAGCCGGTCATGCTGAAGTACTTGGAGAAGCTGTTGATCGAGATGATGTCGTCGCCGTGACCTGCACCGTGGGCCAGCGCGCTGCGGCCGTAGGCGTCGTCGTAGCTCAGGCCGAGGTAGATCTCGTCGACCAGCGTCACGCCGCCACGGGCCCGCACGGCCTGCGCGATGCGGCCCAGCTCGTCGTGCCGGATCGACGTGCCGGTGGGGTTGGATGGCGAGGCCAGCAGCACGCCGCGCGTGTGCGGGCTCCAGGCCCGCTCGACCGCGGCGGCGTCGAGCTGGTAGCGCTGCGCAGGCCCGCAGGGCAGCAGCACGGCCCGGGCGTCGGTGGCCGCGACGAAGTGGCGGTTGCAGGGGTAGCTCGGATCCGGCATCAGCACCTCGTCGCCGGCCTCGAACAGCGC
>CAZTTC010000012.1:9729-35641 GCA_964616015.1 uncultured Methylibium sp. | reverse complement strand
CGCCAAGTACATGAGCACGCCCTTCGGCACCTACGAGCTCAAGTACTTCTTCGGCTCCTCGCTCAACACCGAGGCCGGCGGCAATGCCTCCAGCACCGCGGTGCGCGCGCTCATCAAGCAGCTGGTCGCGGCCGAGGACGCCGCCAAGCCGCTGTCGGACAGCCAGATCAGCCAGATGCTCGAGGAGCAGGGCATCCAGGTCGCCCGCCGCACCGTCGCCAAGTACCGCGAGGCGCTGAAGATCGCGCCGGCGAACCTGCGGAGAACCTTGTGAGCACCGTCCCGCTGTTCCTGCCCTGCGCTGCCGGGGTCGAGGGCCTGCTCGCCGAGGAGGTCGCCCGCCTGCTGCCGCAGGCCCCCACGCAGACGCGTCGCGGCGGCGTCGAGGTGCGGGGCGGCGCGCGCGAGGCGATGGCGCTCAACCTCGGCAGCCGCCTCGCGCAGCGCGTGCTGTGGCCGCTGTGCGACGCGCCCTACCGCAGCGAGGACGAGCTCTACGCGCTGGCGCGCACGCCGCGCTGGGACGACTGGATCACGCCGCAGCAGACGCTCAAGGTCGACGTCACGGCCCAGCGCGCGCCGCTCAAGAGCCTCAACTTCGCGGCGCTGCGCATCAAGGACGGCGTCTGCGACGCGATGCGCGACGCCCACGGCGCGCGCCCCAGCGTCGACACGCGCCGGCCCGACCTGCCGCTGCTGCTGCACCTGTCGCCCGATCACGCGACGCTGTATGCCGACACCTCGGGCGAGGCCCTCTTCAAGCGCGGCTGGCGCGAGGACCGCGGCGAGGCGCCGCTGAAGGAGACGCTGGCCGCCGCGATGCTGGCCGCGGCCGGCTGGCAGGGCCGCGAGTCCGACGGCCCGCTGCTCGACCCGGTGTGCGGCTCCGGCACCATCGCCATCGAGGCCGCGCAGATCGCCTGCGGCATCGCGCCCGGGCTGCAGCGGCACTTCGCCTTCGAGCGCCTCGGGCCCTTCCGCGACGCGGCCGGCAAGCAGGCCTGGCGCGAGCTGCGCGACGCCGCACAGGCGCAGCTGCGGCCGAGCGCCGTGCCCATCGCGGCCGGCGACGTGTCCTTCCGCATGACCGACTTCGCGGTGCGCAACGCCGAGCGCGCGGGCGTGCGCGGCGCGATCGACTTCAAGACCGCCGACGCGCTGCAGCGCACGCCGGCCACGCCCGCCGGCACGCTGATGCTCAACCCGCCGTACGGCGAGCGCATCGACCCCAAGGGCTCGCGCGCAAGCGCGCGCGGCGAGCCCCAGAACTCACGCGGCGCGGTGGCGCGCGAAGGCTTCGAGGACGGGGCCTCGGCGCCCGAGTTCTTCTCGCGCCTGGCCGCGCACTGGAAGCGCCACTACGGTGGCTGGACCGCCTGGGTGCTGAGCCCCGACATGAAGCTGCCGCAGGCCATGCGCTTGAAGGAGAGCCGCCGCGTGCCAATGTGGAACGGCCCCATCGAGTGCCGGCTGTTCCGCTTCGACCTGGTGGCCGGCTCGATGCGCGAGCCCGAGCACCGCCCGGCCTGAGCCGGCCTGCCGCCCCGGGCAAGCCCCGATGCGCGATTCAAGTCGCGCGACAACCATTTGCGAATATCAACCCGCTTGTCCGCGCCCGCAGGCCGGACGAGCTTGCACGCTGAGGAGCCTCCCATGTCCGAACCCAGCCTCTACGAGCGCCTCGGCGGCGCCTACGCCATCGCCAGCGCCGTCGACGTGCTGGTCGATCGCCTGCAGACCAATGCGACGCTGAACAAGGCCAACCCCAAGGTCAACGACTTCCACACCCAGCAGTACAAGGCCGGCTACAAGTTCATGGTGACGGCCTGGAGCATCGAGGTGACCGGCGGCCCCAAGTGCTACCCCGGCCGCGACATGTTCGCCGCCCACAAGGATCTCGGCCTCACCGAGTACGAGTTCGACGTGACCGCGCACGAGATCCGCAACACCCTCTACCAGCTCGGCGTGCCGCGGCGCGAGATCGACGAGTTCATGGGCATCATCGAGAGCTACCGCGGTCGCGTACTCGGTCGCCCCTGAACGGCCGACCAGCGCCCCGGTCCGGTCGACCGCTGGCAGCTAGCGCGCGATCTCCAGGTCGATCGCCGGCGACGCCGACATCGTCTTCAGGTCGGCGTTGGCGATCAGTTCGACGCGCAGCCGGTAGCGCCCGGGTGGCGGCGCCAGCCAGACCTCGGTCTGGCCCTTGGGCAGGTCGATCGGCTCGGGCGGCGTGCCCGGCTTGTCGGCCCGCTCGGCCACCAGCCGGAAGTGCCCGACGCCGGCGTCCTTGATGTCGACGTGGCCGACGTTCAGGCCCGAGGCGTGCAGCCGCACGCGCAGCGGCGGCTTCAGCGACTCGCCACTGCGCGGCTCGAGGATGGCGACGCCGGGCTTGACGAGGCGCTTGGGGTCGACCGCGTCGTTCGTCGCCGTCACGGTGATCTTCATCGGCTTGCTGTAGATGAAGTAGGGGATGTGCTTGTGGTCGGCCAGCAGCAGGCGCAGCGTGTACTCGCCCGGCTTGAAGCTCAGCACCGTCTCCATCTGGCCCTTGCCGAAGTGGATGTACTGGTCGTTGAAGGGCAGCGGCTGCGTGAAGTCCAGCGGCAGGTCGCGGTTGACCAGCAGGTGGTGGTGGCCGGCGCCGGGCACCGGCTTGACGATGGGCGCCAGGCCGTAGCGCGCCAGCCCGAACTTCAGCACGAAGGGCGTCTCGATGCGATCGCCGTCCTTCAGGTTGGTGAAGTAGGTCTCGGGCTGCTGGCTGCGCAAGGGCGCGCTGAGCCAGGGGTGGTCGGCGGCGAGGGCGGGGACGGCGACTGCGATCAGCAGGGCAGCGAGCCCCGGCACGCGACGGATCATCGAGCGTCCTCCTTCAATGCACGCGCCCGGTCGTGGCGGACCCGGCCCAGTATCGCGACTTCAGCCCAGCAGCGGGGCGTCCGGCAGCTCGTTGGGGTTGGTCTGCCCGGGCGCCAGCGGGAAATGCTCCCGCAGCAGCGCGTCGACCGCGTCGACCGCCGCGGCCAGTCCTTCCTCGAAGCGCCGTTCGCGGAAAGCGTCGCCCATGCCGTCGACGATGGCCTGCCAGCGCGCCGCGCCGACGTGGCGGTCGAGCCCGCGGTCGGCGACGATCTCGATGCGGTGCTCGGCCAGCAGCAGGTAGATCAGCACGCCGTTGTTGTGCTCGGTGTCCCAGACGCGCAGCTTGCCGAAGAGCGTGATCGCGCGGTCGCGCGCGTCGAGGTCGCGCCACAGGTAGCCGAAAGGCAGGCCGGCCTCGACGCAGACGCGGATCTCGCCGCTGTGCTGCAGCTCGCTGGCGCGCACGCGCTCCTCGATGCGCTGCAGCGCGACCGGCCCGAGGACGCGGCGCGCGTCGTCCTCGTCGAGCCAGCCGTGGCGCAGCATGCGGGTGAGCTTGTTCATGCGTCGCTCCTACCAATCGCCCGACGCGCCACCGCCGCCGAAGTCGCCGCCGCCGCCCGACGAGAAGCCGCCGCCACCGCCGCCGCCCCAGCCGCCGCCCCCACCGCCCCAGATGACCGGCGGCCCGCTGCCGACGCCGCGCCGGCGCGCCGCGCCGATGCCCAGCACGCCCACCAGCAGCAGCGCGATGACCGCGGCGATGCCGGCGATCGCGAGGCTGGCGGTCGCGACCCAGGCCAGCCCGCCGGCCCCGGCCCCGGTCGCCAGCGAGCCGAGCTTGCGGCCCAGGATGCCGGTCAGCACCGCGCCGATGACGGGCACGCCCAGCAGGAAGAACAGCGCCAGGTCCTGCCACTGCGCACCGGCCTGCGCGCCACGCGGCGCGGTCGGCGGCGGCGGCAGCGCCTCGCCGCGGATGCGCTGGCCCAGCTGGTCGACCGCGGCATTGAGCCCGCCTGCAAAGTCGCCGGCGCGGAACGCCGGCGTCATCGCGCGCTCGATGATCTGGCGCGCTGCGAGGTCGGGGACCGCGCCTTCCAGCGTCTTGGCGACCTCGATGCGGATCTTGCGGTCGTCCTTGGCCACCAGCACGATGAGCCCGTCGCCGACGTCGCGGCGGCCGATCTTCCAGGCCTCGCCGACGCGCTGTGCATAGGCCGCGATGTCCTCGGGCTGCGTCGTCGCGACCATCAGCACCACCAGCTGCGAGCCGGCCTCGCGCTCGAAGGCCGCGAGCTTGGCCTCGAGCGCGCTGACCTGCGTGGGCGTCAGCGTGCCGGTCTGGTCGATCACGCTGGCGCTCAGCACCGGCACCGGGCGCAGGTCCTGCGCACCGGCCCGCAGCGCAAAGCCACAGCCCAGCGCCAGCGCCAGCGCGGCGACGATCAGGCGCCCGAGGCGCATCACCCGGCCCGGTTGGCGCGAGGCAGCGTCACTTCGACGCCGGCTTCTCGAACGTGACCGCCGGCGGCGCGGAGATCTGCGCCTCGTTCTGCACCGCGAAGTTGGGCTTGGTGGCGTAGCCGAAGACCATCGCGGTCAGGTTGCTCGGGAAGCTGCGCGCCAGCACGTTGTAGTCCTGCACCGCCTTGATGTAGCGGTTGCGCGCGACGGTGATGCGGTTCTCGGTGCCCTCGAGCTGCACGCGCAGGTCCTGGAAGCCCTGGTTGGCCTTGAGGTTGGGGTAGTTCTCGCTGACCACCAGCAGGCGGCTCAGCGCACCGCTCAACTCGCCCTGCGCGGCCTGGAATTTCTGGAAGGCCGCCGGGTCGTTGATCAGCTCCGGCGTGACCTGGATGCTGGTGGCCTTGGCGCGCGCCTCGACCACCTTGGTCAGCGTCTCCTGCTCGAAGTTGGCCTCGCCCTTGACGGTGGCGACGATGTTGGGGATCAGGTCGGCGCGCCGCTGGTAGTTGTTCAGCACCTCGGACCAGGCGCTCTTGGTCGCCTCGTCGAGCCGCTGGAAGTCGTTGTAGCCGCAGCCGCCGAGCGCGAGCGTGGCCAGCAGGGTCAGGGCGGCGAAAAGGCTGCGGAGCATGTCGGGTCCTTTCGGGTTGAGGCCGGGTCGATGCCGGCGACGCCGCGCAGATGCCGCCGGCGCCGGCCCTTTCAAGGGCTGCATGGCATGCTACCCGCACCGTATCACCCGACCGATGGCGATCGACCCCCTATCCCCGCTCGGCGCCTTGCAGGCTGCGGCACGCCCCGTGGCCGCCGTGCGGCGTCGGCAGCGCCTGCTGCTGGCCGGCGCCGGCGGCGCGCTGGGCCGCGCGGCAGTCGAAGAGGCGCTGGGGCGCGGCCGCTACGCCGAGGTCGGCGTGCTGACGCGCGCGCCGCTCCAGCCCGGCCTGCGCGGCCTGAAGGCCGTGCCCTGGGCCGAAGGCGGCGCGCTGCCGACGGCGGACGTCGCCATCGTCGTCTTCGACCGCGGACGCGACCACTACGGCCGCGACGAGGCCTGGCACCTGCCCGAGCCGCAGGACCTGCTGCCGCTGGCGCGCGGCCTGCACGCCGCCGGCGTGCACACGCTGGCGGTGCTGTGCCCGGTCTCGCCCTCGCTGCTGCCGCAGGCCCTGCAGCAGGGCCTGGCCGACCTGGACGAGCAGGCCGTCGCCGCACTCGGCTTCGAGCGCCTGCTGTTCGTGCGGCCGACGCAGGACGCACCGCCCGCCACGCTGTCGCGCTGGCCCGAGCGCCTGGCGCGCTGGATGCTGTCGCAGCTGCGCTACATGATCCCGCAGCGCGAACAACCGGTGCGCGCCGCGGCCGTCGTCGACTTCGTGTTCGAGGTCCTGCACCAATGGCGCGAGGCCGCGCCGGGCACGCGCGTGGCGGGTGCGCCGCTGCTGTGGGCGGCGGCGCAGGCGGGGGGGTCGGAGGCGGTGGTGCGGGAGTGGCTGGGCCGTCCCCGTTCGGGCTGAGCGCCGCCCGAGCCGCTGTCGGTCCTTCGACGATCTCAGGGCGAAGCGCTCGATGCCGTCCGGGCCGAGCCCGTCGATGCGCGCCTCGCCGGCGGCGGCGCCCACCCGCCGCGCAGCGTCTCCAGCTGCTCCGCCCGCCGCTCCGCCGACAGCGGCCCGCGCAGGCTGCCCAGCACCCAGCCGACGCGCTCGGCGTCGACGTGGCGCTCGCCCGCTGCGCCCGACTCGCGCAGGCGGCTGGCCAGCCAGGCGGCCTCCAGCGGCGTGAGCTTCGTGGCCGTCTTGCGCAGGTAGTGGCGCGACGCCGCCTCGGCGCCGCACACGCCTTCGCCCCAGGGCGCGATCTGCAGGTAGAGCTGCAGGATGCGGCCCTTGCCGAGCGTGCGTTCCATCTCCACCGCGTACAGCAGCTCGCGCAGCTTGCGGGTGGCCGAGCGCTCGTCGCCGGTGTAGACCAGCTTGGCGAGCTGCTGGGTCAGCGTGCTGGCGCCCTGCGCCCGCTGCGCCTGCGTCGACTGGTTGGCCGAGAAGGCCGCGAGCATCTGCGTCAGGTCGTAGCCGGCGTGCTCGGCAAAGCGCTGGTCCTCGGCGGCGACCACCGCGCGCGGCAGCCAGCCCAGCACGCGCAGGCCGCCCGCGGTGTCGGGCGTGGACGCGGTCGACGGCGTCGCGGCGCAGGCCAGCGCCGGCTCGGCGTTGAGCAGCGCCTCGGTGCCCAGGCCGTCGACCACGAAGCCGGCGATGCGCGGCCGCACGTCGAGCCGCCGCTCCGGCAGGCGCAGGCTCAGCGAGGCGTTGACGCGGCCCTCGATGCGCGCGCGCGCCAGCTCGGGGATGGCGTCGGCGCCGAACACCGCATAGGCCTCGGCCAGCGCCGTGTCGGGCAGCAGCGCGTCGATGACCAGGCCACTGGCGGTGAGCCGCGCCTTCCACGGCAGCGACACGAGGTGCTCACCTTCTCCTTCGCCGTTCGCCAGCTTCAGCGTGCCGCTGAAGCGCTCCTGCCCCTGGCGCTGCAGCAGCAGCTCGGCGCGCGGCAGCTGCAGCGGCGCGGCGCCGAAGGCGTCGAGCTGCACCACGCAGGGCGCGCAGCTGCCGCGCAGCCGGTCCTGCGGCAGGCGCTGCCAGTGCCAGCGGCCCAGCGGCGTGGCGGTGCGGCGGCCGTCCAGCCAGGCCTGGCCCAGCGGATGCGTCGCGATGCGCAGCAGCGCCGGCACACTGACGGGCCGCGACAGCTGCAGCCCGCGCGGCCCGATGCGCAACGTCGTGCTCCATTCGCCGGGCTGCGGCGCGAGCGCGTGCAGCGCCACGGCCAGCAGCGCGATCGCCACCAGCACCAGCGTCGCCAGCACCGCCAGCGTGCCCATCCACCAGCGCGCGCTGCGCGACGAGAGGGCTTCGCGACTCGGGATCCTCATCGTTCACTCCTGATCACAAACTGGGCTCGTCGGCCGAGAACCGGCCGTTCGCGGTGAGCCTGTCGAACCGCGCGCGCTGGGCCTCCCGGCAAGACCCGGGACAGGCTTCGACAGGCTCAGCCCGAACGGCAGGCGCGCGGTCAACGTCATCGACCTCGACGACGGTGGTCACCGCCTGCCAGGGTCCGGTCGAGCGGCCCAGCGCGGCGGCCCAGAACCAGGCCGAGGTGTCGGTGAAGGCGAGGCCGGCTGCGTCTTCGATGCGCTCGCACACGCGCAGGCGCTGGCCGCCGCGACGGGCCTCGAAGCAGCGCCACAGGCGCCGCCGGCCATCGCGCTCCAGGCGCGCGTCGGCGATCGCGTAGCCCAGGCCGCGGTAGCAGTCGGTGGCCGGGTGCAGCATGCGCGTGGGACGCTGCACGTCGCGCAGCACCAGCAGGCGCTCGCCGTCGCTGAAGCGGCCGATCGCGCCCGGGAAGGCCGACGCGAACCGCTGCTCGACCGCGCTCAGCGCCAGCGGGCGCAGCAGGCGGCCGTCGAAGCGCTGCGGCCACTCGACGGCGCGCGAGACGTCTCGGGCAGGCGCGGTCTCGCGTGCCAGCGGCGCTAGCGCGCACGCAAGCAGCAGTACGGCTACGGCGAGCAACGCGATCCGTTCGGGCTGAGCCTGTCGAAGCCCCGCGCGACCCTTCGACAGGCTCAGGGTGAACGGGAGCGCGTGCTCCAGAAGCTGGCGCCAGAAGCCGACGCGCTCAGTTGCAATGCGCATACTCGTTCTCCTGAGGCTCGTGCCGCATCGTCCACAGCAGCACCGCGCTGCACACCACGCTCAGCACCACGAAGCCGATCGCCTCGTGCGCGCCCGCGCCCAGGCCCTGCGGCCGCGACTCCAGCGCCACCAGCACGCTGTTGCGCGCCACGTTGCCCGCCATCACGATCAGGCCGACCACCGGCAGGCGCCGCAGCAGCGCGCCGTCGCGCAGCCCCATCCAGCCGGCCGCGGCGAAGGCGCAGAAGTAGCCCAGCCAGGCCATCTGCACGCCCGAGCACGGCGCGTCGACGATGACCAGCCGGCCCGCGACCGTCATCGCGGCGCCGCTGGTCGCGGCGTCCATGCCGGCGACCAGCAGCACCCAGGTGCTGAGCTGCGCCGTCAGCAGCCGCAGGGGATAGCCGGCATAGAACTGCAGCGAGGCCAGCAGCGGCAGCGCCAGCAGCGCCAGCCCCGCCAGCGACAGCCGCGGCGCCTGCACCGGCAGCCAGGCCGCGAGCGCTGCGCCGAAGGCCAGCGCCGCCAGCAGCGCCGCGGCCAGCGGCGGCAGCGCCCACAGCGCGGCCGTCGCGCCGGCCGTCAGCGCCAGGCTCGTCGCCAGCCAGCCGGGCTGCGCGCGCTCGCGCAGATCCGGTGCCAGTCGCGCCAGCAGGATCGCGCCCATGGCGATCGCGGCCAGGCCCAGCGGATCGTCCGAGCCATCGCCCATGCGCCCGGCGGCCCACAGCGCGTGCGGCCACAGCGCCGCGGCCTGCAGTGCGAGCCAGGCGCCGGCCGGCAGCGTGGCCAGGCCGGCGGGCGGGGTCAGAGACAGTCGTTGTTGCATGAGTGGGTTCCGGTGGGTGCGGCCGTGCGTGGGTGCGGGCCCTTCGACAAGCTCAGGGCGAACGGGCATACGAGCTGGCGAACGGGAGCTCGCGGTCACACACGCCGTTCGGGCTGAGCCTGTCGAAGCCGTTCCTGAGCCGCGCCGAAAGGCCCATGCGCAGTCCACCGGCGACGCGGGCGACGCCACAGCGTGCGCGCGCTCGAGCCGCCGCGGTGCCAGGCCGCGCCGACCAGCAGCACGACCACCACCGCCAGCGCCAGCCAGCCCGACGCCTCGGGCGTGCTGGGCACCTCGGCGCCCAGGCTGCCGACGGCCTTCTCGCTCACGCCCTGCGGCAGCGGCGAGGGCTGGTTGACGGCCGTCGCCTCGCCGCCCGGGTTGCGCACCACGCGGTCGACGGCGATGAAGCTGGTGTACTGCGTCAGCAGGCTGTAGCGCAGGCCCAGCGCGGTGATGGCGTCGCGCTGCGCGTCGCCGCCCTGCAGCGCCTCCTGGTCGGACAGCGAACGGATGCGGTGGCGCGCCCACAGGTGACGCAGCGCCGCGGCGTCCGGGTCGGGCGTGGCGACCGGCAGCATCGCCTGCCAGGCGCCGTGCGCGGCCTGGCCTTCCACCACCAGCTGGCCGCGCGGCTCGCCGCGCCACTTGCCGAACACCAGCACCGGGCGGCCGCCCAGCACGTCGGGCAGCGGCTGCGGCTCGACGTCGTAGGTCTCCAGGCCCTCGAAGCGCGCCTTCACCTGCGTGAGCACCGGCGACTCGATCATGCGGCGCAGGCGCTCGGCCTGGGCCTTGGCCTGGCCGGGCCTGGTGACGATGAAGGGCTCGCCCTGGCCGGCGCGCGCGATGCCTTCGATCAGGTGGCGGTTGACCGAGCTGCCGATGCCGAAGGCGAAGACGTTGGTCTTGTCGAGGTTGCGGCGAATCAGCTGGAACACCTCGCTCTCGACCGTGACGTAGCCGTCGGTCACGACGATCACGCTGCGCGACACCTCGGGCGCCTTGGGCAGCGCGGCCACGCGCTTGAGCGCGGGCACGATCTCGGTGCTGCCGTTGCCGCCCATCTGGCCGATGACGCGCAGCGCCTGGTCGATGTTGGCCTGCGTGGCCGGCACCGAGCTTTCGTTCAGCACGCGGTTGCTGCCCGAGAACAGCAGCACGTTGAAGCTGTCGCTGGGGCGCAGGCTGCCGATCAGGTGGCGCAGCAGGACCTTGGCGGTGTCCAGCGGGTAGCCGTGCATGGAGCCCGAGATGTCGACCACGAAGACGTAGTCGCGCGGCACGATCTGCGCGGTGGCGATGGCGCGCGGCGGCTCCACCATCGCGAGGAAGAAGTTCTCCTCGCCCGGCTTGCCGGGAAAGAGCGTGAGGCCGGAACTCAGGTGCTCGCCGGCGAGCTGCCAGTCGAGGATGAAGTCGCGGTTATTGCGAGGACCGCCTTCGTCGTCCGCAGGACCGGCCAGGGCGACGCGCGCACCGTTCGTGCCCTCGCCCTCGACCTCGATCCCGTGCGAGGACGAGCGCAGCGCGCTCACCGGCAGCGGCGAGGCGAAAGCGACGCGCAGGTCGAAGCGGGTGGCGGACGCCTCGCCCTCGCGCAGGTAGGGCACGGCGGTGAAGGTGGACGAACCACCCTCCGCCTTGGGCCGGTGGTAGCGCGGGCCGACCACCGTGGGAAAGACGAACTGGTAACGCCCCTCGCTGGGCGGCAGCAGCTCGGTGTAGCGCAGCTCCACCGCCACCTCGTCGCCCGGCAGGATGTTGGCCACGTTCATCGCGAAGACGTTGGGGCGCTCCTGCTCCAGCAGCGCGGTGGTCTTGCCCTCGCGCCTGGCGGCCTCGAACTCGATGCGGGCGCGCTGCTTCTCGCGGATGTCGGCGACGATGAGACGGTCGCCGATGCGCACCTGCATCGCGTGCACCGCCGCGTGCGTGGACCCCGGGAAGACGTAGCGCGCCTCGATGGGGCGCTGGCCCTCGTTGCGGTAGCGCTGCGTCACCGTCACGTCGGCGATCGCGCCGGCGATGCGCGCATCGACCTCGGTGGCCTTCAGCGGCAGGCGGTCGGTGGACGGGTCGTCGCTGCGGACCTGGAAGTAGGGACTCTCGGCAGGGCGCGCCTCGGCGTCGTCGGCCTGCGCCGGGATGGTGACCAGCAACAGGGCCGCGGCGCAGGCGATGGCCAGCACGACGGCCCACAGGCGACCCGGCCGCGACAGCGGGCGCAGCGGGACGCTGGGACGCAGCAGGGGGAACGGGGACATGCGCAACTCCTGACCAAGGTGGCGTGCCGCGGGGTGGGCACGGAGTCAGGATGCGCGGGTGGTGAGAAGGGGGTTGGAAGTCGGAGAGGAGGTGTGTGAAGGGGGCGTGAAGTTAGGGTGAAGGCGCCTGTGCCGCCGGTTCTAGCCTGATCGCTTCGGGTCGCACCCGGCTAACGCGCGGCAGTCGTCAGTCGTCAAGCTGACGGTTTGCACCTCCCAAAAGTGAGGGAATGCCCAACCTGTAGGGACTAGGCTCGTAGCCGATCCGCTATGCTGCGGGCCGAAACGTTCCACCGGCTTCCACCGAGACGATCATCGCCAAATGACGGCAAAGGCCCATGGTTGACCTGGCGCGCCCGCTCATGCGGCGCGTGTATTCGAAGGCGCCGATCGTGGAGGCGGTCGTCGACTTCCGCCTCGCGTTCGCATCACAGGATTGGCAGCAAGCGCACAAGGCTTTCGCTGAAGCTGTGCGCGATACTTTTCCAGAGAAGCAGGCGGTCCAGATGGTGAGCGTCGGCTTTGAGGCGCAGCCAGGCGGCGCGCTGAACGCGAGTGCCAGATCGCAAGCAGATGTCGGTTGGAAGCTTTTCAGCGAGTCGCACGATCGCATATTGCAGATCAACGACTCCGGCTTCACCTACAGCCACCTCGCGCCTTACACCAAGTGGGAAGTATTCAGCGGCGAGGCGCTTCCGCTTTGGCAGAAGTTTTTCTCTTACCACCCTGGGCTGCGTGTCCAACGGATGGCGACTCGGTACATCAACCGGATCAAACTGCCTGCTGGGTGTGTCGAACTCGAAGAGTTTTTGACGCTATCGCCAAACGTCCCGAAGGAGTACGGCTCGATCTCCGGTTTGTTGATGCAGGTACAGGTGCCGAAGGGTTCACTTGGTGAATGTGGTCAGGCTCAAGTGACGATCGCCTCGGAGGTGCAACCCGATCCGACCTTTCAGTCTTTGATCCTGGACATCGACGTTTTCCATGTTGGTTCTTACGAGGCCAGTGACCCTGAAATTTGGGGCTTGCTCGCCCGCTTGCGTGACGCGAAAAATCGCCTGTTTGAGGCTGCGCTGACTGAAAAGCTGAAGGAGACGTTTCTGTGACCTATAGAAGCTTGGGTGAGACTTCACGCCTTCAAGATCGACCCTTTCGCGAAGCGGGGTTCAGTGACGTTGTCATGACGCTGCGCCAAGGGCATCTGGATCACGCGGCCGAAGTGCTGCGAGATGTTGCGGACACTCGAATCCGATTTCGACTTCGGGAGTTGAAGCAGAGACCAGAGAACTGGGACGGGTACGGGAGTCTCCCGGCGAATAGCGAATCCGTTGCCAGGGCTGCAGCGATCGTCGAGACGATGATCAATCAAGCGGAGCAGGCCGGCTTCAGCTGGGTCGACCCTCATGTCGGGCTGAATGAGTCCGGCCATGTCTTGTTCGAGTGGTGGCACGGTGAAAAGGCTCTCGCGCTCTACATCCGGCCCGACACAACGGACTACGTGAAGAGCTGGGGTCCGAACATGGAGACCGAGATGGAGGCAGACGCCTTGTCCGCAGAGGACTTCCCGCGGTTCTGGTACTGGTTGCAATCGTTCTAAGGTTGATGGCAGACGACGCCGTCAGCGACGCGGAGGCCCTCTTTCGCCGGATTCGAAAGGATTGGGCCGTCCAAATGGAAGCCGGCAAGTGGAGGTTGACCAGCGAGGCGTTCAACGATGCGGGGCGGAAACCGTCAGTTGATCGCGAGTGCCTCAGGTCGACGCCGCATGAGTGCAGGCTCGAGCAATCCGACGCCGTGGCGCAGCTTCTTGCAGCGGAAGTTCGTGCCATCGACAGCGTTGTCCACAATCCCGGCGCCCCAGTCCAGGAGCAAAAGCCATACAAGGTTGACGTCGTCCCGAGACCGATCCCACCCGGCAACGCGGAGGGCCTGCTACCGAACCCTGCTCATGCGCAGATTGAGACTGACCCCGGCGAGCCGCCTCGGTCGCGATTCGACAAGCTGAAGGTGGCGCTGAGCCGGCTCGCCAGCATGCGACCGCTCGTCGTTGAACCTGGTACACCGCTACCAGGGCCGTAACGGCTGAGGCACGCTAGCTCGTCGCGGGTCATGGCGCCGCGCCGGCTCCGGCATCGCCCAGCTTGACGCCCCTCTTGAGCCCGCTCACCTGGTCCAGCACGCTCTTTCGCAGCCCGGCCGGCACCACCGTGACCAGCGGGGACGCCTGCCGCAGCTCCTGCGCGCGCCGGGTGCGGCCCAGCACCTTGCGCCATTGGCCGTGGCGCAGGATGTCCTGCCACTCCTGCCAGAGGCCGCTGGAGCGGGCGTTGCCGGACTGCAGCCAGCGCTCCAGCGTCTGCTCGGCCCGTTGCAGCAGCGCCGGGTCGGCGCGCACCAGACGCACGGCGGCCTCGTGCAGCGCCAGGCTCTGCAGGTCCTGCACCTGATGGCGGGACTCGTCGGCCGAGACCAGCACTTGCACGACCGGCTTCGCGCGGCGTGACCGCGCCGCGGCGGACCCTGCCGGCGCCGGCTGCAGGGTGTCGCCGGCCAGCAGTGCCAGCTCGCCGCTGACGCCCAGGACCGACATGACCCGCAGGTAGGTGCCGATGGACGGGCCCGGGTCGCCGGCCTCGACGGCGCCGAGCGTCGTGCGCGAGATCCCGACGCGCCGGGCCATCTCGACCGCGCTCAGCCCCTGTGCCTGACGCAGGCGCTTGAGCCTGTCGCCGAGCTGCAGGAGCAACTGGCGCTCCAGGACGAAGGTGCTTGGCAGGGTGGGCATTTGTCCAGAATTATAGGCAATGCTCGTTGCGCATGTCCAACTTTCTGGACATCTGCGGTGCTCCCCTGCTGCGGCGCCGGCCGCGCCTAGGCGGTCGTCAAAGGCAACGCCACCGTCGCCACCGCCCCCACCCCATCCCCCGCATTCCTCAGCGCCACCTTGCCCCCGTGCAGCCCCGCAATCTCCTTGACGAACGCCAGCCCCAGCCCCGTGCTCTTCTTCTGCGAGTGCGGCCGCGCCAGCGAGTAGAAGCGCTCGAAGACCTTGTCGTCGGCGTAGTCGGGGATGCCGGGGCCGTGGTCGCGCACGCTGATCTCCACCGTCTGCGGGCCGTTGGCGCGCAGTTCCATGGTCACGCGGCCGCCGGTGGGCGAGAAGTCGATGGCGTTGTCCAGCAGGTTGCTCACCGCGCGGCGCAGCAGCAGGGGGTCGCCCTCCACGGTGGCTTCGATCCCCGGCTCGAGCACCACCTCGATCTGCCGCGGTGATCCGGCGGCCTGGGCGCTGGCGGCCAGATCTTCCAGCAGCGGGCGCAGGGCCACGGGCTCGGGGCGGTCGATCTGGCGGCGCGACTCCAGCGCGGCCAGCTCCATCATGCGGTCCACCAGCTCCTGGATGCGCAGGGTCTCGCGCTGGATGTTGGCCAGGAAGCGCTGGCGGTCGGCGGCGGCCATCGCGGGCTCGTCGTTCAGCAGCTCGGCGGCGCCGCGGATGGCCGAGAGCGGGCTCTTGAGCTCGTGCGTCAGCGTCTGCACGTAGTCGGCCACGTAGTTGCGGCCGGTCAGCGCGTCGCGCATGTCGTCGTAGGCGGCGCCCAGCGCGCCCACGGTGCGGCGGCCCAGGCGGCGCAGGCTGAAGGCTCGCTGCGTGCGCACGTAGCGCCACAGGTCCGACACCAGGCCGAAGGGCCGCGCCAGCCAGACCGAGAGGATCAGCACGCCCACCAGCACCGCGCCCACCGAGGTGGCGCCCACCAGCAGCGTGCGGCGGCGCGCCTTCTCGACAAACTGCCCGAAGCTCTGCACCGGCTTGCCGACCGAGACGGCGCCGATGACCAGGCCGTCCACCATCACGGGCGCAGCCACGTACATCACCGAGGTCTGGGTGTCGCCGTCGACATCGGGCGAGGTGCGCGCGCCGTAGGCCCCCTGCAGCGCCAGCCGCACGTCGCGCCAGCGCGAGTGGTCGGCGCCCTCGTGCAGGCCCAGCGAGTCGAAGCGCACGATGCCCTCGCGGTCGACCACGGTCACGCGCAGCTCGACGCGCTTCTTGACGAAGCCGAAGATGTCGGCCTCGAACTCGCGCGCGTAGAGGCTGCGAAAGACGGGCTGCAGGCCCTCGACGTTGGGGCCAACGAGCGCGGCCTCGGGGCCGCCGGAGCGGGCCTCCAGCAGCGCGGCCAGCAGGTGCGAGGTCTCGACCAGCGACTCCTCGGCCGACTCGCGGTAGCGCGGGTCGATGTCGGCCACCAGGCGCCACAGCAGGAAGCCCACGCCCAGCGCGTAGGCCAGCAGGATGCCGACGAAGATGCGGTTCCTTCTGCTGTTCACACCGGACGCTGCGACGGCAAGTCCTCGGCCAGCGCATAGCCCGCGCCGCGGTGGGTGACGATGGCCTCCAGCGTCGGCGCCACGGCCTTGAGCTTGGCGCGCAGCGTCTTCACGTGCGCGTCCACCGTGCGGTCGAAGGGATCGCCGGGGTCGTCCCACACCATCGCGAGCAGCGCGTCGCGGCTGTAGACGTGGCCGGGGCGCGCGGCCAGGGTCTTGAGCAGGCCGTACTCGTAGCGCGACAGGTCCAGCGGCTGGCCGTAGTAGCGGATGCGGCGGCGGCCGTCGTCCACCTCGATCGGCAGCACCGCGGCCGGCACGGGCGCGGCGGGGGCCGCCGCCGGCGCCGCGCCGCGCGCCGTGCGCCGCAGCACCGTGCGCACGCGCGCCACCAGCTCGCGCGGCGAGAAGGGCTTGGCCACGTAGTCGTCGGCGCCCAGCTCCAGGCCGACGACGCGGTCGATCTCGTCGCTGCGCGCGGTGAGGAAGACGATGGGGATGTCGGCGCGTTCGCGCAGGCGCTTGAAGAGCTCGAAGCCGTTCATGTCGGGCAGGCCGACGTCCAGGATCACCAGCGCGGGCAGCTGCAGCGCCACCTGCTGCAGCGCGGCCTCGCCGGTGGCGCAGCACTGCGGCTCGAAGCCTTCGGTGCGCAGCGCATAGCTCAGCGTGTCGGCGATGCCGGGTTCGTCCTCGACGATCAGGATCTGCGGGCGGGCCATGCTGGGCAAGGATGATAGGGCCGTGATAATCGTTCGATGACCTCCACCGCCCTGCCGCCGCTGGCCAACGACCGCTTCCTGCGCGCCTGCCTGCGCCTGCCGACCGACTGCACGCCCGTGTGGCTGATGCGCCAGGCCGGCCGCTACCTGCCCGAGTACAAGGCCACGCGCATGAAGGCCGGCAACAGCTTCATGGGGCTTGCGACGAACCCCGGGTACGCCACCGAGGTGACGATCCAGCCGCTGGACCGCTATGCGCTCGATGCCGCCATCCTGTTCAGCGACATCCTGACCGTGCCCGACGCGATGGGCCTGGGCCTGAGCTTCGGCGCCGGCGAAGGCCCGAAGTTCGCCCACCCGATCAAGGACGAGGCCGACGTCGCGAAGCTCGCGGTGCCCGACATGGACAAGCTGCGCTACGTCTTCGACGCGGTCGCGTCGATCCGCCGCGCACTCGGGTCGGGCCGCGAGCAGCGCGTGCCGCTGATCGGTTTCTCGGGCAGCCCTTGGACGCTGGCCTGCTACATGGTCGAAGGCGGCGGCAGCGACGACTACCGCCTCGTCAAGACGCTGATGTACCGCCGGCCCGACCTGATGCACCGCATCCTGGAGGTCAACGCCGACGCGGTGGCGGCCTACCTCAACGCGCAGATCGAGGCCGGCGCGCAGGCGGTGATGGTCTTCGACAGCTGGGGCGGCGTGCTGGCCGACGGTGCCTTCCAGCGCTTCAGCCTGGCCTACACCGAGCGCGTGCTGCGCCAGCTCAAGCGCGAGCACGAGGGCTTTCGCATCCCGCACATCGTCTTCACCAAGGGCGGCGGGCTGTGGCTGGAGGCGATCGCCGCGACCGGCTGCGACGTGGTCGGCATCGACTGGACGGTCAACCTAGGCAGCGCGCGGGCGCGCGTCGGCAACAAGGTCGCGATCCAGGGCAACCTCGACCCCAACGTGCTGTTCGCCGAGCCCGAGCAGGTGCGTGCCGAGGTGGCGCGCACGCTCGAGAGCTTCGGCGCGCTGCGGCCGGGCGCGGGCCACGTCTTCAACCTCGGCCACGGCATCAGCCAGCACACGCCGCCGGACAACGTGACGGTGCTGGTCAATGCGGTGCACGAGCTGTCGCGCCGGCAGCGCGTGGCGCAAGGGTGAGCGGTGCCAGCCGCACCGTCGCGGCGGCCGTTGCGCAGCAAGGCACCCGCGGGCTCGACGTCGACCGGAGCCACCGGCATGCCACGAGCTCCCAACGAAGCTTTCCGCCAGCTTTCACGACAAGCCGGGTTTACCCGTGAAGCCGGTCCGTGGGACTTGACTTATCCCCAAATGCAAGGTTCACGAACGACGGGGCGCCGGCTGCTGCGTCGCAACAGCACAAAGTCGATGCATATCCGTAAGTCGTTGATTCATATGCGCTTGTCAGACTGCCTGCAAATGCCTCAGCGTGATGAAGGGCCTTCGGCATCAAGCACTTGGCGTCCGTTTGCGCAGGTTTCCCACAATGTTGTCCACACCGGCCGTGGATAGTCTCAAAAACAGCCTCGAATCAAGGACTTGGGGCCGGTCCTTGATGTCGCCTTGAGCTTTCTTGGGCAAATCGACTTCAACCCTTCCCGCCGCGCCGCCGGCGGCTGGTGACGGCCCGCTGCAGCGCGTCGCGGTCGCCGTCGCGACGCCCCAGCACAGCGGCCTGCAGGGCGCGCTGGACTACCTGGGTAAGCGCCCGCTCGCGCCGGGAACCCTGGTGCGCGCGCCCCTGGGGCGGCGCGAGGTGCTGGGTGTGGTGTGGCCGCAGCCGGCCACGGCCGACGCCGCGGTACCGCCGGCCGGGTCGCTGCGCGAGCTGATCGACGTCTTCGACTCGCTGCCGCCGCTGCCGGCGGCCTGGTGCGACCTGGTCGGCTTCGCGGCCGGCTACTACCAGCGCAGCATCGGCGAGCTGGCGCTGGCGGTGCTGCCGCCCGAGCTGCGCAAGCTGACCGGCGTGCAGCTGGCGCGGCGCCTGGCGCGGCTGCGGGCCCGGCTGGTGACGCCGGGCGGCGGGCCGCCCGACCTGCCCGAGCCCAGCGCCGAGCAGGCCGCAGCGCTGCAGGCCCTGGCGACCCAGGCCGAGCCGGGCGTGACCCTGCTGCACGGCAGCACCGGCAGCGGCAAGACCGAGGTCTACCTGCGCGAGGCCGAGCGCGTGGTCGCGGCCGGCAGGCAGGCGCTGGTGCTGGTGCCCGAGATCAACCTGACGCCGCAGCTCGAGTCGCGCTTCATCGAGCGCTTTCCGGGCCGGCGCGTGGTGTCGCTGCACAGCGGCCTGACGCCGGCGCGGCGGCTGCAGCACTGGCTGCTGGCGCTGCTGGGCGAGGCCGACCTGGTGCTCGGCACGCGCATGGCGGTGTTCGCGCCGCTGCCGCGCTGCGGGCTGGTCGTCGTCGACGAGGAGCACGACCCGTCCTACAAGCAGCAGGAAGGCGCGCGCTACTCGGCGCGCGACCTGGCGGTGGTGCGCGGCCGCATCGAAGGCGTGCCGGTGCTGCTGGGGTCGGCCACGCCGTCGCTGGAGACCTGGCACAACGCGCAGCCGGTGGCCGAGGGCGGTGCCGGCCGCTACCGGCGGCTGAGCCTGCACGCGCGCATCGGCGGTGGCGCGCTGCCGGCAGTGCGGCTGGTCGACATGAGCCGGATCCCGCGCGAGCAGCAGCGCGTCACACCGCTGGCCGCGCCGCTGCTGGCCGCGCTGCAGCAGCGGCTGGCGCGCGGCGAGCAGAGCCTCGTCTTCCTCAACCGCCGCGGCTACGCGCCGGTGCTGCATTGCACCGACTGCAGCTGGAAGAGCGACTGCCCGCACTGCAGCGCCTGGCGCGTCTTCCACAAGGCAGACCGCACGCTGCGCTGCCACCACTGCGGGTTCAGCGAGCGCGTGCCGCGCGCCTGCCCGAGCTGCGGCAACCCCGACATCCAGCCGCTGGGCCGCGGCACCGAGCGGCTGGAAGAGCAGCTGGCAGAGGCCCTGCCCGGCGCGCGTGTGGCGCGCATCGACGCCGACACCACGCGCCGCAGCGGCGCGCTCGAGGCCGAGCTGGCGCGCATGCATGCCGGCGAGGTCGACGTGCTGGTCGGCACGCAGATGATCGCCAAGGGGCATGACTTCCGCCGCGTCACGCTGGTGGCGGCGATCAACCCGGACGCGGCGCTCTTCAGCAGCGACTTCCGCGGCCCCGAGCGGCTGTTCGCGCTGCTGATGCAGGCGGCCGGACGCGCCGGGCGCGACGCGCAGCAGGCGGCCGGCGCCGAGATGTGGGTGCAGACCTGGCATCCGCAGCACGCGCTGTACGCGGCGCTGCGCGCCCACGACTACATGCGCTTCGCGCAGACGCAGATCGACGAGCGCCGCAGCGCCGGCCTGCCGCCGCACGCCCACCTGGCGCTGCTGCGCGCCGACGCGCGCAGCCAGCCGGTGGCGCAGGCCTGGCTGCAAGCGGTGGCCGACGCGGCGCAGGCGCTGGCGGCGCAGGAGCGGGTGACGATCTACCCGCCGGTGCCGCTGTCGGTGCAGCGCGTGGCCGACGTCGAGCGCGCGCAGATGCTGCTGGAGTCGGCCTCGCGGCCGGCGCTGCAGCGCTTTCTGGCGGCGTGGAACGCGGTGCTGCAGGAACGCCGGCCCGAGAGCAAGGGCGTGCTGCGCTGGGCGGTGGACGTGGATCCGTTGGCGATCTGAGTTTCTCGGTTCTTGCGTTCTTTGTGTTCGTGCGCGCCGTGGACGACGTGCGACCGGCTCCGTTCATGTCCCCCGACGCTTGCTGGACGCTCGCGTCTCCTCCTTTACTTCACTGCGCCGGTCGCCCATCGCCCTCGGCCAGCCAACGGCTCGTTCTTGCAACTGTCGGAATAGCCGGAGTGGCGACAGCAGCGAAGCCGGGTGTGGTGCTGCACGCAGCGAAGTAAAGGAGGAGGCGCGGCGCAGCCGCGCCGGGGGACATGAGCGCAGTGCAGCGCCGCAGCTCGGCTTCGCTGCCCACTCACAAGCATCAGTCGTGCAGTTCGAAGTACAGCAGTGAATGATCGGAGTAGCGACCGATCCACGCATCCTTCTTCGCATCGGTAGACGCGTCGACCCAGCCACGCACCGCGACTTCGGCACGCTGCCCGTCGTCCGGCCGCACGAAGGCCTTGAACGCGGGGTTGGTGCTGGCGAAGACATGGTCCAGGTTCGACGGCGGCAGGGACGAGGTGCTGCCGTTGAACCAGGTCGCGTCGTGGGTCTTGGCCAGGCGCCGCATGCCGTACTTGACGCGCGCCGCCTCCCGATCCCACTTGCGCAGTTCGGTGGCGGCGTCGATCGAGCGGTCGAAGGGGTACTTCAGGCCCATGGTGTTGAGGTCGCCGAGGAAGACGTAGCGCGCCCGGCCCGGTCCGCCTTCGGCCTTGTCGAGCGTGCGGCGGAACTCGAGCGCGCGCTCGAGCATGTCGTCGCGCAGGCCCATGCCGCGCGGATCGGTGCTGCTGGCCAGGTGCAGGAACAGCAGTGCGTAGTTGACGCTGCCCTTGACCACGGTCACCAGCTGGCCCGGCCGCATGTGGGTGGTGCCGGACCGGAACTCGGTGCGCTGGGTGATGAAGGCGGTGAGCGTGCGCCGCACGCCGATCAGGATCTCCTGCGTCTGCAGGCCTTCGGTGATCTGGAAGCTGTAGTCGGGCATGCGCGCGACCAGCTCGTCGAAGATCGCGGCGCCCTCCACCTCGTAGAGCCCGAAGACATCGGGCCGCTGGTCGGACACGAACTGCACGACGCGACCGACGCGCGACAGGTCGTCCTTGAAGTGCTCGACATTCCACGAGGCGACGGAGAAGAGCTTGGCCATGGGGGCTCCGGCAGGCAGCGTGCGGGGGCCCAGTCTTGGCGTCGCCGATGCGCGGCGTCAATCGACAAACGCGGGAGGCGCGGCCCGCCTCCCACGTTCAGACGGGTTCGCGGGCGTCGATCGCGCGCACCAGCGCGCGCAGCAGCTGCTCGGCGTCGATCGGCTTGGTGAGGAAGGCGTCCATGCCGGCGGCCAGGGCCTGGTCGCGCTCGGACACCAGCGCCGCGGCGGTCAGCGCGATGATGGGCAGCGAGCGTGCGTCGTGACGTTCGCGCAGGCGACGGGCCGCCTCGTGGCCGCTCATCACCGGCATCTGCACGTCCATCAGCACCGCGTCGAAGCGCGTGCCGGCCTGGTCGGCCGCCGCCACCGCGTCGAGCGCCTGCTGGCCGTCGCCGGCCTCGGTGATCCGGACCGACCAGCCTTCGAGCATCGCGCTGACGATCAGCATGTTGACCGGGTTGTCCTCGACAACCAGCACGCGCGCGCCGGCCAGCCGCTCGGCCAGACTGCGGGTGTCGCCGGCCGTGACCGCGACGGCCTCGGCGGCCGGCAGCGGCAGCTCGGCCCAGAAGCGGCTGCCCTGGCCGGGGTCGCTGTCGACGCCGACCTTGCCGCCCATCAGCGTGGCGAGCTCGCGGCAGATCGACAGACCCAGACCGGTGCCGCCGTAGCGCCGCGTGATCGACTGGTCGGCCTGGGTGAAGGGGCGGAACAGCCGCGCGCGCGTCTCGGCGTCGATGCCCGGGCCGGTGTCGGCGACGGTGAAGCGCAGGCGCTCGCCGCGCGCGCAGGCCAGCTCGACGCGCACGCCGCCGCGGTCGGTGAACTTGATCGCGTTGCTGAGGAAGTTGCCGAGGATCTGGCGCACGCGCACCGGGTCGCCGCTGACGGTGGGCGGCACGTCCGGGGCGATCAGCCACGACAGCGTGAGGCCGCGCTCCTCGGCCAGCGCCTCGTAGCCGCGCGCGGTGGCGTTGAGCAGCTCGCGCACCGCGAAGGGCAGCGACTCGAGGCTCAGCTTGCCGGCCTCGATCTTGGACAGGTCGAGGATGTCGGAGATGATGTTGGACAGGTTCTGCGCGCTGTCGAGGATCTGCGCCAGGTACTGCTGGCGCCGCGCCGGCGCGAGGTCGGGCTGCTGCACCAGCCGCGCCAGGCCCAGCAGGCCATTGAGCGGGGTGCGGATCTCGTGGCTGGTGTTGGCGAGGAAGGCGCTCTTGGCGCGGCTCGCCGCCTCGGCCGCGTCGCGCGCGGCCGACAGCGCCTGGTCGACCTGGCGACGCTCGGTCACGTCGTCGGCGATCCAGATGGTGCCGCCGCGGCTGGGATCGCCCGGGTCCACCACCTGGGCCTGCAGCCGCGCCCAGAACAGGCCGCCATCGCGTCGCCGCATCACACGCTCGACCTCGAAGCGCTTGCCGGCCGCCAGCAGCGGCCCCGCGGTGGCACCGACCTCGCCGTAGTCGCGCTCGCCCGGCCACACGACTGCGCCCGGCTGGCCGGCCAGCCCGCCCGGCGGCCAGCCGAACATCTGCTCGAAGCGCGGGTTGGCATGCACGAAGCGGCGGTCGCGCGTGAAGGCGATGCCGACCGAGGCATGCTGCAGGATGGCCTCGCGCTCCATGCGCGCCTGCTCGGCCGCGGCCACGTCGCGACCCACCACCACCAGGTAGTCGAGGCCATCGGCGCTGAAGCTGGCCGCCGAGACGCGCAGCGGCACCGCGGCGCCGGACTTGTGGCTGAACACCGCCGCCAGGTCGCGCGCGGTGCCGTGCTCGTCGATCAGGCGCAGCATGCGCTCGCGGTCGGCGGCGTGGCGCCAGATGCCGAGCTCGGTGGCGGTGCGGCCGATCGCATCCTCGGGCGTCCAGCCCAGCACCCGCGTGAAGTGCTCGTTGATCATCAGGTAGCGGCCGGTGTGCAGCTCGGTCAGGGTGACCGTGTCGGGCGTGGTGTCGAACAGCCGCGCCAGCAGCGTCTGGCTGTGGCCGAGCGCCTGCTCGGCGGCCTTGCGCGCCGTCAGGTCGACGTAGATCGACACGGTGGCCGGGCCGTCGTCGAGGTGGACGCGCAGGGCCGTGGCCTGGACATGCGCACGGCGGTCGTCGAGGCGGCGCAGCTCGAACTCGGCCAGCGGCAGGCGTTGGCCGATCGGCATCGCCTCGACCTCGGCGATGCGCGCCCGCGCGCGCACCACCTGATCGCCATCGTCCTGGTAGTGCCAGACGACGTCGACGCCGCGCATCGCCGCGGCATCGGCATAGCCGAACAGCTGGGTCGCGGCCTCGTTGGCATCGATCACGACGCCGGCGCGGTGGACCAGCATCGGCGTCGGCGAGCGCGCGAACAGCTCGCGGTAGCGCTCCTCGCTGGCGCGCAGCGCGCGCTGCGCCAGCACCTCGGTGGTGATGGTGCGGCCGACGCCCCAGTAGCCGCGGAACGCGCCGGTGGCGTCGAACACCGGCTCGCCGCTGACACTGATGTAGCGCGGTACGCCGCCGACGTTGGGTCGGCGCATCACGAGGTCGCGGAAGGGCCGGCGAGCGGCCAGATCGGCACGGTGCGCGTCCCACTGCGCGGGCGTGAGCTCCAGCTCGGGGATCTCCCAGCGGGTGCGGCCCAGGTGGGCGTGGGCCGGCACGCCGGTGTCGTCGACGACGGCATCCGAAATGGCGGTGAAGCGCAGCTCGGCGTCCTGCTCCCAGTACCAGTCGGCGGCGATGCCGAGCAGGCGGCTGAAGCGGCGCTCGCGCTCGCCGATCAGCGCGACCGCATGCGCCAGTGCGCGGCTGGTGGCCACACCGACCAGCAGACCCGACGCGAGGAGCAGCAGGTCCAGCACGCTGCCGACCCAGGACGACGCCGGCGCCAGCGCGTGGCGTGCCAGCACCGCCAGCGCGCACACGCCGGCCAGCACGACGGCGGCCCGCGTGCCACAGAACACCGCCGCCATCAGCACGAAGTAGCCCAGCAGCGCCAGCGGCAGCGCGCCGGCCGGCGCCTCCATCAGGAAGGCGGTGAGGGTCGCGACGGCCACGCCGCAGTAGCTGATGCCGAGCGCCACGCTGCCGATCGGCCGCCGCGCCACCAGCCAGCGCCCCAGCAGGAACAGGCCGCCCAGGGCCACGCAGGCCAGCGCGACGATGACGCGCCGTGCGGGCGGCAGCACCCCGGGCAGCAGCAGCGCCGACAGTGCGAACAGCGCCGCCAGCACGGCACCGCCGCCGAAGAACATCCACGCGATCCGGCCGTCGACCGGGGTCGATGCGAGCAGGGTGGGACTCGGGATTCGAGCGGAACTCATGGCGCGAAACCGATTCTCCCTGTCCGCCCCGGGCGACGGCGGACAGGTTTTCCCGCGGCGCGCCGGCCGCTCAGGCGATCGACGCGCGGGCGCCGGCGAGCGCCTGCCGCGTCGCCTGCGCGACCCGGCGGGCCTGCTGCGCGAAGTCCTCGCCCTGGCCGGCGTACAGCACGGCGCGCGAGGAGTTGACGACGATCGGCGCCGTCGTGCCCCCCGGTCCGCCGCGCCAGGCGGCGCGCACCGTCGCGGCGGCATCGCCGCCCTGCGCGCCGACGCCCGGGATCAGCAGCGGCAGCGTCGGCGCCAGCGCACGCACGCGCGCCAGCTCGTCGGGAAAGGTCGCACCGACCACCAGGCCGAGCTGGCCGTTGCGGTTCCACGGGCCCTGGGCCAGTGCGGCGAGGTGTTCGTAGAGCCGGGGCTGCCCGTCGACATCGGCCAGCCGCTGGTTCTGCAGGTCGCTGCCGCCGGGGTTCGAGGTGCGGCACAGCAGGATCGCGCCCTTGCCGGGCCAGCGCAGGTAGGGCTCGACCGAGTCGAACCCCATGAAGGGCGACAAGGTCACGGCGTCGGCCTGGTAGCGCTCGAAGGCCTCGCGCGCGTACTGCTCGGCGGTCGAGCCGATGTCACCGCGCTTGGCGTCCAGGATCACCGGCACCTCGGGCGCGGTGCGGCGGATGTAGGCCATGACGCGCTCGAGCTGGTCTTCGGCGCGGTGCGCGGCGAAGTAGGCGATCTGCGGCTTGAACGCGATCACCAGGTCCTTGGTCGCATCGACGATGCGCTCGCAGAAGACCGCGATCTTGCTGGCGTCGCCGGTCCAGGGCGCGGGGAACTTCGAAGGCTCGGGGTCGAGCCCGACGCACAGCAGCGAGTCGTTGCGCCGTTCGGCGGCGAGGAGGCGGGCAAGGAAGCTCATGCACCAAGCCTGCGCGCCAGCGCCGACGCCATGCCCACGTAGCTGCCCGGCGTCATCGCCAGCAGCCGCTGCTTCTCGTGTGCCGGCAACTCCAGCGTCTGGATGAAGGCGGCGATGGACTCGCGGGTGATGGCCTTGCCGCGCGTCAGCTCCTTGAGCCGCTCGTAGGGGTTGGGCAGCCCGTAGCGGCGCATCACGGTCTGGATCGGCTCGGCCAGCACTTCCCAGGCCGCGTCCAGGTCGGCGGCGAGCGCGGCCTCGTTGACCTCGAGCTTGCCCAGGCCGCGCGCCAGGCTGTCCCAGGCCAGCACCGCGTAGCCCAGCGCCACGCCCATGTTGCGCAGCACGGTGCTGTCGGTCAGGTCGCGCTGGAAGCGCGAGATGGGCAGCTTCTGGCTGAGGTGCGTGAGCAGCGCGTTGGCGAGGCCGAGGTTGCCTTCGGCGTTCTCGAAATCGATCGGGTTGACCTTGTGCGGCATCGTGCTCGAGCCGATCTCGCCGGCCTTGAGCCGCTGCTTGAAGTAACCCAGGCTCACATAGCCCCACACATCGCGCGACCAGTCGATCAGGATGGTGTTGCAGCGGGTGAGCGCATCGAACAGCTCGGCCATCCAGTCGTGCGGCTCGATCTGGATCGTGTAGGGGTTGAA
>CAZTTC010000012.1:0-9719 GCA_964616015.1 uncultured Methylibium sp. | reverse complement strand
GCCAGGCCCAGCCGCTGCTCGACCACGCCACGGCTGAAGGTCTCCCAGTCGACCTCGGGGTAGGCCGCGAGGTGGGCGTTGTAGTTGCCGACCGCGCCGTTCATCTTGGCCAGCGGCTTCACGCCGGCGATGCGCTCGCGCGCAGCGGCCAGGCGCGCCGCGACGTTGGCGATCTCCTTGCCCACGGTCGTCGGGCTGGCGGTCTGGCCGTGGGTGCGGCTCAGCATCGGCAGCGCGGCGAGCTCGTGCGCCATGCGGGTGAGCGTGGCGATCAGCGCGTCGAGCGCCGGCAGCAGCACGGTCTCGCGCGCGCGGGTCAGCATCAGCGCATGGCTGGTGTTGTTGATGTCCTCGCTGGTGCAGGCGAAGTGCACGAACTCGGACGCGGCCCGCAGCTCGGGATGGTCGGCGAACTGCTGCTTGATCCAGTACTCGATCGCCTTGACGTCGTGGTTGGTGGTCTTCTCGATGTCCTTGATGGCCTGGGCATGGGGTTCGGCGAAGCCGCTCACCAGGGCGCGGAGGCGCTCGCGGGCGCCGGCGGACAGGGCTTGCAGTTCGGGCAGGCCGGCGTCGGACAGCGCAATGAACCACTCGATCTCGACCTGCACGCGACAGCGCATCAGGCCGTACTCGCTGAGCAGCGGCCGCAGCGCGGCCAGCTTGGGGGCATAGCGGCCGTCGAGCGGCGACAGGGCGGTGAGCGCGGACAGGTTCATGGAGGGCGGGCGGGGACAGGATGCCCGGCCGCCATTGTAGGAACCCGGCCCCCGGGACCGTCGGGCCGCCCCCGGGCTCAGCGCGTTGCCGCAGCGGCGTCGCGGAAGCGCGCGATGCGCTCGGCGTCGGCCGGGTGGCTGGAGAAGGCGATGCCCAGCGCCGAGTCGCTCTCCTCGCCGTGGCCCCGCTCCTGGCGCCACTGCGCGAAGCGCTCGAAGAAGATCGCCATCGCGGCCGGCGAGCGGCCGTCGGCGCGCAGCACGGCGATGGCCTCGTCGTCGGCTTGGCGCTCGAAGTCACGCGAGTAACCCAGCGTCCCCAGCAACGCGGGCACGCCGGCCAGCACCCCGCTGTAGTCGCCGAAGGCGATGCTGCCGGCGGCGCCCAGCAAGCTCGCGTGCACCAGCTGCCGCATGCCATGGCGATGCTTGACGTGGCCGTACTCGTGGGCCAGGACGCCGACCACGGCCGACTCGTCGCCTTCGACCAGCTTGACCAGTTCGTCGGTCATCACGATGCTGCCGCCAGGCAGTGCGAAGGCATTCGGCCCGATGCGCGAGGCGCGGAACTCGACCCGCCAGGGCAGCGTGCCGTCCGGCTCGGCGCGCTGCAGCGCACGCGCCAGGGCCTGGCGCAGCGCGGCCTGCTGCTCGGGCGGCAACGTGCTGGGCTCGAGCCACCGGCGATCGATCTGGTCGAAGGCCAGCGCGCCGATCTCGGCGTCGACGCTGTGCGGCAGCAGCGTCAGCGTCGCCTGGGCCGCCAACGGCACGCCCCAGCGCCAGCCGGCCAGGCCGAGGGCCACGAGCAGCGCCATCGCCACCAGCACCCGGCACCAGCTCTGCTGGCTGCGCACCACCAGCGAGTCGCGCACCCCGGCCTGCAGCGCAAAGCGGTCCCAGGCCGTGGGGTCGAGCGCGTGCAGGGCACCGCCACCCAGCTCGTCGGGCAGGTGGGCCACGCGCGCGCCGTGGCGCGTGCGCTCGGGCCAGCGCAGCTGCGACAGCGGCAGGCTCAACAGCACGCGAGCCGGTTCGTCGTCGGGATGCAGACGCAGCGTGCCGCGCTCGGCGTACAGCCGCACACGCCGCGGCCGCGCGCTGCGGCCGTCGAAGTAGTCGGCCAGCGGGGCGGCGTCGCTCATCGGTGTCCTGGCGCGCTCACAGGCCGAGGTCGACACCGAAGACATCGCCGGCGGCGTCGCCGGCCGCGTCGCCGCGGCGCACGCCGGCACGCGCGCTCAGTTCGTCCATCGGCTGGCGCGTGCGCAGGCTCACGGCCTGCAGGCGCAGCCGCGCCACGGCGATCGCGGCCCAGGGCCAGTACAGGCCGAGCGTGACGATGACGAGCAGCCAGTTCCTGAGCAACAGCTTGGCGAGCGCGCCGAAAGGGAGGCGGCTCTTGAAGCGCACGTCGGCACTGCCGGTGCCGGACCACAGCAGGTTCTGGAGCCGCGCGGTCGCATAGGCACGCGGCACGACCTGGGCGAGCAGGAACAGCACCGCGACCAGGGGCGCCATCAGTGCCACCATGGTGCCGATGGCCTGTCGGTTGCCGGCATTGGCGCCGCCGATCAGCTGGACGGCCAGCAGGAAGGACAGGCCGACGATCAGCAAGGTGAGCACGGCCACGCCGGCGAGTCGCGCAAAGCTGCCATAGACGGCGGCCACGCCGGTATCGAGCGACACCTCGAGCGAGCCGTAGCCGTAGTGACCATGCTGCCAGCGCTTCGCGCGCAGCCAGAACCACGGCAGCAGGCCGTAGACGCCGAGCGCCATCGCCAGCGACAGCACCAGGACCCAGGGCCCCGGTCCCTCTTTGGCCGCGCCGCCGAGCAGGAAGCCGACGACGACGCCCACCGCCACGACAGTGATCCAGGGCAGGAGCAAGGCCGCGTAGGCCCCGCCCATGCGACCGCTGAAGTGCATGCGCAGGCCGCGCCAGCTGGTGTTGGCCAGGCGGAACTGCAATGAGGCCCGCCACAGCGCCGGCCACAGCAGCGCCAGCACGCCCAGAGCGGCCAGCTCCGCCATCGGCGACACGTAGCCCGCCAGCGCATAGACAGCGGCCAGCGCCACGACCAGCAGGTAGCCGCGCAGCATCTTCAACGGCTCGCCGTGGAAGTCGAGCGCATGGCCGGCGATGTGCGTGTTGGTGTGGAAGTAGCGCAGTTTGCGCACCTTGGCCCATGGGTAATAGAGCGTCAGCGTCACCAGGGTCAGCAGCAGGTTGACGATCCAGATGCGGAAGTACTCGCTGCCCGAGCCGCTGAAGCGGATGGCGTGGCGGTGCGGCAGCGCCGGATCACCGGGCGCCGCGGCGGCAGCGCGCGGGCCGCCCTGCCCGAAGTCCAGCACGATGGGCGCTGGCCCCGGCGTGCCTGCCTCACCGGCGATGGATCCGATCCCGGCCATGTGCTCTCCTTCCTGATGACCCGCCGGCACTTTAGGGCGCATCCCCGCACCGCCCGCCCCTACCAAGGGGGTGTGGCGTGGGGCCATCGGGCCGCGGGCAGGGCTTCTCTAGAATCCGCGCAACCCCCTCGCAGCCCCCACCATGAAACTCGTCGGTTCCCTCGCCAGCCCCTATGTCCGCAAGGTCCGCGTCGTGATGGCGGAGAAGAAGCTGGATTACCAGTTCGTGCTGGAGGACGTCTGGGCCCCGGGCAGCCCGATCGTCGAGGCCAACCCGCTGGGCAAGGTGCCCTGCCTGGTGATGGAGGGCGGCGAGGCGGTGTTCGACTCGCGCGTCATCGTCGAGTACCTCGACATGCTGTCGCCGGTCGGCAAGCTGATCCCGGCCTCGGGCCGCGAGCGCATCGAGGTGCGCACCTGGGAAGCGCTGGCCGACGGCCTGATCGATGCCGCGATCCTGGCGCGTCTGGAGCAGACCTGGACCGGCCGTTCGGCCGAGCAGCGCAGCGCCGCCTGGATCGACCGGCAGCTGGCCAAGGTGCACGCGGCGCTGGGCGCGATGAGCCAAGGCCTGGGCGAGCGGCCGTGGTGCGCCGGCAACCACTTCTCCCTGGCCGACATCTCGGTCGGCTGCGCGCTCGCGTGGCTGGAGTTCCGCTTCCCGCACATCGCCTGGCGCCAGACCCACCCGAACCTCGAGCGCCTGGTCGACAAGCTCGCGCAGCGGCCGAGCTTCGCCGACACGCGACCCGCCACGGCCTGAGGCCGCGCGCGGCCGCGCCGCGCGCCGCGCGCCGCGCGCGCGACCCGGGGCGTCTACGCCGGCTGTGGCGGCAGCTGCAGCGTCACCGCCCAGCCTTCGGCATGCGGTCCGCTGTCCAGCCGCGCCCGCAGCGCCGCGGCACGCCGCTGCATGTTGGCCAGGCCGCGGCCGCCGTGCACCAGCGTCGGCGGCACGAACAGCGGCATCGTCTCCTGCTCGTCGCTGGTGCGCTGCTGCAGGCCGTTGTCGACCACCGACAGCAGCAGGCCGTGCTCGCCGGCCGACTCGAGCTTGAGCCAGACCACCGTGGCCTGCGCGTGCTTGATGACGTTGGTCAGGGCTTCGCGCACGATGCGCAGCACGTGCAGCGTCTCGGCGGCCGGCAGCTCGACTTCGCTGGCGGCGTCGTCGACCTGCCAGACCAGCCGCACGCCGGCGGCGCGCAGCGAAGGCTCGACGCGAAAGCGCAGCTCGGCCAGGGCCTCGATCAGCGGGCGCTGGTCGGTCTCGAGCGAGTCGAGCGCCAGGCGCAGCTCCACCAGGCAGTCGTCGAGCGTGAGCTTGAGGTCGCGCAGCGGCTCGTCGACGCTGCGCGGCGCGCCGCCCGGCGGCGGCAGCGACTGGCGCTCGACCTGCGAGGTCAGCGCCATCGCGGCGACGAGGCGGCCGCCGAGTCCGTCGTGCATCTCGCGCAGGATGCGGTCGCGCTCGGCCAGCACGGCCTGCTCGCGCTCGTGGTCGCGCCGGCCCTCGAACACGGCCTGGAGCTCGCTCTCCTTCTGCGCCACGCGCTCCTGCAGGTCGCTGTTGAGCGCGCGCAGCGCCGCGCCCGAGCGCGTGAACTCGTCCACCAGCAGCCAGGCCAGCACCGCCAGCAGCAGCAGGATGGTGTAGCGGCTCCAGGTCAGCGCCCCGTAGTCGGCCAGCACGCGGAAGACCCAGAAGTCGCGCGCGCCGACCGCCACCGCGATCGCCGCGACCGCGCCCAGCATCAGCGCCGCCGGCGTGCGCTCGCGCCAGGCGGTGCCGGCCAGCACGGCCAGCAGCCACAGCACGTTGAGCAGCGTGCCGGCCAGCACCAGGGTGCGCAGCAGGGGCGCGCCGAAGTTCCAGGCCCCGGCGCTCAGGGCCAGGGCCAACGCGGCCCAGGCCACCAGCAGGCGGCGCGCGCGCGGCGAGTCGCGGCCGATCGCCGCCAGCGCGTACAGCGTCATCAGCAGCGCGAACCAGGCGTACGAGGCGTGGAAGATCACGGTGCCGATGACCGCCCAGGCACCGTCCGCGCCGCCGAGCTGCATGCCCGACACCCGCCAGGCCCACAGCAGGCTGGCCGCGCCGAAGCAGGCGTACAGCGAGCGCCGCGTGCGCCAAGCCAGCAACAGTGCCAGCGCGCCCATCACCGTCGCTGCCGAGCTGACGACCCAGGCACCGAAGACCTGATGGCGGCTCAGCGCTGCGTGGCGCGCCGACAGTTCGACCAGCGGGCCGACCCAGACCGGCGACAGGCCGGCCTCGCGCCGCGCCTCGCCACTGACCTCGATCTCGAGGCGATTGCCCCCCGGCGCCAGCAGGGCCTGCGGCAGCGGCAGCAGCAGCGGCAGCTCGCCATCGCGGGGCGCCGACGGCCCGACCGCCAGCAGCAGCTGCTCGTTGATCGCGATGCGGTAGGCGTTGCCGACGCGCGGCACGAACACCGCCGACTGCGGCGAACGCAGCGCCGCGTCGGGCAGCTGGAGCCGGTAGCGCACGCTGCCGCTGCGATGGGGCGCGCCGGACTCCCAGGCGTCGGGCAGCGCGATCTCGCGCTCGACACCGGCCTCGACCATGCGCGCGGCGCGCAACTCGACGGCCCCGCCGGGCGTGACGGGATTGCAGCCACCGAGCCCCGCCGCCAGCGCCAGGAGCGCAACGACGGCAAGACGCCTCATGCGAGCGTCTCGCTCCGACGGCCGCATGCGCTGGCCAGCGCTGCCGCCCCGACGGAGGTCGGCTTCAAGCCCATCCGGGCCGGGAGACGGCCTGCTCGGCGACGCGCGCACGCTGGCCGAGCTGCAGCTTGCGGTACACGTTGCGCACCGCGATCGCGACCGCGCGCGGCGTGGTCAGCAGCCGCTCGGCGATCTCCTCGCCGACATAGCCCTGCGCCACCAGGCGCAACACCTCGTGCTCGCGCCTGCTGACCTCGTGGTCGCGCTTCGACGGGGTCTCGATGTCCATCACGCCGGTGACGCCGCCGTCGGAGTCCACGAAACCCGAGTCGCGGAAGCTCGAGTCGGTGAAACCCTCGTCGCGGAAGCGCTTGAGCAGGTGGCGGGCGATGGCCGGCGAGATCGGCGACTCGCCGCGCGCGGCCTGCTCGACGGCCCGCACCAGCTCGTCGGCGGTGCAGCCCTTCAGGAAGTAGCCGTCGGCGCCGGCCTCGATGGCCTGGATCACGCGGGCCTCGTCGCCGAAGACCGAGAACACGAGGATGTGCGGGTGCCAGACGCCGTCCATCGCCGGCGCGTGGCTGAGCTCGCCGATGAGCTCGGTGCCGTCGCCGTCGGGCAGGCCCAGGTCGGACAGCAGCACGTCGGGCCGGCACTGCGGCAGCTCGACACGCGCGATGCCCAGCCGGTTGGCATGACCGACGCAGCGGATGCCCGGCGCCTCGTCGAGCGCGTCGCGCACATGCTGAGACACCAGCGGGTCGTCTTCGACCAGATACACATTCAGCACTCGCGGCTCCTCAACGATCGTTCTCTTCGGGCGGACCGGGCGGATTCTCGCTGCGGCCCCGGCGCGAACGCCCCCGCGAGCCGGGGGGAACGCTTGCTAGCCTAGTCGCTGCACCGGGTCGGCCGCAAGCGCCCCCCGTTGCGGCGCGAACGAATGCGCGCTGGCGACCGGCCAGTACAGCCGGAACACCTGGTGCGGCCAGTCGATGTCGCCGCGCTCGGCTGCCAGCAGCGCCCCGGGCTTGACGAAGGGCACCAGGTTGGCCAGCAGCTTGACCTCGTGGTCGGCGACGCGCCGCACGATGTGCGCGGCGCTGACCTGGCGCGGGTGCTCCAGCCCGGCGGCCTGCACCAGCTCCTTCAGCGCGCGCAGCGTTTCCTGGTGGTACATGTAGACGCGGTCGGCCTTGGTCGGCACCACCAGCGCCTTCTGGCGCAGCGGGTCCTGGGTGGTGACGCCGGTCGGGCAGTGCCCGGTGTGGCAGGCCTGGGCCTGGATGCAGCCCAGCGCGAACATGAAGCCGCGTCCCGCGTTGCACCAGTCGGCGCCCAGCGCCATCAGCCGCGCGATGTCGAAGGCGCTGACCACCTTGCCGGCGCAGCCCAGCTTGATCTGCTCGCGCAGGCCCAGGCCGGTCAGCGTGTTGTGGACCAGCAGCAGCCCTTCCTGCAGCGGCGCGCCGACGTGGTCGGTGAACTCCAGCGGCGCCGCGCCGGTGCCGCCCTCGGAGCCATCGACGACGATGAAGTCGGGCACGAGGCCGGTCTCGCGCATCGCCTTGGCGATCGCGAACCATTCCCACGGATGGCCGATGCACAGCTTGAAGCCGGTGGGCTTGCCGCCTGACAGATCGCGCAGGCGCTCGACGAACTGCAGCAGGCCGACCGGCGTGTCGAAGGCGCCGTGGCTGGCCGGTGAGACGCAGTCGACGCCCATCGCCACGCCGCGCGCCGCGGCGATCTCGAGCGTGACCTTGGCGCCCGGCAGCACGCCACCGTGGCCGGGCTTGGCGCCCTGGCTGAGCTTGATCTCGATCAGCTTGACCTGCGGGTCGCGCGCGGCCTCGGCGAAGCGCTCGGCGCTGAAGCTGCCGTCGTCGTTGCGGCAGCCGAAGTAGCCGGAGCCGATCTCCCAGATCAGGTCGCCGCCGTGCTCGCGGTGGTAGCGGCTGATCGAGCCCTCGCCGGTGTCGTGCGCGAAGCCGCCGCGCTTGGCGCCGCCGTTCAGCGCCAGGATCGCGTTGGCGCTGAGCGCGCCGAAGCTCATCGCCGAGATGTTGAAGACCGAGGCGCTGTAGGGCTGGGCGCGGCCGGCGCCGATGGTGACGCGGAAGTCGTGGCTGGCGATGTGCGTCGGCACCATCGAGTGGTTGATCCACTCGTAGCCGTGCGCCGCCACGTCGAGCTGGGTGCCGAAGGGCCGCTTGTCGGGCTCGCCCTTGGCGCGCTGGTAGACCAGGCTGCGCTGCTGGCGCGAGAACGGCGTCTTCTCGCGGTCGCTCTCGATGAAGTACTGGCGGATCTCAGGGCGGATGAACTCGAAGAAGAAGCGCAGGTGGCCGATGACGGGGTAGTTGCGCAGGATGGAGTGGCGCTGCTGGCGCACGTCGCGCACGCCGACGCCGACCAGCACGGCGAAGACCAGCGTCCACAGCACCGCCGGCGCGCCGCCGCCGGCCACCCAGGCCAGCGCCGACAGCAGCAGGCCGATGGCACAGGCCAGCCAGGCGGTGTAGCGGAGCGGGAACTGTTCGTTCAGTCGCAGCAGCCAGGCGAGCATCGCAGGTCCTTCGGGCGGGCGGCCCGCTGCATGCTAGCCGCCGGCGCGGCGGCCGGCCACCATCAATCGGTGAAGAACTCCGTCAGCGAAGCGGCGGTCAATGCCGGCAGCTCCTCGGGCAGGAAGTGCCCGGCCGGCACGGCCATGCCGCCGACGCTGCCGCTGCAGGCCGCCCGCCAGTCCTCCAGCGGATGGAACAGCCGCGCCACCACGCCCCGTTGACCCCAGAGCACCAGCAGGTCGCAGCGGACCTTGTCGCCGGCCGCGCGCGAGGCGCGGTCATGCTCCAGGTCGATCGAGGCGGCGGCGCGGTAGTCCTCGCAGGCGGCGTGGATGCCTTCGGCGTTGCAGTAGCCGTGCTCGTAGTCGGCCAGGGCCTCGGGTTCGATGAAGTCCAGGTTCTTGCTGCCCCAGCCCGACAGTGTCCAGCGCAGGTACCAGGCCGGGTCGGCGCCGATCTGCTTCTCGGGCAGCGGCGCGGGCTGGATCAGGTAGAACCAGTGGTAGTAGGCCTGCGCAAAGGCCATGTCGGTGCGCTCGTACATCGTCAGCGTGGGCACGATGTCCAGCACGCAGAGCTTGCGCACCGCCTGCGGATGGTCCAGCGCCAGGCGGTGCGCGACGCGCCCGCCGCGGTCGTGACCGGCCACGAAGAAGCGCTCGTGGCCGAGCGAGTGCATCAGCGCCACCCCATCCGCGGCCATCGTGCGCTTGCTGTAGTTGCCGTGATCCGCATCGCCCGGCGGCTTGGCCGAGCGGCCGTAGCCGCGCAGGTCCGGCAGCACCAGCCGATAGCGGTCGGCAAGGCGTTCGGCGACGCGATGCCAGAGCGCGTGCGTCTGCGGGTAGCCGTGCAGCAGCAGCAGCGGCGGGCCGTCGCGGCGGCCGCCGATGCGCGCGTGGAGGCTCGTGCCGTTGACCGCGTGGTCGCCCGCCTCGAAGCCGTCGAACCAGCCCATGTCGCGTCCTTTCGCCGGATCTCGCCGGACCGTGGCGTGGCTATACTGCCTGCTACAGCGCCGATTTGATCCGGATTGCGGGCGCTCTACAAATGCAGCTAAAGAGGGGCCCCGCGACTCGAACCGTCACCCGGCCTCGCTAGCTCAAGCGACGCCGGGTTGTCTTTTTCTGTGGTTCATCGCGCATGGGTTCCGTCGGCATCGTCATCCCGCAAAGCCTCACGCTCGCAGCGCCGCTGCCGCTGAAGAGCGGCGCCGTGCTGCACGAGTGCACGCTGGTCTACGAGACCTACGGCGCGCTCAACGCGGACCGCAGCAACGCCGTGCTGGTCTGCCATGCGCTCAATGCCTCGCACCACGTGGCCG
>CAZTTC010000011.1:0-38237 GCA_964616015.1 uncultured Methylibium sp. | reverse complement strand
GAATACCGGCCTGTCACGCCGGGGGTCGCGGGTTCGAGCCCCGTCCACTCCGCCAGATTGAAGCAAGGGGTCAGCTTTCGCGAGCTGACCCCTTCGCCTTTTGTGGCGCTGACTGCGACGTGATGGCCGATCCCAGCGTGTGCGATTCGGCTTGCGTGAAGCGCTGTGCGTTCGCGTCGTGATCCCAGCGCTCGATCACTGCGCGGCGCGGCGCGGCCTCGACACGGATCACGTTCACCGAGTGGCCGGCCTCGGGCCGCACGCGACGGCTGATTGCCGTGCCGCCCTGCACGACCCACAGCGTGCGTGGCGACTCCGTGCCCGCGACCTGCGCAGGCTCGGGCAGCGGCAGCACGTAGGGCAGGTGGATGTGTCCGCCGACGACGAGATCGGCGCCGGCCTGTCGCCAGCGCTGCACGGCCCGCGCATGCCCGCGCGCGAGGTTCTCCAGGTCCTTCGTCAGCGTCACGGCCAGGGGTTGGTGAACGACGACGATGCGCCATGGCCCGGACTTCACCGCCGACAGCCGCTCGGCCACGCGCTCGACCTGCGCCGCCGACACCGCGCCGTCCTTGTGGCGGTACCAGCGCGTGGTGTTGACGCCGAGCACGAGCACGTCGCCGTTCTCGAAGCGCGGTTCGAGGTCGCTGCCGAAAGCCGCCGCGTAGCGCGCATAGGGCCTCAGGCAGCGTGCGGCCAGGTTGAACAGTGGGATGTCGTGGTTGCCGGGGATGGCCACCCGTGCCGGGATGTCGAGCCGGTCGACGAACGCGCGGGCGGCGGTGAACTGTGCGCGGGTGGCCCGCTGCGTGATGTCGCCCGACAGCAGCAGCACGTCGGGTCGCAGTTCGGCGGCCAGGCGCTCGAGCGCGGATGCCGCCGACGCGTCCTCGGTCCCGAAGTGCGGATCCGAGATCTGCAGCAGGACCGTCATGCCGCGGCACGACCGGGTGCGGCCTCGGGTTCGGCCGGGCCGACGAGGTCCAGGCTCACCGGCGACACCGCGAACTCGAGCGGGTAGCGCAACCATGCGACCTCGCCGTCGGTGGCGACCTTGACGCGCCGTCGGCGGAAGGGGCGCGGCGCGCGCACCGTCAAGCGGCCAAAGCCGATGCTCGTCACCTGCTCGGCCTCGCCCAGTCGACCGAGCGCGCCGCGCAGCAGCAGCCCGAGCCAAGCGAGCCGGCCGGCCGGCCGCACCGTGATCGCTGCGAGCTGGCCGGCCTCGATCGCACTCGCCTCGGGCAGGCCCAGCTGCTCCAGCTGCAGCGCGTTGTTGGCGACGAAGAGCGTCGGCGTGCGCACCTCCGTCGCCCGACCATGGACCTCGATCTGCACGCGCAGGTTGCGGTGGCCGCGCAGCACGGTCATCAGGCCGGCCCAGAAGGCCACCAGCCGGCTGCGGCCCCACTGGCGCTTCAGCGCCTCGCGGTCCTCCAGCAGCTTGGGGTAGAGGCCCAGGCTGGCATTGACCAGGAACACGCGCTCGTTGACCCGTCCCACCTGCGCCGGCCGCACCCGGCCCGACAGCAGGACCTGCAGGGCCCCGTGCGGGTCGGCGGGGATGCCGTGGACGCGGCTGAAGTAGTTGAAGGTGCCCTGCGGCAGCACGCCGAAGCGGCAGCCGCTGCCCAGTGCAGCCTGCGCCACCGCGTTGATCGTGCCGTCGCCACCCGCGGCCACGACGATGCCCTCGTCGGCGCGCGCGCGGCGGACCGCCTCGGCCGCGGTTTCGGCGATGCGGCGCGGGTCCTCGACCAGGAGCAGGTGGACCGTGCGACCGGCCTCGGCGCAACGTGTCTCGATGACGGCGCGCGTCTCGGCCGCGTCGCCATGGCCGGCGCCGACGTTGAAGACGATGAACAGCGGCGACGAGGACGGCGGTGACACGGGGCGGCCGCGTGCAGGCGCTTCAGCCCTGGCGCAGCGAGGGCAGCAGACGGTCGGCAGCGGGAATGTCGGCGTCGCCGTCGATCTCGGTGGCGATCTGGGTGCAGACCGCGCGGCACAGGGTCGCGGCACGCTGGCTCTGCAGCCGGTAGAAGATCTGCGTGCCCTCGCGGCGCTTGCCCAGGATGCCGGCACGGTAGAGCGTCGCCAGGTGCTGCGACATGTTGGGCTGCGTCGCGTCGATCTCGGCCAGCAGCTGCGACACGTTCTTCTCGCCGTTGCACAGCGCGCTGATCAGGCGCAGCCGGATCGGCGTGGACAACAGTGCGAACAGCTCGGCCGCGCTGCTGAAGACCTGCTCCGATTCGTCCTGGCTCACTGGGCGCTCCCTGCGTGCTTCGCGTGCCTCGATGGTAGCGGCTGGGCCGATCACTTGAAGCGGTAGTGGTCGCGCTGCAGCACCGCGGCGATCGCCGTCACCTCGTCGGGAAAGAGGCCGAGGTTCATCTCAGTGTTGCAGTGCTCGACCATGCCGCGCAGCAGCCCGGGCGTGCTGATGCGGCCGGCGGGCCGGTAGATGGCCGAGCCGTCGCCACCGACCTTGGCAACATGGCAGCTGCTGCATTGATGCTCCTGCAGCAGCTTGCTGCCCAGGGCGAGGTCGGCGTCCTTGAAGATCGCGGTGCCCTGCGCGGCGGCTGTGTCGGCGCCGGTCAGCAGCATCAGGCCCAGGGCCGGCAACAGCAGGGTGCGCATGGTCCGCTCCTCGGTGGGGGAGTCGACATCGTAGCGGCGCCGTGCCGCTCAGTCGCGCTCCTGCTCCATCAGCAGGTAGGTGTTGTAGGCGTTCATGCGATTGGCCGGCCCGAAGAGCGGCAGCTTCTCGTAGCGCGACCAGTCGGCCTGGCGGTAGGCCTCGTCGAAGGGCTCCAGCTTGCGGGCCGCCTCGCCCATCGTCGTGCGCAGGTGGACGAGGTAATCGCGCGTCAGTCGGATGTCGTCGGCGGGCTGCGTCGAGGCCGGGCCGTGCCCGGGCAGCATCACGCGCGCATCGAAGGCCAGCAGCCGATCCAGCGCGGCGATCCAGCGCCGGCTGTCGGCCTGGCCGACGAAGGGGATGCGTCCGCGAAAGACCAGGTCGCCGGCGAACAGCACGCGCTCCTGCGGCAGGTGGACGACCATGTCCTCGGGCGTGTGCGACGGACCGACCGCGCGCAGCTGGAAGTCGACGCCGCCGACGCGCAGGTCGGCGTCGCCGTCCAGCCAGCGGTCGGCCGGCACCAGCTGGGTCGCCTCGTCGATCCACGGGAACAGGTCCTGCCGGCTGGCCTCGAGCCGCCGGCGGGCCGCGTCGGAGTGCAGGTACTCCTGCGCCTGCCGCTGCGCGACGATGCTCGCCCCCGCGGCCTTGAAGACCTGCAGGCCATAGATGTGATCGGCGTGGTAGTGGGTGACCAGCACGTGGCTCACCCGCTTGGGTGTGGTGCGCGCGATGCGCTGCAGCAGCTGCACGGCCAGGGCCGGCGAGCCCAGCGCGTCGATCACGACGACCGAGTCGTCGGTGATCACGAAGCCGGCGTTGGAGATGAAGTTCTGGTTGGCCGCCGAGCCCAGCGCCGCCTGGCCCTGCACGAAGTAGCTGCGCGGCGCGACGGGCACGACCGGCATCTCGACCGTGGCCGTCGTCAGGAGCGCGGGCGCCTGTGCCTGGACCGCGACCGTCGTGGCGGCAGCGAGCGCCGCGAGCAGCCTGCCGAGGACGCGCATGCCCGCCACCCGCGGCTAGAACTCCAGCGCGTCGGCGATCGCCTGGATGCCGGCCTTGGCGCAGGCCTCGTCGGCTTCGCCGCCCGGCGCGCCCGACACCGCGATCGCGCCGACCAGCGAGCCGGCCGACTCGATGACCAGGCCGCCGCCCGCGGCCACCACGTGCGGCTGCCCGCGCAGGCCGCTCATGGTCTTGCCGGCCTGGGTCTCGGCGGCCAGCGCCGTGGTCGGGATGCGGAAGCTCGCTGCGGTCCAGGCCTTGTCGATCGCGACCTGGACCGTGTGCGCGCCGGCGTAGCGGTCGCGCAGGAAGACCTGCGGCAGGCCGGCGCGGTCCACGACGGCGACGCCGACCTGGTAGCCGGCCTTGCGGCAATGCTCCAGCGCCGCGCGCGCAGCGGCGAGCGCGGTCTCGGGCGTCAGCGACCGCGTCGTGAACGTGCCCGCGGCCGGTTGGGCCTGCACCGGCAGCGCCAGGGCGGCCAGCAGCGCCAGCCCGCCCAGGCGATCAAGGCTTGATGTAGGCATGGCCCTGCAGCTGCATCTTCGTCAGCCGCACCACGCCCGAGGGCGTGAACTCGGCTTCCTGGATGAACTGCTCCTTCTTCAGGTTGCGGTTCTTCAGCGTGATTTCGCAGATCTCGAACTTGACGCCGCGGCTGGCCAGCGCCGACACGGTGGCCGCGTAGTCGCCGCCATTCGGGTCCTTGGCGTCTTCCATCAGGAAGTCGACGCCGTTCGCGTGCGTCACCACCCAGATCTGCGCGGTCGGGTCCGTGTCGAGGTGGTTGCGGATGTTGCGCAGCGTCGCCAGCGCCTGCGCCTTGGCGTCGTTGACGTGATAGGCCACCTTGTCCTGCCCCCACGAGGCCGTGGCGGCGAGGGTCAGCAGGGCGGCAGCGATCCAGGGGCGTGTCTTCATGGCAGTGTCCTCGGGTTCAGGCCAGGCCGGGGTTGCCGGCCATGCCGATCAGCCGCGGGGCGTTCGGCCGACGCGGCGTGACGCGACCCTTGGCGCGGAGCCAGGATTCCACCACGTCCCACACCATCGGATGGCCGGCGCTGCTGGCCTCCTGCGCGACCGGCGCCCAGCCGGCGACCTTGTAGCGCTTGCCGGCGTCGATCGGCTGGCCGCCGAGGCGCATGTCCTGGATGCGCCGGCCCATCGATGCGGCCGGCTCGATCGCGTAGCTCAGTCCGCCGACGCGCACCATGTCGCCGCCTTGCTGGTAGTAAGGGTCGGGGTTGAAGAGGTTGTCGGCCACGTCCTCGAGGACGGTCTTGATCGTCTCGCCGCTCATCTCGGTGACGGTGGCATAGGAGTAGGTCGTCGCGACCTGGTCCATCATCAGTTCGCGCGTGATCGCGTCGCCCGGCAGCAGGCTGGTGCCCCAGCGAAAGCCGGGCGAGAACGCGATCTCGGCGCCCTGGGCTTCCATCAGCGCGTCGCACAGCAGCTGGTCCCAGGCGCCGTTGAAATTGCCGCGGCGGTACAGCAGGCCGTCGGTCACCGCCAGCGTCTCGGCCAGCCGCTCCTGGTAGGGCGCGCGGACGCGGTCGATCAGCGCCTGCATCTCGGCGTCGGCCGGCAGCTGGTCGGCGAACACCGGCAGCAGCTTGTAGCGGTAGTCGGCCAGCCTGCCGTTCTTCACGTCGAGGTCCAGCACGCCGAGGAACTTGGTGTTCGAGCCGGCGTTGGTCACCAGCGTCTTGCCGCCGGCGTTGTCGACGACCACGGGCACCGGCACGCCGTCGTGCGTGTGGCCGCCCAGGATGGCGTCGATGCCGCGCACGCGGCGAGCCATCTTGAGGTCGACGTCCATGCCGTTGTGCGACAGCACGACCACGACCTGCGCCCCCTCGGCGCGCGCGGCGTCCACCGTCTTCTGCATGTTCTCGTCCTGGATGCCGAAGCTCCAGTCGGCCACGAGGTAGCGCGGATTCGCGATCGGCGTGTAGGGGAAGGCCTGGCCGATGATCGCAAGCCTGACGCCGTTCACCTCGCGCAGCGCGTAGGCCTTGAACACCGGGTCGCCGAAGTCGGCGGTCTTGACGTTCTGCGCGATGAAGTCGATGCGGCCCTTGAAGTCGCCGTCGACGACCTGCTGCACCCGCTCCTGCCCGTAGGTGAACTCCCAGTGGCCGGTCATCGCGTCCACGCCCAGCAGCTTGCAGGCGTCGACCATGTCCTGGCCCTTCGTCCACAGCGACGTGGCCGAGCCCTGCCAGGTGTCGCCGCCGTCGAGCAGCAGCGCGCCCGGGCGACCGGCCTTCAGGCGCTTGACCAGCGTGGCCAGGTGCGCGAAGCCACCGACCTTGCCGTAGCGGCGCGCCGCGCGCTCGAAGTCGAGGTGGGTGTAGGCATGCGCCAGCGCCGTGCCCGGCCGCACGCCCGCGGCCTTCAGCAGCCGCTCGCCGACCAGGTGAGGCAGCCGCCCGTTCATCGCGCCGACGCCGAGGTTCACGCTCGGCTCGCGAAAGCGCACCGGCAGCAGTTGCGCATGGCAGTCGGTCATGTGCAGCAGCGAGACGTTGCCGAACTTCGGCAGGTCGTACAGGCCCGCGGCCGCCGTGGTCGCGTCGGCCTCGGCATGACGGCCCAGTGCCAGGCCGGCCGTCGCGGCCGCGCCCAGCACCTGGAGGAACTCGCGCTTGCCGAGCGTCACTGGTTCACCGGTGACTTCGGATCCAGCAGCAGCGCCATCACGTGGCGGATCTGGTCTTCGGTCAGCAGGCCGGCGTGACCGAAGCGTGGCATGTTCGAGCAGGCCGCGTAGGCCTTGCTGTTCCACAGCTTGGCCCAGGTGTACTGCACGATCGGCGCGCTGGCGGTGCTGGCCGGGTCCGACACGCCGCGCAGCTTGCCGTAGTGGTAGAGGCTGGGGCCGATCGTGCCGAAGGACAGCTCGGCCTTGCCGATCTGGTGGCAGTTGTAGCAGCTGCCGCCGTTGGTGCTGCCCGCCGCGTCGGTCCAGGTGCTGCCGCGGCCGTTCTGCGCCAGCTTCTCGCCTTCCTTCCAGTCGCCGAGGTACTGCCCGCCGGCCGGCCACTTGACGCTGGCGAGGGCCGCGTCCTGGATGCGCGTCGCGACCTCCGCGCTCGGTGGCTTGTCGGACGAGCAGGCCTGCTGGCCCAGGTCCTGGTTCAGGCGATCGACCTTGGCGATGCCCTGATCGCGGAACGAGCCCTGGATGACGGCCAGGGCCCGGGCGTCGAGCTCCTGCGACGACGGCAGGCCGGCGCAGCCGGCGGCCAGCAGCGCCAGGCCGGCGGCCCCGAGCGAAGTGCGGTGGTTCATCGCGGTCCTCTCAGCGCTTGATGGCGGGGGCGATCGACTCGGCCCCCTTGGCGTTGACGCCCATGTACACCCCGAGCGCGATCGTCACGTCGGAGGCGTAGCCGGGGAAGGGGAAGCGCTGCTGGCGATAGCAGTCGTTGAGGCGGCGCTGCATGCTCCACATCTCGCCGCTCGAGACACGGTAGGCCGGCCAGGCCGCGAAGCCGATGCCGTCGCCCGGGTTCTTCGTCAGGTCGGGCAGGTCCTGCAGGCGCACGCGCTTGCCGGGGCCGTCGTGGCAGGACGCGCACGAGAAGTCCATCGGCCCGCCGCGGTAGAAGAAGGCGCGCTTGCCGACCTCGTACATCACCTTCTCTTCGCGGTGCGACTGCGGCAGGTTCATCTTCAGGCCACGCGAGGCCGCCGACACGTAGGCAGCCAGCGCCTCCATGTTGGCCTGCTCGCCGCGGCCGAAGGGCGTCTTCGCGATCTCGGCGGCGTCCAGGCCCTGCAGCGTGGCCATGCAGGTGAGCAGCCGCGACTCCAGGTCCTGCACGCGCTGCGTGTCGCCGAACCAGCGCGGCAGCTCGACCCAGGCGCCCTTGACGACACCGGGCCCCTTGCCCAGGTCGCACTGCTCGAGCGAGGCGTTCTTCGGGCCGCGCTTCTGCTTCCACAGGCCCTCGCCCTTGGCCTCGAAGAGATCGGCCGGATTGCCGTCCTCGAGCATCTTGCGGTATTCGGCGATGCCGTCGGCCGTGCTCTTGGCCTGCGACCAGGCGGCGCCGGCGGCTGCCAGCGCCACCGCGGCCAGCGTCGCGCCGGCGATCCTTGCGTGTCTCATGAGGACTTGTCTCCGTGGTGGATGCGGCGGGCGATCAGGACACGGTCGCTTCGTCGGTGCGCGTGTCGCCCTTGTTGTCGACCCAGGTGATCGAGACCTTGTCGCCGGCCTTCGCGCCCTTGATCGTGAACTGCAGGAAGGGGTTCTTCGCGACGGCCGGGCCCCATTGGGCCGTCATCACGGTCTTGTCGTTGTGCTTCGCGCTGACCTGCTGGATGTGCCAGGCCGGGATGGTCTTGCCGGACGAGTCCTTGCGCTGGCCGGTCTCCATCTCGTGGGCCATCAGCACGCGGACGGTGGCGTTGGGGCCGGCCACCTGGGCTCGGATGCGCATCGGGTCTGCCATGGGGATCTCCTGGTGTCGTTGCGGTGTGTCGGTGGAAGCAGGGTCGGGCGTGCGGCTCAACCGCCGCAGCCGCCGAGAGTCACCTTCACTTCCTTCTGCGCATACAGCACGCGGCCGTCGTTCATCATCGCCACCGCGAAGACATTGGACGACTGGCCCATCTTCACGCGCGTCGTGATCGAGGGCTCGACTGCGTCGGTGAGCTCGAAGATCGAGGTCATGATGCTGGGGTTCTTCTCGACCAGCAGCGCGAGGCGCTTCACGCCCGGCAGCGTGGTCGCGGCGCCCAGCGGCACGACGGCGCCGTTCTCGGCGATGTCCGGGCCGGTGATCGTGACGTCCTTGCTCTCGACCGGAGCCGACGCGCCCAGCGCCTTCATCAGGTCGGCCATGGTCTTGGTCTCGAAGGCCGCGGCGTTGTAGCCGGCGGCCTGGGCGCGGGCGACGGTCGGCAGCAGGCCGGCCGCCATCATCAGCGCGGCGACGCTCGCGCTGCGCTGGAGCATGTCTCGACGGGTGTTCATCAGGGTCTCCTTCATCACTCGATGCTAATGACTCGTGGGTCGTCGGGTCTCGGTGCCATCCCTAGCGGCGCACTCAGGGGCCTGCGCCGCGTGCCAGCCAGTCGGCGATCGCTCGCACGTCGATCTCGGGCGCGGATTGCGGCGGCATCGGGATCGGCCCCCACGCGCCGCTGCCGCCGGAGCGGATGCGGCCGGCGAGATAGCCCACGGCGTCGCCGCGCCCGGCGTGCCGGGCCGCGATCTCGCGGAACGACGGGCCGACGATCCGGCTGTCGATGCCGTGACAGGCGCTGCAGCCGAGCTTGTGCGCCAGGGCCGCGGCGCCCGGACTGGCTGCGGGTGCCGCTGCAGTTGCCGCTGTGGCTGCCGCTGCCACGGCGGGCTTGCCCGCGACGGTGCGGCGCGTGTCGGCACCGCGCTGCGCGCCGACCTCGCGGTTCTGGTCGGCCAGGTTGCCGTGCGCATCGCGTGCGAACTCGGGCAGGTAGGACGCGAGCTTCGGTTCGCCGCCGCAGTCGCGCATGCAGGACGAGCCCTGCACGTCGGGCCGCGTGCTGCCGCCGAACTCGCGGCCCGGCCACAGCGCGTGGCGCTGCATCATGCCGTCGCGGTTGGGCAGCCGCTGCTGCACGTCGGCGATGTTGCGGTCGCTCAGCACGAAGTCGTCGGGCAGCACGCCGCCGAGGTGCAGGACGTAGGCGGTGACCGCATAGACCTCCTCGACGCTCAGCGACTTGGGGGCGGTCCACGGCATCGCGCGGTTGATGTAGTCCCACAGCGTCGAGACCTGGGACGCCTTCATCAGCGTCGTGCGACCGGGATAACCGGGGTCGGTGAGCCGCGCGACGCGGCCGCGCGCCAGGTCGGCCGGGGTCGTGCCGCCGACCACGGGATTGAAGACCTCGCCCGACTCGCCGAACACGCCGTGGCAGGACGCGCACTGGGCCTCCCACACGACCTGGCCGGTGGCCACCGAGCCCGACCCCGCCGGCAGGCCCCTGAAGTCCGGCCGCACGTCGATGTCCCACGCGGCGATCTCCTTCGGCGTGGCGGGGCGGCCGATGCCGGGCCATGCAGCGGACTGCGCCAGCGCCGCGCCGCCCAGCAGCAGCGCGCCGGCGGCCAGCAGGGACTCACGCCAGCTGGACATTCTTGACTTCTCCGCTCTCCTGGACCAGCCAGGTCTGGATCGCGTTGTTGTGATAGATCGAACGCGAGCCGCGCACGGCGCGCAACTGCGCATAGGTCGGCTGCACGTGGCCGGTCTCGTCGGTCGCGCGGCTCTGCACCAGCGTCGGTTGGCCGTCCCAGGTCCAGTCGATGTTGAAGCGGGTCAGGCACTTGGACATCACCGGCTGCTCGAGCCGCGCCATGCGCCAGTGGCGCCCGCCATCCACCGACACGTCGACGCGCCGGACCTTGCCGCGGCCGGACCACGCCAGGCCCGAGACGTTGTAGTAGCCCTTGTCCAGCAGCACCTGACCGCCCGAGGGCGTGGTGACGACGCTCTTCACTTCCTGCAGCGAGGTGTACTGGCGATGCAGGCCGCCGGGCATCAGGTCGACGTAGTGCAGCACTTCGTCCTTGGTGGCGTAGGGCTGGTCGCCGAGTTCGATGCGACGCAGGTACTTGACCCAGCTCACGCCCTGCACGCCGGGCACGACCAGGCGCAGCGGGTAGCCGTTCTCGGGCCGCAGCATCTCGCCGTTCTGGCCGTAGGCGACGATCACCTCGCCGCTGTCGATCAGCGAGCGCGGGATGGTGCGCGTCATCGACGAGCCGTCGGCACCCTCGGCCAGCACGAACCTGCCGCGCTTCCAGTCGGCCCCGCAGAGGTCGAGCAGGATCTTCAGCGGCACGCCGGTGAACTCGCTGCACGAGATCATGCCGTGGCTGTACTGGCAGGTCGGCACCGCGACGTTGCCCCATTCCATGCCGGTGTTGGCGCCGCACTCGATGAAGTGGAAGCGCGACACCGCGGGCAGCCGCATCAGCTCGTCGAGCGTGAAGACCATGGGGCGCTTGAGCATCGCCTCGTCCGAGCCGTTGACCATCAGCCGGTGCTTCGACGGGTCGACGTCCCACCAGCCCTGGTGGTGGCGCTCGAAGTGCAGACCGCTGGGCGTGACGATGCCGAACAGGCTCTGAAGCGGCGCGAACGACACCGAGGCCTGGGTCGTCTGCGTCAGCCCCGGGCTCTGCCGGCGCTGCACGTTGGCCTCGTACTTCGAGGGCTTGCCGTAGCCGTCGCTCGCCACCGGCCTGCCGAGCCCGCGACTGTGCTCGGGCAGCGCCAGGATGTTGGGGTCGCCGTCGCCGGCCACGGGGTTGGCCCGGGCCGCGGCGAGCGGTGCGCTGCCGGCGGCGACCGCGGCGGCGAAGGCGGTGCGGATGAAGTCGCGCCGGCCGGCCCGGCCTTCGCGGAACACCGCGCGGACGCCGTCGCGGTCGAGGAAGTTCTCGGGGGCCTTCAGCAGGCGACCGGCGAGGGGGGAGGGGGGCGGCACGGCAGGGGTGGCATGTAGATCAGCGACAACAAATATAAGCGCATGCAAATATGCGGCTATGCGGGTTTGCACCGCTGCGCGGGCAGAATGTCGGCCCGATCCGACCGCCGCCGCCCATGGACTTCCCGCTCGCTCCGCAAGCCGCCACCCAGGCCGTGGTCTGGGGCGCCCTGGCGCTGGGGCTGGTGCTCGGCGCGGCGGGGCAGGCCTCGCGCTTCTGCGTGCGCGGCGCCATCGCGGACTGGTACCTCTTCGGCGGCCAGGGCCGGATGCTGTCGTGGTTGCTGGTGGTCGTGGTCGCCGCCGCGGGCACGCAGGCGCTGGTCGCGCTGCAGGTCTTCGAGGCCCCGCGCACGCTGGCCTGGAGCGATCGCTTCCTGTGGGCGTCCTACCTGCTCGGCGGCCTGGTGTTCGGCTACGGGATGGTGCTGGCGGCCGGCTGCCCGCAGCGCAGCCTGGTGAAGGCGGGCGCGGGCAACCTGAAGGCGATCGTCACGCTGCTGGTCGCGGCGATCGCGGCGCAGATGACCCTGCGCGGCGTGTTCGCCGAGGCGCGCGTGCGCAGCGTCGACGCCTGGGGCGTGCAGTTGCCGATGCCGCAGGACCTGGGCTCGCTGCTGACCGCCTGGCTGCCGGGATCGGCCGCGGCCTGGCGCGGCGTGCTGCTGCTGGTCGTCCTGGCGGGCGCCCTAGCGTGGCTGTGGCGGCGCCGCGGCGACCTGGAGCCGACGCAATGGGTGGCCAGTGTCGTGATCGGGCTGCTGGTGCCGCTGGCCTGGTGGCTGACCGGCTTCGTGGGCTACCTGCCCGACCACCCCGAGACGCTCGAGCCGGCCTGGCTCGGCACCCAGTCGCGTCGCCCCGAGGCGCTGAGCTTCACGGCGCCGGTCGCGCACGCGCTGGACCTGCTGACCTTCTGGTCCGACAAGAACGCGACCGCCACCTTCGGCGTGATGCTGACCGCGGGCGTGCTGGCGGGCAGCTTCGTGTCGGCACGACTGCGCGGCGAGTTCCGCCTCGAGTCCTTCTCCGGCCCGCGCGAGCTGCGCGACCACCTGCTCGGCGGCCTGCTGATGGGCATCGGCGGCGTGACGGCCGCCGGCTGCTCGGTGGGCCAGGGCGTGACAGGGCTCGCCATGCTGTCGGCCGGCGCGGTGCTGGCGGTGGCAGGCATCGTCGTCGGCGCCCTGCTGGCGCTGGCGGCCCAGGTGCGGCGCGCGGAGGCGGCCTCGGCCTGAGGATCGCCGACGCACCTCGATGTGCGCCAGGGAACAGACGCGCGACGTGCCGGCGCCAATCATCGGCGCGATGAGCATCGACGGCACCGGGACGGACTGCGCGATGGCGTCGCCGTCCTGCCGTGCCGGCCCGACACCTGCGGCCTGAGCACGCCATGTCATTGGCACAGTGGTCCCTCTTCGTCGGCGTGCTGCTCGTCACGATGGTGCTGGCCGGCACACTGCTGGGCCGCCTGCCGATCAGCAGTGCCATGGTCTACCTCGCGCTGGGCTGGCTGCTCGGCCCGGATGCGATGAACGTGCTGCGTCCGGATCCCTACGCGAACGCGGGACTGCTCGAGCGCCTGGCCGAACTGGCGCTGCTCATCTCGCTGTTCGTCGTCGGCTTGCAACTCGGCGTGCCGCTGCGCGATCGTCGATGGCGGCTGCCCCTGCGACTCGCCTTCGTGTCGATGGCGATCATGGTGGCAATGATTGCCGCCGTCGGTGTCTGGCTGCTCGGGCTGCCGCTCGGGGCGGCCGTGCTGCTCGGTGCAGTGCTCGCGCCGACCGACCCGGTGCTGGCGTCCGACATCCCCGCCGAGTCCGGTCCCCAACCCGACCGTCTGGGTTTCAGCCTGGCCGCCGAGGGTGGCCTGAACGACGGAGCAGCCTTCCCGTTCGTGATGCTGGGTATCGGCTTGCTGGGGCTGCACGAACTCGGCCCGTCAATGGCGCGATGGTGGGCTGTCGATCTCGCCTGGTCGGTGGCGGGCGGGCTCGCCATCGGCGCGCTGTTCGGCGCGGTGATCGGCAAGCTGGTCGTCCATCTGCGCAGCCGCCACGACGAAGCCGTCGGGCTGGACGGCTTCCTGGGCCTGGGCCTGCTGGGCATGGCCTGCGGGGCCGCGCAGCTCAGCCATGCCTCGGGCTTCCTGGCCGTGTTCGCGGCGGGACTGGCCTTGCGCCGCGTGCGCGAGCGGCCGCTGGCGGGCACTCAGCCGCTCGGCGCAGTGGCGTCGCCGGCCGAGGCCCACTCCTACGAGACGCTGGCGACGCACCCGCATCACGCGAGCGCGACGATGCGGGGATCGGTCCGTGACTTCAACGAGCAGCTCGAGCGTTTCGCCGAACTCGCGCTGGTGCTGCTGGTGGGGGCGATGCTGTCCTATGCCAAGCCGCTCGATGCCGTCTGGTGGTTCGTGCCGCTGGTTCTCGTCGTGCTGCGGCCGCTCTCGGTGGTGGCATCGGTCGTCGGCGAAGGCCTGACGACCGCGCCGCAGCGCATGCTGATCGGTTGGTTCGGCATCCGCGGCATCGGCTCGGTGTTCTACCTGCTGCTGGCCCTGAGGCACGGCGTCGACGGACGCATCGCCGACACGCTGGTCTCATTGACGCTGTGGACGGTCGCTGCATCGATCGTCGTGCACGGCATCACTGCCCAGCCGCTGATGCAGCGCTATGCCGAATGGCGCCGGCGCGCGCATCGCAAGTCCGCACGGTCGCGTTGAGTCCATCGCGTCGCCGTCGCGCCGAGCGCGACGGCGCGGCCCGAACTCAGGGTCGAACGGCAATCTCGTTGTTCACCGCCAGCACGCCCTTGACCTTGCGGGCGAGGTCTTCGGCGGTGGCCTTCTCGGTCGAGTTCTTGGCGAAGCCCGAGAGCATCACGGTGCCCTTCATCGTCTCGACGCTGATGGACGAGGCGTCGACGCTCTTGTTCTCGACGAAGCGGCTCTTGACCGCGGTGGTGATGGCGGCGTCGTCGACGTAGGCACCGACGGACTCCTGGCCGCGCGTGACGGCGCAGCCGCTGGCCGCGATCAGGACGAGGGAGGCCAGGGCGCCGGCGAGGGGGGTGCGGATGTTCATGAGATGCTTCCTTTGAGAGTCGATCGGCGCCAGATCGGCGCGGGTGGCGATCGGCCCCGCCACCTTGGGGGCGTGTGCTGGTTCAGTCGGCCAGCCAGTCCTTCAGTTCGTCCGCGTGCTGCTCCTCGTCGCCGAGGATGTCCTCGCGCAGCCGGCGGGTCGTGGGGTCCTTGTCACCGATCAGCGAGATGATCTGGCTGTAGGCCTCGACGGCGACGCGCTCGGCGATCAGGTCGGCCTTGATCATCGCCCGCAGGTCCGAAGCATCGTCGTAGGCGGCGTGGCTGCGTTTCGTCAGCGAGTCCGGCGAGAAGTCCGGCTCGCCGCCGAGCTGCACGATGCGTCGTGCCAGCCGGTCCGCATGCGCCGACTCCTCGTTGGCATGGACCAGGAACTCCTCGGCGATCTTCGGCGAGGCCAGGCCGTGCGCGGTGAAGTGGTGGCGCTTGTAGCGCAGCACGCAGACCAGCTCGGTCGCCAGCGAGTCGTTGAGCAGCTTGACGATCTCTGTGCGCCACGGTCCCGCGTGCGGTGTGACGGCGCCTCGGTCGAGGTTGCGCTTCGCGGCGTCGAGGGCCACCGGGTCCAGCACCATGCGCGAGGCGTCAGCACCGGGAAGCTGCTTGACGTTGGAGGGCTTGTCGGGCGTTTTCATGGGCGTTCCTGGTTGGAGGGCGTTCACCGGCACGGCGACGCACCAGGATCGAGTCGATGTACTCTAGGCGGCTCGCCGCCGCCGGTCGGTGCGGTGGCGTACCCAGCGGGCTCCTCTGGCAGCGGGATCGCGAAGCAGCTGTCCGCCGGTAGATCGGGCCAGGCGAGACCCTGCCCGGGGTGCAGCAATCGCGCGTCCGGCGACGCGGCGGCAGCGAGTGCGGCGTGCGCCGGGCCGCGGACCAGCACGAAGTGCATCGTGCGCCCTTCGCGTCGCAGCGTCAGCTCGGCCTGCGGCCAGTGCGTCGGCAGGCAAGGCCGCAGGCTCAGTGTCTGCGGGCCCAGCTGCAGGCCGAACATCGACTCGATCGCGGCGCGGTGCATCCAAGCGGCGGCGCCCGTGTACCAGCTCCACCCGCCGCGGCCCACGTAGGGCGGCTGCGAGTACACGTCGCCGGCCATCACGTAGGGCTCGATGCCGTAGGCGGCGCCGCGCGTCGGGTGCCGGCTCCGGTGCGCCGGGCTCAGGTAGGTGAAGTAGCGGTAGGCCAGGTCGCCGCCTTCGCCGGGCCGGCCGCGCCGCGCCGCGAGTTCGGTCTGCGCCATCAGCGCCCACACGCCGGCGTGCGAGTACTGCCCGCCGTTCTCGCGCACGCCGGGCGGGTAGGCCTGGATGTAGCCGGCGCTCGGTTGCGCATGCGCCAGCGGCGGGTGCAGCAGCCGGATCAGGCCGGCCTGCGGGTCCACCAGGTGCTCGTCCAGCGCCGCCAGCGCGGCGCGTTGGCGGTCCGGCGGCGCCACGCCGGACAGCACGGCCCAGGCCTGGGCGATCGAGTCGATGCGCGCCTCGGCGTTGACGTGCGAGCCCAGCGCCTGGCCGTCGTCGAAGTAGGCGCGCTTGAACCAGGCCCCGTCCCAGGCCGCGTGGTCCAGGGCGTCGGTCCAGCCCTGGGCGGCGGCCTCCCAGCGCTGCGCGCGCGCCAGGTCGCCGCGCAGCCGGGCCAGCGGTGCGAAGTCCTTCACCAGGCGGCACAGGAACCAGGCCAGCCAGACCGACTCGCCGCGTCCTTCGTGGCCGACGCGGTTCATGCCGTCGTTCCAGTCGCCGCTGCCCATCAGCGGCAGTCCGTGCACGCCGACGCGCAGGCTGTGGTCGATCGCCCGGGCGGCATGCTCGTAGACCGGGACCGCGTGATCGCCGATGGCGGGCACGAAGTACGCGTCCTCGGCCCCGTCGGCGAGGGCCTCGCTCTCGAGGAAGGGCACGCGCAGGTCCAGCAGCGCGCTGTCGCCGGTGGTCTGCAGGTAGTGCACGCAGGCGTGCGGCAGCCACAGCAGGTCGTCCGAGATGCGCGTGCGCACGCCGATGCCGCTGGGGGCATGCCACCAGTGCTGCACGTCGCCGTCGGGGAACTGCCGCGACGCGCTCAGCGCGATCTGCTCGCGCAGCATGCCGGGCGCGGCCCAGGCCAGCGCCATCGCGTCCTGCAACTGGTCGCGAAAGCCGGTCGCGCCGCCGGCCTGGTAGAAGCCCGCCTTGGCCCACAGCCGGCAGGACACCGTCTGGTACAGCAGCCAGCGGTTGACCATCGCGTCGAACAGCGGGTCGGGCGTGCGGACGGTGGTGGCCTGCAGCAGGGCGTCCCAGTGCCGGCGCACCTCGTCCAGGCGCTGCGTCGCCGGCAGCGCGGCGGCCGCGGCCGCCAGCCGGCGCGCCGCGTCGGGGTTCTCGGCGTGGCCGAGCAGGAAGACCCGCTCGGCACTCTCGCCGGCCTGCAGCACCAGGCGGGTCGACAGCGCCGCGCAGGGGTCGAGCCCGCGTCCGCTGCGCTGCCCGAAGTGATCGGGCAGCACGAGCCGGCCACGGGCATCGAAGCACTCGCGCCGGTCGCAGGTCCAGTCCTCGTCGTCATCTGCTTCGGCCGGACCGACGAGTGCCAGGAAGGCGGTGCCGTCGCCGAAGCCGGCGGAGCGCTCGCGCTGGGTGGCCAGCAAGGTGGTGAGCCGCGCGCCGCCGATCGCCGCGCCGGCATCGCCCGCGCCGCCGACGCGCTGCAGGTACACGGCGGTGTCGACGCTGGCACGGTCGGACCGCTGGGCGCCCATCATCCATTCGGCGATGCCCACCACGCGCAGGCTCAGCGGCTTGTGCCCGCGATTGACGAGGCGCACGCGCACCTGCTTGACGGCCTGCTTCGGGTCGACGCACCAGCTCGCCGTCACGTCGAGTTCGCCGCGGCGGTGGGCGATCAGGCTGTAGCCCTGGCCGTGCGCGATCCGGTAGCCGGCGCGGCCGTCGCCCCAGGCGGACGGTGCGAGGCTCCACACCTGCGAGGTCCGGCAGTCCTGCAGCAGGAAGCACTCAGACGGCGGATCGGCCACCGGGTCGTTGGACCAAGCGGTGAGCTGGTTCAGGCGGCTGTTCACGGCCCACGTGTAGCCGCCGCCCGCCTCCGACAGCTGGGCACCGAAGCCGGCGTTGGCCAGCACGTTGATCCACGGCCGCGCCGTGCGCTGCGTCGCGTCGACGTCGAAGCGGAACTCGCCCGAGGGCAGGGCGAACTCGCCGACCGGCGCCGGCACGGCGCCTGCCGCACCGGCGACCAGCGCGATCGCCGAGGTCGACGTGGCATGCCGCTCGTCGAAGGCCTCCTCGTGTCGCGCGACCCAGGCCTGCACGTGGTGCAGCAGGGGCCGGCCGTCGGCCTGCAGCGAGACGCGCGCCAGCGCCTGCAGCGTGCTCAGCTCGTCGTGCGTCAGCTCGTCGGCGCGCAGCACGTGCAGGGCGGTGCAGGCGGTCGCGCCCGGGGCTGCCGCATCGCTGCCGTGGCGCTCGCGCAGCGCCTGCAGTTCCCGATGCAACGCCATCTGGTACGAAGCCGGCTCGGCATTCACCACCACCAGGTCGCAGGCCACGCCGGCCCAGGACCACAGGCGCAACGCCTGGGCCAGCGAGCGCAGCAGGCCCAGCCCCTGGCTCACGCCGGCCGACACGAGGAGCAGCGGACGGTCGCCCGAGATGCCGAAGCGCCACAGCAGGCGCCGGTCGCAGACCTCGGCCGGCGCGTCCGGTCCGGGCCATGCTGCCACGCGGGGCCGCGTCAGACTCATCACCAGCGCGGTCGTCAGCATCTGCGTGGCGGCCAGCTGGTCGGCGCTCAGCTGCAGCGCGCGCAGTCGGATGCCGGTCAGCGTGGCCGACATCAGCGAGGCGCGCCGGACGTGGCTGGGCTGCCGGTACTTGTCGATCATCGCGCGCAGGGTGGTGCCGCTGTCCGATGCGGCGGTGGCCAAGGTCAGGCGGGCCTTGCCGCGCGGCGCGATGCGCAACTGCACGGCCAGCGCGCAGACCGGGTCGAGGCCGGTGTTCAGCGCGATCTCGTCAGCGGCCGCGCCTGGCTCGTCCGGATCCGGCCCGGGCGGTGCCGCGGGAACGGGATCGAACGCGGCCAGAGGCTGGCTGGCGTCGCGGTTGCGCCCCAGCCAGTGTTGCCGGTCGGTCTGCACGCGGACCCCGACCGTCTGCCCATCGATGTCGGTGATGAAGTGGGCGACCTGCAGCCCCGGCTCGTCGGGCAGGCGTGGCTTGCGCTCGAACAGCAGGGCCTGCTGCAGCGGCTGCCACGCCGCGCGCACGAAGAGGTTGGAGAACGCCGGGTGGGCCTCGTCGGCGCGCGGCTCGGCCAGCGTGACGTCGAAGGCCGACAGCAGCTCGATGTCCAGCGGCCGGTCGCTCAGGTTGCGCAGCTCCACCTGGCGGAACTCGATGTCGTCCTCGGGGCTGACCCAGACCGTGACGTGGGCCTGCAGGTCCGGCCAGGATGCGTCGAAGCAGACGCGGTCGGCGTGGAAGATGCTCTGATAGTGCGCGGCGAGGTCCGGTGCCGGATGCTGGGTGATCGACACCGCCTGCGGCTGGCGGTCCCAGCGCAGGTAGAAGAAGCTGCCGTGGGCATCGCGCAGCGCGTCGTCGCGCCAGCGCGTGATCCCGATCTGGCCCCAGCGGCTCCAGCCGGCGCCGTTGGGACGCAGCGTCACGCCGTAGCGACCGTTCGATAGCAGCTGCGTCGGCTCGATCGCCGTCGATCCCGGCAGCACCTCGCGCCGCAGTCCCGGCGTGCGCCCCTGCTGCGACGGCGCTGGCAGCGGCGCGGGCGGGGCCCGCAGCACGGCGACCTCGCGCGGCGCGCGCTCGTGCAGCAGCGAAGTCATCGCCTCGACGCGCGGATGCGCCATGCCCCAGCGTCGCACGACGCCGCCGCGCAGCACGTTGGCCAGGGCCACGATGCTCATGCCCTGGTGGTGCGCCATGAAGGTGTCGACCGGCGTGTGCCGCTCGGCCCCCGGCTGGCGCGAGGGCGTGAAGTCGAGCGCCTCGATGAAGCCGTAGCGTCCGCGCGCGGCCAGCGCCTCGAGCGCGGCGAAGTTGACGGCCGCCTGGTGCGGCGACACCTGCGCGGCGAGCGCCGTCGCATACGGCGCGATCACCAGCTCGTCCGGCGGCGTGCGGCGCAGCGCGAGCCGTGGCACGCCCTGCGGCGCGTACTGGTAGGCCAGCGTGTGGTCGCTGCCGGCATAGGCCGACTCCGAGATGCCCCAGGGCGTGCGCTGCGCGCGGGCGTAGGCGATCTGCTCGGCGACGGCGGCGTGGCAGGCCTCGCGCAGCACGCTGCCCGGCGGCTCGTCCAGCATCAGCGTCGGCATCAGGTACTCGAACATCGAGCCCGACCACGAGCGCAGGCCCGCGTCCGCGCCGCTGGCGTAGAAGGGACGGCCGAGCGCGCCCCAGTGACGCACCGGGGCATCGCCCTTGGCGATCGCCAGCAGGCTGGTCAGGCGCGACTCGGACGCCAGCAGGTCGTAGAAGCCCGCATCGAGCTGCTGCTCGGCGACCCGGTAGCCGATGCGCAAGAGATGGCGCTGGCGGTCGTACAGGAAGCCGAAGTCGGTCTGCCAGGCCTGGTGCTCCAGCCGGCCGGCCAGCGCGAGCAGGCGCTCGCGCGCCGCGGCTTCGCCGAAGGCGCCGTCGCCGCCCAGGTCGAGCCAGGCGGATCGCAGCGTGGCCAGGTGGTCGGCCAGGCCCCAGGCCAGTTGCTCGTGGGGGGTCGGCGACGCGCGGGCTCCCGGGTCACGCGGCGGCGGCGTCAGCATCGCGAGCTCCGGCTCGGCCTGGCGCAGCAGCAGGCCGAAGCGGTCCGCGTGGGCCCCGCATTCCGCCAGCGCATCGGGCATCGCCAGCAGCTGCCTCGTCACGCGGGCCGAGGCCAGCGAGGACCGTGCTTCGGGTCGATCGAGGAGGGGCGCGAGGCGCTGCGTCGACACCGCGACGGCCCGCCGTGCCGCGGTCGGATCGAGGGGGTCGCGCGCCAGCTCGCGGCATGCCGCCGCGACCGCCAGCAGGTGTCCGCTGAGGTTGCCGCTGTCGACGGTCGACACGTACTTCGGCAGCAGCGCCGCGCCGGTCTGCGTGTCGTACCAGTTCAGCAGGTGGCCGCGGTGGCGTTCCAGCCCGTCCATCGTCGCCAGCGTCGCCTCCAGGCGCGCGATGAGCTCCTGCGTGCCGATCCAGCCGAACTGCCGCGCGCAGGCCACGCTCAGCAGGTACAGGCCCATGTTGGTCGGCGAGGTGCGGTGCGCCACCATGTCGTGCGGCGTGACCTGGAGGTTGTCGGGCGGCAGGTGGTGGTCGTCGGGGCCGATGCAGCGCTCGAACAGCCGCCAGGTGTCGCGTGCGATGCCTTCGAGGTAGGCCTGGTCGGCCGCCGGCAGTTCGGCCTCGTGGGGCGTCGGGCGCCGCCGGCTCGCCCACCAGGTCCACAGCGGCGAGGCCGCCCACGACAGGCACAGCACCGACGCCAGCGCGGCGTGCGGAGTGCCCGTCGCCAGCAGGGCCGCCAGCAGCGCCAGCGCCACGACTGGCTCGGGCCAGTGGGCACGCGCGATCGAGCCGAGATCGGTCTTGGCCGCGGCCTGCGTGGCGGCGGCCGTGGTCCATTGCAGCAGGCCGCGGCGGCTGACAAGCATCCGGTAGAGCGCACGCACGATGGCGTCGCCGGCCATCAAGGCCTGCTGCAGCAGCTGGGCGACGTGCCACAGCCCACCCCACAGCGCGCGTGCCAGGTCGATGCCGGCCTGGCGGTAGAAGTGGCGCGGCGCCAGCGCGGCGCGACGCGGCAGCAGCGCGGCCACCGAGCCCATCAGCGGGCCGGCCGAGAACGCCACCAGCGTCAAGGCCAGCACGGCCCAGGGCGCGACGACCCCGCCGGCGAGCGTGAGCAGCAGCAGCGCCAGCGACGTCGGCGCGACCAGCGAGCGCCGCAGGTTGTCGAACATCTTCCAGCGGTTGATGGCGCGCAGCCGGTAGCGGCCGGGCCGCAGCAGGAAGGGCAGCAGCTGCCAGTCGCCGCGCATCCAGCGGTGCACGCGCCAGCCGGCGACGTCGGCATGGAAGGGTGCGTCCTCGATCAGCGTGACGTCGGTCACCGCGGCGCAGCGCGCGATCGATCCCTCCAGCAGGTCGTGGCTCAGCACCAGGCCTTCGGGCAGGCGGCCGGACAGCACCGCATGCATCGCCTCCACGTTCAGCAGGCCCTTGCCGGTGTAGCTGCCTTCGCCGACCAGGTCCTGGTAGACCTCGGAGGTCGCGGCGCTGTAGGGGTCGATGCCGCACTGCCCGGCGAACAGCCAGTGGTACAGCGTCAGCTCCTCGGGGGCCGGCAGCGGCGTCACGAGACGCGGCTGCAGGATGCCGTAGCCGGCGACCACGCGGTGTCGCTCGGCGTCGAGCCGCGGCTGGTTGTGCGGGTGCGCGGCCACGCCCACCAGTTCGCGCAGCCGCCCGGGCGGCAGCTGCGTGTCGCTGTCGAGCGTCAAGACGTGGCGCGTGCCCGGCGCGATGCGCGAAGCCTCGCCCAGGTCGAGGAAGGCCCCGGTCGAGCCGGTGGCCAGGGCGGCGATCAGTTGCTCGAGCTTGCCGCGCTTGCGCTCCCAGCCGATCCAGCGCTGCTCGGTCTCGCTGAAGCGACGCGACCGGTGCAGCACGATGAAGCGGGGCGCCGCGGCGCCGCCACCGGCCTCGGGCGGCAACGGCGCGTGCTGCGCGTTGAGCGCGCCGATCTGCCGCACCGCGCTCTGCAGCAGCAGCTCGTCGGATGCGGCCTGGGCGGTGTCGGCATCGCCAAAGTCCGACAGCAGCGCGAACTGCGCATGGCGCTCCGGATTGGCCACGTGATGCAGCTGCAGGCGATGCGCCAGCTCGCGGATCGCTGCCTCGCTGGTGAGCATGCCCGGAATCACGACCATCACGCGATGCTCGGCCGGGATGCCGGCCGCGAGGCTCAGGCGCGGCAGGTGATCGGGCCGGGCCGACTCGCTGATCAGGCGGTTGACGATCGCGACCACTGCCTCCGAGGCCGGGAAGAGCATCAGCGCCGCGGCCAGTGCCACCAGCCCGGGCGATGCGCCGGCGTCGCCGTGGAGCAGCAGCCACGCCACCAGAGCGACGCTGCCCAGCAGCAGCGCGCCCAGGTAGGCCGGCACGCTGGCGCGCCGGGCCGCCGCCTGCCAGCGCAGCACCGCGTGGTCGTGCAGGTCCAGCGCGCGCAGCAGCGCCGGCCGGCCGGCGCCCTGCAGCCAGTGGCTGGCCACCGTGCTGCGGTGCTCGCGGTCCTCGGCGGCGTGCATCTGGTCCAGCAGCGTCTGCGCCACCGCCAGCTCGCTGCGGCCGCAGCGCCGTGCCAGCCGCTCGATGGCGTGCAGCGTCTGGTCGCGCGTGGCGGCATGCTCGGCCTCGAAGACTGGCGAGGTGAGCATCAGCCGCATCAGCGCACTGGTGCGGGCCACGATGTCGGGCCAGTCGGCGTCGCCGATCGCGCGCAGCGACGTGACCGCGTTGCCGACGCTGAGGTTGTCGGCCGTCTGGTCGATGCTTTTCTGCGTCTGGAAGGTCGCCAGGTCGGGCATCGCGTCGCGCAGCCACTCGCGCAGGCGCTGCGTCTCGCCGTGCAGCGACACCGCGCCCGGTGCCTGCAGCCGCTGCGCCATCTGCGCGAGGAAGACCCGGCCCGCGCCGCGCTGCTCGAGCAGGCCGAGCAGCTGCCGCAGCGCATGCACCGTGCAGGTCTCGAGGCGGTCGCAGCACAGGTTGGCGACCTCGCGCGCCGCCTTGTTGATCGCGACCCGCTCGGCCAGGCGGCGCAGGTTCTCCATCAGCACCACGCGCAGGGTCGTGGGCAGGGCCCACATCTCGCTGAGTCGCAGTTCGCGCGTCTCCTGGTAGGCGGCGAGGAAGTGCGCCAGCAGCTCCTCGTCGAACGCGCCGTCGGTGTGGGCGACAAAGGCCCAGACGACGCCGTAGACGCGCGGCAGGCCGGCCAGCGGCTCGTCCAGCAGCGCGGGCAGCTCGCGGAAGTAGCGCCGCGGCAGGCCGGCGTGGATCTCCTCGAACTGCGCCTCGATGAGGTGGAAGTTGTCGAGCAGCCATTCGGCCGCGGGGCTGACGTCGTAGCCGGTGCTGGCTTGCGCACCGATGTAGGCATGGGCCTCGCGCAGCACGCGGATGTTGCTGTCGAGACGCGGGAAGAAGGTGGTCGAGCGCGGGCCGGCGCGGGCCGCGCGGTGGATCTCGCCCAGGCTGCGACCGTGCTGCGCGAACCGCTGCCGCCCGAAGATCTCGGAGCGTATCGGTGCTTCGGGGATGCCGCGCTCGCCGTCCAGCAGCTCGCGCAGCGCCGGTGTCGATGCCGGGATCAGGCGCCGCAGCGACGCGACTGACATCCGCCTAGAGTGCCAGCGAGCCTGCGGCCGCCAGCAGCACGGCCATGATCAGCAGGCTGACGATGCGCGGCGCGAGGAAGGCGCTCGCGCTTTCGCCCAGAGACGTCAGCGTGAAGAGCAAGCCCCGGGAGTCGCGACACGCGTCGAGGTGATCGGCCAGCGCCGACATCTCCATCGGCGAGGTGTCGGCTGCGTCGCCGAACGAGGCCGTGCTCCACGACGGGGCAACCAGGGCTTCGGTGTGCATCGAGAACTCCGCCCGCGCGGCAGCCAGGCCGAGCGGAAAGGTGAGGGCCGACGCGCCGCCTGTTGACGGTCTGGTGCGTCGCAGGCAACCCGTGGGTCGATGCTAGGCAGTGCCGGGGGTCTGCGTCTGTCAGACACCGCACCGACCGCTGTAGGACAAGGCGCCGCCTGGCGATCCGAAGGTCGCTGGGCGTCACTTTCTGTCCGCTTGTGTGGCCTGACCCACAGACTGGCGCTCGCGCGAGATCTAGTCTTCACCGACTCGTGTCTTTCTCCCTGGAGCGTTCGCCTTGATATCCGACATCGAACGGCCCGAACTGCTTGCCCGACGCCGCTGCGGCGTGGTGGTTCGCCCGCGTGTGCCGGTGCCTGAAGTGAGCGTCTCCAAGACCTTCGCGTCGCATCTCCTGGCGGCACAGCAGTCCGCGACTCCCGGCTTCATGACGCTGCTGCCCGTCAGCGAGGACGGTCGCGTCGTGGACTTCGTCTGGGAGTTCGCCAGCGCCGCGGCCGCCCGGCTGCTGGGTCAGGACGAAGGGGCCTTGCGCGGGCGCAGCTTGCTCGAACTGCTGGGCGCGGACACCAAGCTGTTCGACGGCTATCGCGCGGTCGTCGACGGCGGCGCCGCCGTCGAGTCGAGTCACGTCCACGCGATCGGCGGCCGCGAGGACGTCTTCCGTCACGCGGCCAGGCGCTTCGGCGACGGCGTCGCCGTGACCTTGACCAACCTGAGCGCGGTGAGGCGCTGGCGCGCCTTGATGCTCGAACTGCACCTGACGCGCACCGCGATGCTCGGACGCAGCGCCTGAGCCGCCGCCGTCCGGCGCCGCCCAGGCGGCGGCCGGCTTCCACCCTCCCGGATCGAAAGGACCCACGATGAGCGCCCGACCCACGACCCGCCAGCATCCGCACGAACTGTCGCCGCTGCCCTATGCCGAGGACGCGCTGGCGCCCGTCATCTCGACGCGCACCCTGAGCCTGCATCACGGCAAGCACCATCGCGGCTACGTCGACACCCTGAACAAGCTGATCGCCGGCACGCCGTATGCCGCCATGAGCCTCGAGGACATCATCACCGCCACCGCCGGCCTGGCCGACGAGGTGCCGGTGTTCAACAACGCGGCGCAGGCCTGGAACCACGACTTCTACTGGAAGAGCCTGCGCCCCGACGGCGGCGGCACGCCGCCGCTGTCGATCCGGCCGCTGATCGAAGCCTCGTTCGAGAGCGTCGAGGCCTGCACCGCGATGCTGGCCGACGCCGCCATCAAGCACTTCGGCAGTGGCTGGGCCTGGCTCGTGATGGAACGCGGCAAGCTCAAGGTGATCACGACGGCCAATGCCGACGTCCCGGTGACGCGTGGCCTGCGGCCGCTGCTGGCCATCGACGTCTGGGAGCACGCCTACTACCTGGACCACGAGAACCGCCGTCCCGAGCATGTGCGGGCGGTGCTCGACAAGCTCCTCGACTGGGGCTTCGCGGCCGACAACCTCGGCTAAGGGCCGGTGATCGGCTCAGGCCGTCGCGCCGAACATCAACCCGGCGCCGGCGGTGATCGCCATCGCCAGCGCGCCCCAGAAGGCGACCCGCAGTGCGCCGACCCCGGGGCGGGCGCCGCCGACGCGCGCGGCCACCGCGCCCAGCAGGGCCAGGAACATCAGCGAGGTCGCCGAGACCCAGCCAATGAGCGTGCCTGGCGGCCCCCACGCCGTCACCGCCAGTGGCAGGGCCGCACCCACGGCGAAGCTGCCGGCCGAGGCCATGGCGGCCTGCAGCGGGCGCGCCGCGGTGGTTTCGCTCAGTCCGAGTTCGTCGCGCGCGTGAGCGCCCAGCGCATCGTGCGACATCAGCTGCGCGGCCACCTGGTCGGCCAGGGTCGCGTCGAGCCCGCGGGCCACGTAGATGGCCGCCAGCTCGCGCCGTTCGGCCGCTGGATCGGCCTTCAGCTCGGCACGCTCGCGCGCCAGGTCGGCGGCCTCGGTGTCGGCCTGCGAATGGACCGAGACGTACTCGCCGGCGGCCATCGACATCGCGCCCGCGACGAGGCCGGCGATGCCGGTCAGCAGCACGGTGTCGGGGCTGGCCTGGGCGGCCGCGACACCGACCACCAGGCTGGCCGTCGAGACGATGCCGTCGTTGGCGCCGAGCACGGCCGCGCGCAGCCAGCCGACGTGTTCGGTGCGGTGGCGTTCGACGTGCCAGCGGGCGCGGGTCATGGCGTTTCCCTTTGAGCTTGTGCGCGAGCGTACCGCCAAGCGCGTGGGCCGGCCGGGTGTGCGCCGCCGCGCCGCGTCGGCGGCGTCGCGCTTGCGCCAGATCAAGGCCGACGTGCACCGGGCGGCTCATGCTGGCGTCGCCGCGGCCGGGCCTCGATCGACGGCCGGGCCGCGCAACCAACGGAGAGTCGCAGCATGAACCCCTCGCAGACACTGACGATCCCCATCCCGCAGGTGGCCCGCGCCGAGGCCGGTTCACCGTCAGCTCTCGGCCTCGGCCTGCTGGTTGCGCTGGTCGCGGGTTCGATCATCGGCAGCGGCATCTTCGGCCTGCCGCAGAACATGGCGGCCGGCGCCGGCGCCGGCGCCATCCTCATCGGCTGGACCATCACCGGTGTCGGCATGCTGGCGCTGGCGCGCGTCTACCAGATGCTGTCGGTGCGCAAGCCCGCGCTGGACAATGGCGTCTACGCCTACGCGCAGGCCCTGTCCGGCGACTATGTCGGCTTCAACTCGGCCTGGGGCTACTGGGTCAGTGCTTGGATCGGCAACGTCGGCTACCTGGTGGCAGCCTTCGGCGCGCTGGGCTACTTCTTCCCGGTGTTCGGCGAAGGCAACACGCCGGCGGCCGTCGTCGGCGCCTCGGCGGTGGTCTGGATGGTCCACGGGCTGGTGCTGCGCGGCATCCGCGGCGCGGCGGTGCTCAATGCGGTGGTCACAGCGGCCAAGATCGTGCCGCTGCTGTTGTTCATCGCGCTCGTCGCGGTGGCCTTCCAGCCGGGCACGTTCCGCCTCGACTTCTGGGGCAGCGCCGCGCTCGGCCCGCTGATCGACCAGGTCAAGAGCACGATGCTGGTGACCGTGTGGGTGTTCATCGGCATCGAAGGCGCGAGCGTCTACTCGGCGCGCGCCCGGCGGCGCGAGGACGTGGGCCGCGCCACGGTGATCGGCTTCCTGGCCTGCCTGCTGCTGATGATGGCGGTGTCGCTGCTCTCGCTGGGCATCGCCACCCAGGCCGACCTGGCGGCGTTGAAGAACCCGTCGATGGCCGGCGTGCTCGAGAAGGCCGTGGGCACCTGGGGCGCGGTGCTGATCTACATCGGGCTCATCGTGTCGGTCGGCGGCGGCTTCCTGGCCTGGACGCTGCTGGCCGCCGAGTCGCTGTTCACCCCGGCCGGCGGCGGCGCGATGCCGGCCTGGCTGGCGCGCCAGAACGCGCAGAAGGTGCCGGCCAACGCACTGTGGCTGACCAACGGCATGGTGCAGGTCTTCCTGCTGCTCACGCTGTGGTCCAAGGCTTCTTACCTGGCGCTGATCTCGCTGTCGACCGCGATGATCCTCCTGCCCTACCTGTTCAGCGCGGCCTACGGGGTGTCGGTGGCGTCGCGCGGGGAGGGCGCCGCGAACACGCGGCATCCCGCCGACCTGCCGATCGCGGCGCTCGCCACCGTCTACTGCCTGTGGTTGCTGTACGCCGCCGGGCCGAAGTACCTGCTGCTCAGCGCCTTGCTCTACGCACCCGGCGCCGCGTTCTACCTCGTGGGCCGGCGCCAGCGCGCGCAGCGCGCCTTCACCGGGGTCGACCTCGTGATCCTCGCGGCCGTGCTGCTGCTGGCGCTGGTGGCCGGCTACCTGCTGAGCGCCGGCCGCCTCGGCCTGTGAACGCCGGGACATCGACATGAGCCGGGGCGTGCACTCCGAGGTCGGGCGGCTGCGCAAGCTCCTGGTGTGCCGCCCGGGCCTGGCGCACAAGCGCCTGACGCCCGCCAACTGCCACGAACTTCTGTTCGACGACGTGCTGTGGGTCGCGCAGGCCCGCAACGACCACGACGCCTTCACCAGCGCGATGGTCGACCGCGGCGTCGAGGTGCTGGAACTGCACGAGTTGCTGGCCGCGACGCTCGGCGATCCGGTGGCGCGGGACTGGCTGCTCGACCGCAAGCTCGGCCCCGACTTCGTCGATGCCGAGGCCGCCGCGTCGTTGCGCCCGTGGCTGGAGAGCCTGTCGCCGGCCCGGCTGGCCGAACTGCTGATCGGCGGTCTCGCGCGCGCCGACCTTCCCTTCGAGCCCGACGGCCTGCTCGCGCGCTGCGCCGGCGCGGCGGACCTGCTGCTGCCGCCGCTGCCCAACACGCTGTTCACGCGCGACAGCAGCTGCTGGATCGGCGAGGGCGTGGTGCTGTGCCCGATGTTCTGGCCGGCGCGCCGGCAGGAGACGCTGCTGACCGCGGCGGTCTATCGCTTCCATCCGATGTTCGGCGGTGGGCCCGCGGTCTGGTGGGGGGACCCCGATCGCGACCACGGGCTGGCCTCGCTCGAGGGCGGCGACGTCATGCCGCTCGGCCAGGGCGTCGTGCTGGTGGGCATGGGCGAGCGCAGCTCCCCCCAGGCGGTGAGCCAGCTGGCGCGCGCCCTGTTCGCGCGCGGTGCGGCCAGCCGCGTGCTGGCCGCGCAGATCCCCAAGTCGCGCGGGGCCATGCACCTGGACACCGTCTTGACCTTCTGCGACGTCGACCTGGTCACCTGCTTTCCCGAGACGGTCGACGCGATCCGCGTGCACAGCCTGCGGCCCGGCGAGCGCGAGGGCAGCCTCGACGTGCGCACCGAGAGCGCGCCGCTCGTGGCGGTGGTGGCCGAGGCGCTGGGCCTGCCGCGCCTGCGCACGGTGGTGACCGGGGGCGATGCCTACGAGGCCGAACGCGAGCAGTGGGACGACGGCAACAACCTGCTGGCGCTCGCGCCCGGCGTGGTGATGGCCTACAACCGCAACACCTACACCAACACACTGCTGCGCAAGGCCGGCGTCGAGGTCATCACCATCCCCAGCGGTGAGCTCGGGCGCGGCCGTGGCGGCAGCCACTGCATGTCGTGCCCGATCGAGCGCGATCCGCCATGAGCACGCTGCGGGCCGAGCGCCGCGCCGCCCCCAAGCCGGCCCGCGTCCCCTCGGGGGACCGGCCGCCCCACCCACCGGACGAGGGAGCGACACCATGAGCTTCAACCTGCGCAACCGCAGCCTGCTGGACCTGAAGGACTTCCCGCCCCGGGCGATCCGCTTCCTGCTCGACCTCGCGGCCGAGCTGAAGCAGTCGAAGTACGTCGGCAACGAGCACCAGCGCCTGCGCGGCAAGAACATCGCACTGGTCTTCGAGAAGGCCTCGACGCGCACGCGCTGCGCCTTCGAGGTGGCCGTGCACGACCAGGGCGGGCACGTGACCTACATCGACCCGGTGAGCTCGCAGCTGGGTCACAAGGAGTCGCTGCGCGACACGGCGCGCGTGCTGGGCCGGATGTACGACGGCATCGAGTACCGCGGCTTCCATCAGAGCGTGGTCGAGGAGATCGCGCGCTCCTCCAGCGTGCCGGTGTGGAACGGGCTCACCGACGAGGCCCACCCGACGCAGGTGCTGGCCGATCTGCTGACGATGCAGGAGTTCGGCGAGAAGCCGCTGCACGAGCTGTCGTTCTGCTACCTGGGCGATGCGCGCTTCAACATGGGCTGCTCGCTGCTGATCGGCGGCACGCAGATGGGCATGGACGTGCGCATCGCCGCGCCGCCGGGCCTGCAGCCGCCGGCCGAGCTGCTGGCGCAGATGCGTGAACTCGCACGCACCACCGGGGCCCGCATCGTCGTCGAGCCCGACCCGCGCAAGGCGGTGGCCGGTGCGGATTTCCTGTACACCGACGTCTGGGTCTCGATGGGCGAGCCGGACGAGGTGTGGAGGCAGCGCATCGACGAGCTGCTGCCCTACCAGGTCAACCAGGCGCTGATGCGGGCCACGGGCAAGCCGCGCACGCGCTTCATGCACTGCCTGCCCGCGTACCACAACCTCGACACCGAGGTCGGCCGGCAGGTGCACGAACGCTACGGCCTGGCCGAGATCGAGGTGACGGACGAGGTCTTCGAGTCCGACGCCTCGATCGTCTTCACGCAGGCCGAGAACCGCCTGCACACGATCAAGGCCGTGCTGGTGGCGACGCTGGCATGAAGGTGGTGGTCGCGCTCGGCGGCAATGCGCTGCTGCGCCGCGGCCAGGCGCTGACGGCCGACAACCAGCTGGACAACATCCGCCGCGCCGCCGCACCGCTGGCCCGCGTCGCCCGGGACCATGAGCTGGTGCTGACGCACGGCAACGGCCCGCAGGTGGGCCTGCTGGCCTTGCAATCGGCGGCCGATGGCGCCATCACGACCTACCCGCTCGACGTGCTGGGCGCGCAGACCGACGGCATGATCGGCTACCTGCTCGAGCAGGAGCTGGCCAACCTGCTGCCGGCCTCGCGCACCGTGACCACGCTGCTGACGCGCGTCGAGGTCGATCGGCACGACCCGGCGTTCGAGCACCCCACCAAGCCGATCGGGCCGGTGTACGCACACGACGAGGCCCGCCAGATCGCCGCGGCGCGGCACTGGACGCTCGCGCCCGACGGGGCCGGCCTGCGGCGCGTGGTGGCGTCACCGCTGCCGCTGCGCGTGCTCGGGCTCGATCCGATCCGCTGGCTGCTCGAACGCGGCGCGCTGGTCATCGCCGCGGGCGGCGGCGGCATCCCGGTGGCGCGCGGTCCCGACGGCCGCCACCTGCTGGGCGTCGAGGCGGTGATCGACAAGGACCTGTGCAGCGGGCTGCTGGCACGCGAGCTCGGCGCGGACTGCCTGGTGATCGCCACCGACGTGGCCGCGGTCTTCCTGGACTGGGGACGGCCCACGCAGCGACCCCTGGGGCGCGTGACGCCCCAGGCGCTGGCCGGCCACGCCTTCCCGGCGGGTTCGATGGGCCCGAAGGTCGAGGCGGCCTCGCGCTTCGTCCTGGCGACCGGCCGCCGGGCCGCGATCGGATCGCTGGAGGACATCGACGGCCTGCTCGCTGGCCACGCGGGCACGCAGGTATGGCGCGACGGCGGTCGGCTGACTTAGGGCCTGACAGCGCTTTCTGAGGACACGCCTGCCCTTCGATGGCGTCAACAGCCCTCAGCGGCGCGCAGCCGCCGGCCAGACCGGCCGCACCAGGCCGGTCGCCAGCGCGGTGCCGAGCAGGATCACCGCGCAGCCCAGCACCATCGCCAGCGTCAGGCCCTCGCCGAGGAAGGCCCAGCCCCACAGCACGGCGAACACCGGGATCAGGAAGGTCACCGAGATCGCGTTGGCCGGCCCGACCTGCGCGATGAGCCGGAAGTACAGCACGTAGGCCACGCCGGTGCAGGCGACCGCGAGCAGCGCGACCGCGACCCAGGCCGTCGCCGACGGCGTCTGCGCCGGCCACCACCAGCCCATGGCCGGCAGCAGCGCGACGGCGGCCGACAGCTGGCTGCCGGTGGCGACCGCCAGCGGCGGCACCCCGGCCAGGTGGCGCTTGGCGAAGTTGGCCGACCAGCCATAAAGCAGCGTGGCCGCGAGGCAGGCGACGACGGCCCAGCCCGAGGACAGGCCGTCCGCACCCGGTTTGAAGCTGGCCTTGTCCCAGGCCAGCCACAGCACGCCGGCGAAGCCGATCGCCAGGCCCAGCATGCGCCAGGGCGTCGGCTTGTCCCTCAACCACAGCCAGGCGATCAGCGCGCCCCACAGCGGTGTGCTGGCGTTGAAGATCGACGACAGCCCGGCGGTGATGCTCAGCGCCGCGTAGCTGTAGGCCAGGAAGGGCAGGGCCGAGTTGGCGATGCCCACGGCGAAGAGGGCCCGCCCGTGCGATCGCAGCGCCGCCAGCTGGCCGCGCGCGACCAGCAGCGGCAGCAGGAAGAGCGAGGCCCCGACCACGCGCAGGCCGGCCAGCGCGACCGGGCCGAACTCGCCGGCACCCAGCCGCATGAACAGGAAGGACGCGCCCCACAGCGCGGCCAGTGCGAGCAGCTCGCCGAGGTCGCGCGACTTCATCGCAGCAGCGCAGCTTCCAGCTTCAGCAGCGCGGCCTTGCGCTCGATGCCGCCGGCATAGCCGGTCAGCGAGCCGTCGGCGCCCAGCACGCGGTGGCAGGGCACGATGACCGACAGCGGGTTGCGGCCGACGGCGGCCGCGACCGCGCGCACGGCCGAGGCCCGGCCCAGCGAACCGGCCAGGGCGCTGTAGCTGGTCGTGCGTCCGGCCTCGATGCCGCGCAGCGCGTCCCACACGCTGCGCTGGAAGGCGCTGCCGTCGAGGTCGACCGGTGTCGTGAAGCGGCCCTCGCCGCCGCGCCAGTAGGCCGCGAGTTCCTCGAGCGCCTGCGCGATCCAGCGCTGGGACGGGTCCTCCGGCGTGTCGATCTCACCGGGGTGGTGCTTCTGGCCGTCGAACCACAGACCCGCGAGGCCGCGCTCGGTGGCGGCGACGGTGATCGGGCCCAGCGGGGTGTCGGCGCGCGTCTGCGCGCACCAGCGGGTGGTGTTCATGTCGGGATCTCCAGTTCCTGCCACAGCCGCATCACGGCATAGGCGCGCCAGGGCCGCCAGGCCTCGGCGAGTCGGGTGAGGTGCGCGGCGTCGCGAGAGCCGAGCGCGTGATACAGGGCGATGTCGGTGGCCGGCCAGGCATCGGGCCAGGCCAGGGCGCGCATCGCGATCACCTGGGCCGTCCACTCGCCGACGCCGGGCAGCGCACGCAGCGCGTCCAGCGTCGACTCGAGCGGCGCGCCGCGGTGCAGGGCCAAAGTGCCGTCTTCCACCGCGCGGGCCAGCGCCTGGATCGCGCCGACGCGCTGGCGCACGATGCCCAGCGTGCCGATGGCCTCGGCCGGCGCGGTGGCCAGGGCTTCGGCCGTCGGGAACAGCCGCGCGAGGTCGGCGAAGGGCGTGTCGATCGCCTCGCCGAAGCGATCGACCACGCGCTGCGCCAGCGTGCGCGCCGCCTTCACCGTGACCTGCTGGCCGAGAATCACCCGCACCGCGATCTCGAAGCCGCCGAAGCCGCTGGGCAGCCGGACGCCGGGCCGCGGCGCCACCGGCAGCCGCGCCAGCACGGGGTCGATGCGTTCGGGATCGGCGTCGAGATCGAAGGCCTGGCGCAGGGCCTGCAGCACACCGCCCAGCGCGGGGGCGAGCCCGGGTGAGATCGCGGCTTCCAGCTCGTGGCGCTGCGCGTCGAAGCGCACCGCGAACCAGCCGCGGTGCAGGCGGCCGCCCAGCGGCAGCGCCAGCGTGCGGCGCAGGCCGGTCGTGTCGGCCACCTCGAGCCCGCCGATCTGGCGCTGCGCGAAGTAGCGCAGCACGCCGTCGATGTCGTAGGGTGGGCGCCAGCCCAGGCGCAGCCGGATCAGGTCCGGTGGGCCGCCGGCGGGGCCGTGGCGGCCGGCGCGCCGCAGCGCGCGGGGGCTGAGGCGGTAGCGCTGCAGGAAGGCGGCGTTGAAGCGCCGCAGGCTGTCGTAGCCGCTGGCATGCGCCACCTGGGTGACCGGCTGCGCGGTGTCGGTCAGCAGCTGCTTGGCGAGCAGCAGGCGCTGCGTCGTCAGGTGATCGATCGGTGTGACGCCGTGGGCGGCCAGGAAGATGCGGCGCAGGTGGCGGTCGGTGATGCCCAGGCGTGCCGCGATCTCGGGCAGGCCGACGCTGCGGCCGGCGTGCACGGCCTCCTGGATCAGGTGCGCGGCGTGCTGGGCCAGCACCTGCGAGGAGTCGACCAGCGCCAGCCCCGGCGCCAGCTCGGGCCGGCAGCGCAGGCAGGGGCGAAAGCCCTCGCGTTCCGCGCTCGCCGCATTGCCGAAGAAGCGCATGTTCGCGCGCCGCGGCATGCGCACGCGGCACACGGGCCGGCAGTAGATGCCGGTCGAGGTGACACCGACGAACAGGCGCCCGTCGAAGCGCGCGTCGTGGGTGCACCAGGCCAGGTAGGCCGCGTCCTCGTCGATCGGCGCGGTGAGGCGTGGGGTGGCGAGGTCCATGCGGGCATGTTAGGCCCCCGGCACGCCGCCACTCGCCGTTTTCGGACCTGTGCTTCTGGCCCTCAGTGCGGCAGGAGGTCGCGGGCGGGCAGCAGCGCCGAGGCCTTGACGCCCAGTAGCAGCACGACGTTGTGCCAGCGCTTGGGTCGCTGCGGGCCGTTGACGTCGACCTGCACGATCACGCCGAAGGCCGTCGGCACGAATCGCAGGTAGCCGCCGGCGACCGGATCGCTGCCGGGCAGCACGCGGCCGTCGAACAGCGCCCGCAGGTCCAGCCGGTCGTCGCCGGGGACGAAGTCGGTGATCAGGTCGACGCCGCGGCGCTGCGGGCCGTAGACGAAGACATCACGCCCGCCGTTGCCGCTGATCAGGTCGGAGGCGCGGCCGCCGTCGATCACATCGTCGCCCACCGATCCGACGAGGCGATCGCGCCGCTTCGTGCCGTCGATGGTCTTGACGAGTTGCAGCCCTACGACCACCGGGTCGTGGTCCGAGGAGCGCCAGGGTGTCGGGAGGTACAGGTCCTGGGGCTTGAACTCGGTGTTGTAGTCGATGACCGAGGGCTCGTCGGCATTGATGTGCCACTCGGTCACGCCGGTGACGCGCGTGCTCAGCGCGGTCGTGGCCAGGACATGGTCGAGGCGCCCGGCGGCACCGTCGAAGACATAGGAGTAGCCCAGTCCGCCGCGGCGGCCGATCTGGTCGACGAATCCGTTGGCGATCAGGTCCGCGATCGGGTCCTCCTGGGCGTAGGCGTTGAGATCGCCGATGAGCAGCAGGTCCTCGCTGTCGGCGACGATCTTCAGCACCTCGACGAAGCGGCGCAGCGCCTGCGCCTGGGCCACGCGGGTGGCGTTGAAGCAGCCCTGCAGGTCGCCGTTGTCGAGATCCGCGCCGGCCGCGCCGTCGCAGCCCTTGGACTTGAAGTGGTTGACGACCAGCGTGAAGCGCTCGCCGTTGGCGGCCGCGAAGGTCTGGGCGAGCGGCGGCCGGTTGTGGACCGGGTCGATGTCGCTGAGCGCACCGCCGACCGCTTGCAGCCGCGCCGACTTGTAGATCATCGCGGTCTTGATGGCATCGGTGCCGGTCCCCGTGCTCGCGTCGGGGAGGACGGCGTACACGCCGGCGCCGACGCGCGCGTTCAGGGCATCGACCAGGTTCTGCGCGGCCGTGCTGCCGTTGTTCTGGATCTCGATCAGCCCCAGCACGTCGGCATCGATCGCGGCCATGGCCTCGACGATCTTGGCGCGCTGGCGCAGGAACTCGGCGAGGTTGTTGGCCCCGCGGCAGTTGGCCGCGGCGACCTCGTCGCCGAGCCGGCAGCCCTGCCCGACCTGGCCATCGGCGGTCGTGCCGTCGGTGAAGGTGGTGAAGAAGTTGAGGACGTTGAAGCTCGCGACCTTGAGGTTGCCACCGACCGCGTCGGGCGCCAGCGTGCGCGCGTTGGCGCGCACGATGCCTGGCGCGACGGTGGCCTGCAGCCGGTAGCTGGCGATGCCGGCGGTGGAGTTGGTGGCGAGGCCGTAGTCCAGCACGCCGGTCAGCGACGCGATGGTGTCGCCTGCGCGCACGGTGTTGTCGGCGCCGATGTAGGGGATGGGGCTGGGGTTCTGCAGGCTGCTGCCGTCGTCCAGCAGCAGGCTGCGGCGCGCGTTGTCGGCGGCGAGCTGCTGCGCCTGCGCGCCGGGCCGGAAGCGGTTGGTCGGGATCTCCAGGCGCGCGCCGTCAGCGACGGTCAGCTGTCCGTAGCGGCCGAGGAAGAAGTTCTGCGACACCGCCAGCGGACCGGCGATCGTCACCAGCATGCCTTCGTGGCGCTCGAACACGGCGAGGTCGGCCACTGGCAGCGTCAGGCTCACCGGTGCAACGGCCTGGCCTTCGGCGAGCACGGTGACGCCGCTCGGGCGGGTCAGCTGCGTCAGGGGGTTGGCGGCGGTGACCGGGTTGGTGGCGGCGCCGGTGTTGAATTCGGCGACCGTGCCCGTCAGGCGCAGGTGCTGACCGACGGCCGGCTTGGCGCCGTTGCCGTTGAAGACGAAGAGCCCGTCCGAGGTCAGCGGATCGCCGTCGCCGACCGGGTCCTGCAGGAAGTAGCCGTTGTTGGTGACGTGCGTGACCACGCCCTCGGTCGTGACGCTGCCGCTGACCAGCGGGCTGGTCGCGCCGCGGCCCTGGATCGTGCCGATGCGCGTCAGGGCCGAGGCGTTGACGACGAGCGTGCAGTTCGTCATCTGCCCCTGGTTGTTGCCCCAGCGCAGCTCGACGGGGTAGCTGCCCGGGGGCAGCGTCGCCGCCACCTCGATCCGCGCGCCGGCGCCGCCGCCGATGCCGGTGGCCGGCAGGAAGTCGGCGATGGTGATGCCCAGGGGTGCGCTGCCGGCGAAGGCCAGGCTGCCGACGATGCCGTCGGCGTCGCTTGCACCGACCGTGCCGCTGGCTGCGTTGCCGGCCACCAGCGTGATGGCCGGGCAGCTCGCGACGATCGGGGCGTTGACCGGCGCACCGCAGACAGTGGCGGGTGAGGCCGCGTTGCGCGGCGACGGCGCCGCCGCAGTGAAGTCCGCGGCGTTGTCGTTGCCGTCCGTGCAGCCGCCCCCGGCGCGCAGCGCCGCGAGCGTGTTGGACAGGGTGGGTGCCGCCGCGCTGCCTTCGAAGAAATTGGCGTTGCCGTAGCCGACGAGGTCGACGATGCGGGCCGTGTCAGCCGCTGTGCACGGCGCCGAGCCCCCGTTGCACGCGAGCCCGGCGCCGCTGCTCACCAGCGCCAGCTTGCCGGCGCCGGCCGCCAGCAAGGTGCTGCCGCTGAAGTCGGGTGCGGGCAGCGCCATGCCGATGGCGCCGCCGCCGAGCGCGACCAGCAGGTAGCGTCCCGGCTGCAGCCTGCCTCCCAGCGCGACCACCGGGTTGGCCGCGAACTGGCCGGTGCCGGTGGCCGAGGCGTACTGCAACGACCATCCGGCCAGATCGACCGGTGCGGCGCTCCGGTTGAACACCTCGACGAAGTCGTTGGTGAAGGGTGCCCCGCTGTTGCCGCCGCCTCCGTAGACCTGGCTGATGACGACGCTCTGGGCGCCGGCGGTGCCGGCGCTCAGCACCAGCAGGGCGGCGAGGAGGGTGTGGCACTTCATCGGCGGTCTTTCGGGTGGGGCGACGGGATGCGATTCTGTGGATCGCCCATGACCCGGCCGTGACCCGGCCGTGACGGCTGCGGTGCACGGCCTACCTACAATCCGCCGGTTCGCAACCAAGGACCGCGCATGCAAGTCGCCGCTTCGATCTTCAAGGCCTACGACATCCGGGGCATCGTCGGCCAGACGATCGACGAGCGCTTCGCCGAGCACCTGGGCCGGGCCTTCGGGACCGAGGCGCGCCATCTGGGCGAGAAGGCGGTCGCGGTCGGGCGCGACGGCCGGCGGTCCGGGCCGGCGCTGGTGGGGGCCTTGGTGCGCGGGCTGCGCTCGACCGGGCTCGACGTGGTCGATCTCGGCGCGGTGACGACGCCGATGCTGTACTACGTGGCGGCGACGCGCGGCGCGCACGGCTGCCGCAGTGGCATCCAGGTGACCGGCAGCCACAACCCCAAGGACTACAACGGCTTCAAGATGGTGTTGGCCGGCCGCGCGATCCACGGCGAGGACATCCAGGGCCTGCGCCGCCGCATTGAGGCCGAGGACTACCAGCAGTCGGTCGGCCGTTCGGCCATGATGAACATCGGGCCCGAGTACGCGCACCGCATCACCGGTGACTGCAAGCTCGCGCGTCCGATGAAGATCGTCGTTGACTCGGGCAACGGCATCCCCGGCGCGTCGGCTCCCGGCATCCTGCGTGCGCTGGGCTGCGAGGTGATCGAGCTCTACTCCGAGGTCGACGGCGACTTTCCCAACCACCACCCCGACCCGTCCAAGCCCGAGAACCTGGCCGACCTGATCCGCACCGTGAAGGCGAGCGGCGCCGAGCTGGGCCTGGCCTTCGACGGCGACGGCGACCGCCTGGGCGTCGTCACCGCCGACGGCCACAACATCTTCCCCGACCGGCAGCTGATGCTGTTCGCGCGCGACATCCTGGCGCGGCATCCGGGCGCGCCCATCATCTTCGACGTCAAGTGCAGCCAGCGCCTCGTCGCCGCCATCCGCGAGGCCGGCGGCGAGCCGGTGATGTGGCGCACCGGCCATTCGCTGATCAAGGCCAAGCTCAAGGAAAGCGGCGCGCCGCTGGCCGGCGAGATGAGCGGGCACATCTTCTTCGGCGAGCGCTGGTACG
>CAZTTC010000010.1:0-39123 GCA_964616015.1 uncultured Methylibium sp. | reverse complement strand
GCAGGCCCTTGGGCCGGAAGATCAGGATCAGCACCAGGAACAGGTAGGGCAGGATCGGCGCGATCTGCGAGATCGTCAGCCGCAGCACCGAGTTGTTGGCGGCCGCCGGGCTGAGCGCGATGCCGAGCTGCTGGAACAGGCTGCCGAGCGAGTAGTCCACCGCGATCGCGAAGGTCTGCACCACGCCGATGATCAGCGAGGCCAGGAAGGCGCCCGACAGCGAGCCCATGCCGCCGACCACCACGACCACGAAGATGACCGACCCCACTGTGGCCGCCATCGCCGGCTCGGTGACGAAGGTCACGCCGCCGATCACGCCGGCCAGGCCGGCCAGCGCCGCCCCGGCACCGAACACCAGCATGAAGACGCGCGGCACGTTGTGCCCGAGGGCCTCGACCATCTCGGGATGCGTGAGCGCGGCCTGGATCACCAGGCCGATGCGCGTGCGCGTCAGCAGCAGCCACAGCGCGACCAGCATGAACAGCGCCACCAGCATCATGAAGCCGCGGGTGGCGGGGAAAGGCGAGCACACCGTGCCGGCCACGGCGCACACGGCGGCCGGCGCGGCGCCCCAGTTCAGGCCGAGGCCGGCGTCGGAGCCGATCAGCGTGAAGGCCGGTCCCTGCAGCGCGGCCGGCGGCGGGAAGGCGACCGCGGTGCGTCCCCAGATCAGCTGCACCAGCTCGAGGATCACGTAGGAGATGCCGAAGGTCACCAGGAGCTCGGGCACGTGCCCGAACTTGTGCACCTTGCGCAGCGCCGTCCGCTCGAACAGCGCCCCCAGCACGCCGACCAGCAGCGGCGCCAGCAGCAGGCCGGGCCAGAAGCCGACGATCTGGGCGATCGTGTAGGCGATGTAGGCGCCCAGCATGTAGAAGCTGGCATGGGCGAAGTTGAGCACGCCCATCATGCTGAAGATCAGCGTCAGCCCCGAGCTCAGCATGAACAGCAACAGCCCGTAGCTCAGGCCGTTGAGCATGGAGATCGTGAAGAATTCCATCAGCGTCGGCGGTGCGAGGGCGCGGCGAAGGCGCCAAGAAAAAGGGGCTCGATACGGTGACGCCGATCGAGCCCCGCCCGGCCGCGGCCCTGGATCAGGGGCCGCAGCCGCCTGTCGTCGTCAGGCGCCCGCGCCCGGCCGCTTCATCTGGCAGCTGGTCGGCGTGCTCGACACGTAGGCCGGGTACTCCTTGACCGGGGCCAGCGTCATGCCGGTGTTCTCGGGGCTGTACGGGAACTTGGCATCGGCCTTCTGCCACACGGTGATGTACAGCGGCTGCTGCAGCTGGTGGTCGGTCTTGCGCATCTCGACCTCGCCGTTCATGTTGCCGTTGAAGCTCAGGCCCTCCAGCGCCGCGGCCACCTTGACCGGGTCGGTCGACTTGGCCTTGGCCATCGCGGCGGTCAGCGCCGAGTAGATGCGGATCACCGAGCCGGTGTAGAAGTCGTCGTTGAACTTGGCCTTGTACTCGTTCTGCCACTTGCCCATCTGGCCCGGCAGGTTGTAGTGGTTGTACGAGGCCTGGAACAGCTTGCCTTCGTAGCTCTTGCCCAGCGCCGTCGGCGTGCCGCTGACGCCGCTGTAGTAGGTGAAGAACTTGCCGGTGTAGCCGCCTTCGTTGGCGGCCTTCACCAGCAGCGCCAGGTCGGAGCCCCAGTTACCGGTGATGATCGTGTCGGCGCCGGCGGCCTTGATCTTGGCGACGTAGGGCGCGAAGTCGCGCACCTGGGCCAGCGGGTGCAGGTCCTCGCCGACGATCTGGATGTCGGGCCGCTTCTTCGCCAGGTTCTCCTTCGCGAAGCGGGCCACCTGGTGACCGTGCGAGTAGTTCTGGTTCAGCAGGTAGACCTTCTTGACGTCCGGCTGGGCGTCCTTGATGAAGGTCGTCAGGGCCTCCATCTTCATCGAGGTGTCCGCGTCGAAGCGGAAGTGCCAGTAGTTGCACTTGCTGTTGGTGAAGTCGGGGTCCACCGCCGAGTGGTTGAGGTAGACGACCTCCTTGCCCGGGTTGCGCTCGTTGTGCTTGGCCACGGCCTCGATCAGCGCACCGGCCACCGAGGAGCCGTTGCCCTGGGTGATGTAGCGCACGCCCTGGTCGAGCGCGGCCTTGAAGGCGTTGAGGCTTTCGGTCGGGCTGAGCTTGTTGTCCAGCGCGATGATCTCGAACTTGACCCCGGCCGGGTTGAGCTTGGGATCGTTGTTGAACTTCTCGGCGAAGAACTGGAAGCTCTTGACCTGGTTCTGACCGACCGGGGCCATCAGCCCCGACAGCGGGTCGATCCAGGCGATCTTGACGGTTTCGCCCTTCTGCGCGAAGGCCAGGCCCGCGTGGAGCGCCATGCTGGCGCCGATCACCACACCGAACATCCGTTTCGTGAATCGCATCCTGGTCTCCTTGCGGCCGTCGGCCCTAGTGTTCAACACGGTGTCAGCTAGCGTAATGTGCAACTGACTTCACGGGATTGCGGGACTTCCCCACTCCGACATGTCACCCACCGGACAAGTCGCCCGGCGCCCGCCGGGGCGACGCCTGCGTCATGCCGTGGGCAGCCGGTAGCTCTTGAACTGATCGCGCAGCTTGTTCTTCTGCATCTTGCCGGTCGCACCCAGCGGGATGGCCTCGACGAAGACCACGTCGTCGGGCACCTGCCACTTGGCCAGCTTGCCCTCGAAGTGCGCGAGCATCGCCTCGCGGCTCAACTCGGCACCGGGCTTCTTGACCACCACCAGCAGCGGGCGCTCGTCCCACTTGGGGTGGGCGATGGCGATGCAGGCCGCCATCGCCACGGCCGGGTGCGCCACGGCGATGTTCTCGACGTCGATGGAGCTGATCCACTCGCCGCCGGACTTGATCACGTCCTTGCTGCGGTCGGTGATCTGCAGGAAGCCGTCGGCATCGATCGTCGCCACGTCGCCGGTCGGGAACCAGCCGTCGACCAGCGGATCACCGCCCTCGCCCTTGAAGTAGCTGGACACGATCCACGGGCCCTTGACCAGCAGGTCGCCGCTGGTCGTGCCGTCCCAAGGCAGCTCGCGGCCTTCGGGGTCGACGATCTTCATCTCGGCACCGCAGACCGAGCGGCCCTGCTTGACCAGCACCGCGAGCTGCGCGTCGGCGTCCATCTCCAGGTGCTTGAGCTTGAGCTTGCACACCGTGCCGACCGGCGACATCTCGGTCATGCCCCAGGCATGGAGCACGGTCACGTCGTAGTCGTCGCGGAAGCTCTTGATCATCGCCGGCGGGCAGGCCGAGCCGCCGATCACCGTGCGGGTCATGGTCGAGAACCTGAGGCCGTTCGCCTTCAGGTGGTTGAGCAGCATCAGCCACACCGTGGGCACGCCGGCCGACATGGTGACCTTCTCGGCCTCGATCAGCTCGTAGACCGACTTGCCGTCCAACGCCGCGCCGGGGAAGACCAGCTTGGTGCCGGTCATTGCCGCCGCATACGGCAGGCCCCAGGCATTGACGTGGAACATCGGCACCACGGGCAGCACGCAGTCGCGCGCCGAGACGCCCAGCGAGTCGGGCAGCGCGATGGCCCAGGCGTGCAGCAGGGTCGAGCGGTGGCTGTACAGCACGCCCTTGGGGTTGCCGGTCGTGCCGCTGGTGTAGCAGAGCGCGGCGGCGCTGCGCTCGTCGAAGCTCGGCCAGGCGTACTGGTCGCTCTCGGCGGCAATCCAGGCCTCGTAGCTGCGCAGGTTGGGGATGCCGGTGTCGGCCGGCAGGGCGCTTGCATCGCACAGCGCGATCCAGTGCTTGACCGTCGTGCACTGCGACCACACCGCCTTGATGATCGGCAGGAAGCTCATGTCGAAGCACAGCACCTGGTCCTCGGCATGGTTGGCGATCCATGCCACCTGCTCGGGCGCCAGCCGTGGGTTGATGGTATGCACCACGCGCCCGCTGCCGGAGACGCCGTAGTACAGCTCCAGGTGGCGGTAGCCATTCCAGGCCAGCGTGCCGACGCGGTCGCTGAAGGCCAGGCCCAGCCGGTCCAGCGCGTTGGCCACCTGGCGGGAGCGCGCGCCGACCTTGGCGTAGTTCGTGCGATGCAGATCCCCTTCGACGCGGCGCGAGACGATCTCGGTGTCGTGGTGATGGCGCGAGGCGAACTCGATCAGTCCGGAGATCAGCAGGGGGGCGTCTTGCATCAGGCCGAGCATCGGGTTCTCCTGGAGGCGGGCCGGCAGTATCGAAGCCGGCTGCAGTCGCTGTCAAAGCGTGATTCCCCCAGGGCGGGGGGGACGCACCGCGCTGGCGGACAATCCGCAGCGCATGAACGCCCTCGACCCTCCGCTGCGCAGCCAGGCCCTCGCTTGGCGCTCGGGCGGCGGCCTCGCGGCGCTCGGACCGCGCTTTGGCACGGCGCTGCCGCCGCAGGCGGTGCCCGCGCCGCATTGGGTGGCCCGCAGCGCGGCGCTGGCCGCCGAGCTGGGCCTCGCCGGCTGGCTGGACACTCCTGAGGCGCTCGACGTGTTGTCGGGCGGCTCGGTGGCCGACGGCTCGCAGCCCTTCGCCTCGGTCTATTCCGGGCACCAGTTCGGCGTTTGGGCCGGGCAGCTGGGCGACGGCCGCGCGCTGCTGCTGGGCGAGATCGATTCGCCGGTCGGTCGGCTGGAACTGCAGCTCAAAGGCAGCGGCCTGACGCCTTACTCGCGCATGGGCGACGGCCGCGCGGTGCTGCGCTCGTCGATCCGCGAGTTCCTGTGCTCCGAGGCGATGCACCACCTCGGCATCCCGACGACGCGCGCGCTGGCGGTCGTCGGCTCGCCGCTGCCGGTGCGCCGCGAGACGATGGAAACGGCCGCCATCGTGCTGCGCGTGGCGCCCAGCTTCGTGCGCTTCGGCCACTTCGAGCACTTCGCGCACCATGACCTGGGCGACCGGCATGCGGCGCTGCGCGTGCTGGCCGACTTCGTCATCGACGCCCACTACCCCGCCTGCGCAGACGCCCCGAGCCCGTACGCGGCCCTGCTCGAGGCGGTGGCCCGCCGCACCGCCGCCCTGCTGGCCGACTGGCAGGCCGTCGGCTTCTGCCACGGCGTGATGAACACCGACAACATGTCGATCCTGGGCCTGACCATCGACTACGGCCCGTTCGGCTTTCTCGACGGCTTCGACCCCGGGCACGTCTGCAACCACTCCGATCACCAGGGCCGCTACGCCTACGCGCGCCAGCCCCATGTGGCGATGTGGAACCTTCATGCACTGGCGCAGGCGATGCTGCCGCTGATCGCCGACGGCGGCGAGGTCACCGAGGCCACCAGCGAACGCGCGCTCGAGGCGCTGGAGCCCTACCGCACGCTGTTCCCCACCGCCATGGAGGCGCGCATGCGCGCCAAGCTCGGTCTGACGACCGCACAGGACGACGACCGGGCGCTGATCGACGACTGGCTCGGCTTGCTGGCCTCGGAGCGCACCGACTTCACGATCGCCTGGCGGCGCCTGGGCGCCTGGTCGCCGACCGACCCGCGCGCGGTGCGCGACCTCTTCATCGACCGTGCCGCCTTCGACGCCTGGGCCGGCCGCTACGCGCATCGCCTGGCCGCCGAGGGCAGCATCGACGCCGACCGCCGCCAGCGCATGGACCGCGTCAATCCGAAGTTCGTGCTGCGCAACCACCTGTGCGAGAACGCCATCCGCGCGGCCCAGGGCGGCGACTTCTCCGAGACCCGGCGTTTGCTGAAAGTTCTGGAACGCCCCTACGACGAACAGGTCGAAGCGTCGGCCTACGCCGACTTTCCGCCCGACTGGGCGCAGCAACTGGAGGTGTCCTGTTCATCATGAGCTCGTACAAGATCACCAAGCCCGATGCCGAGTGGCGCGCCCAACTGGATGCCACGCAGTTCGAGGTCACCCGCCACGCCGCCACCGAACGCGCCTTCACCGGCAAGTACTGGGACCACTGGAAGGACGGCCGCTACGCCTGCGTGTGCTGCGGCGAGCCGCTGTTCGACTCGGCCACCAAGTTCGACGCCGGTTGCGGCTGGCCGAGCTACTCCGAGGCGCTGAAGGCCGGCATCGTCGAGCGCGTGGTCGACCGCAGCCACGGCATGGTGCGCGTCGAGGTGCGCTGCCAGAACTGCGGCGCCCATCTGGGCCACGTGTTCGACGACGGCCCCGAGCCGACCGGCGAGCGCTTCTGCATCAACTCGGCCTCGATCGACTTCCGGCCTCGCAACGGCTCGTAACCCGGCGCGCTGCCCGGACGGCTCCGGGCGGCACAATCCCCCTGTCGCTGCCCGAGCACTGTCCCCGTCCTCGATGAAGTTCCTGTTCGACCTGTTCCCGATCGTCCTGTTCTTCATCGCCTTCAAGGTCGCCGAAGGCCAGCCCGACGCCGCGGCCGCGTTCGCGGGCCAGCACTTCGGCTTCCTGGTCTCGGGCGGCAGCGTCGGCCCGAACGAGGCGCCGGTGCTGCTGGCGACGCTGGCCGTCATCGTGGCCACCTTCGCCCAGATCGGCTGGCTGCTGGCACGCGGCAAGAAGATCGACACCATGCTGTGGGTCAGCCTGGGGCTGGTCACGGTGCTGGGCGGCGCGACGGTCTGGTTCCACAACGAGACCTTCATCAAGTGGAAGCCCAGCGTGCTGTACTGGGTCATGGGGACCGCCTTCTGGCTCAGCCAGGCGGTCTTCAAGCGCAACCTGCTGCAGTTGATGATCGGCCAGCAGCTCGAGCTGCCGCCCGCCGTCTGGCGCAACCTCAACTTCATGTGGATCGCGTTCTTCGCCTTCATGGGGCTGCTGAACCTGTACGTGGCCTACAGCTACTCGACCGACACCTGGGTCAACTTCAAGCTGTTCGGCGGCGTCGGACTGATGCTGCTGTTCACGCTGCTGCAGGGGCTCTATCTGAGCCGGCACATCAAGGTCGAGGATGAGTGACGCCGCGCTGGCCGCCCCGACGGCGGCCGAGATCGAAGCCGCTTTGCGCGAGGCGCTGATGCCGCAATCGGTCGCCGTCGGCGACGACAGCCACCTGCATGCCGGTCACGCCGGCGCGCGCGAAGGTGGTCACTTCAGCGTGCGCCTCGTCAGCGCGCGGTTCGAGGGCTTGAGCCGCGTTGCCCGACATCGCCTTGTGTATGATGCCCTTCAGCGCTGGTTGCCTCGCGGCATCCATGCCCTGGCCCTGACGGCGCTGACTCCCGCCGAGGCCGCCCGCACCGACTCCTGAGGCCCGGGACCGGCTCGCGATCCGCTCGCGACTCCCCGTCCTCGGCCTTGCCCTCCAACCCCAGCCGCCGTTGCACGCATGAAGCCGTCCACTCCCCTTGCCCTCGGTCTTTCCTCCTTCGCGCTGACCGTCGCGCTGCTGGCGCCGTCGATGGCCGGCGCGCAGAACATCGCCATCGTCAACGGCAAGCCGGTCCCCAAGGCGCGGGCCGATGCCCTGCTCCAGCAGGTCGAGAGCCAGGCCAAGAGCCAGGGCCAGGCCCTGCCGCCGGAGGCGGCCCGCCAGGTCAAGGACGAGGTGGTGTTGCGCGAGATCTTCGTGCAGGAAGCCGAGAAGCGCGGTCTCACCGCCAGCGGCGACTACAAGCAGCAGATGGAGATCGCTCGACAGAGCATCCTGATCCGCGAACTGTTCAAGGACTACGAGAAGAAGAACCCGATCACCGACGCCGAGGTCAAGGCCGAGTACGACAAGTACAAGGCCCAGGCCGGCGACAAGGAGTACCGCGTGCGCCACATCCTGGTCGAGAAGGAAGACGAGGCCAAGGCGCTGATCACGCAGCTCAAGGGTGGGGCCAGCTTCGAGGACGCGGCCAAGAAGTCGAGCAAGGACCCGGGCTCCGCGCCCAAGGGGGGCGACCTCGACTGGGCGACGGCCGGCAGCTACGTGCCCGAGTTCTCGCAGGCCATGGTCAAGCTCGGCAAGGGCGCGATGACCGACACCCCGGTCAAGAGCCAGTTCGGCTGGCACATCCTCAAGCTCGAGGACGTGCGCGACACGCAGTTCCCCCCGCTCGACGAGGTCAGGCCGCAGATCCAGCAGCGCCTGTCGCAGCAGAAGCTCGCCAGCTTCCGCGACGACCTGCGCAACAAGGCCAAGACCGACTACAAGTTCAACTGAGCCGCGCCAGGGCCTGCCACGCCAGCAGGCCGCCGATGAGCAGCGGCTGGTGCAGCATGTAGAAGCCGAGGCTCCAGCGACCCAGGGTCGCGAGCGGGCGCAGCGGCTGCGGGAGCGCGCCGCTGACCCACCGCGGCCGGCGGCGTGACGCCCAGTCACCCGCCGCCACTCCCCAGGCCATCACGCCCAGCCAGGGCAGCAGCGGGACCCAGTCCTCGGTGATCGGCTTGCGGGTGACGAGGCCGACCCAGTTGGTGAGCCGGCTGTCGAAGAAGGGATGCTGGACGATCTGCGGCAGCAGGATCGCCGCCAGCCCGAGCGGCCACAGCCAGGCCCCCGCCCGCACACCGACCCGGCACACGATGAGCATCAGCGCGATGCCGTGCAGCACGCCGAAGCTGATCCAGCTCCTCGGGAACATCAGCGCGCTGCCAGCGCTGACCAGCAGCGCACAGCCGGCCACCTGCGCCCAGCGCCGCCAGAAGCGGGGCCAGTCCTGACCCTGCCCCACGGCCAGTGCCTGTCCGAAGCCGGCGCAAAACAGGAACAGGCTGACGATCGCCGTGCGCTGGTGGAGCCAGAACGGGTCGCGGTAGAAGTTCGCGTCGATCAGCCGGAAGTAGGCCAGGTCGAAGCAGAAGTGGAAGATCGCCATCCAGACGATGGCCACTCCGCGCAAGGCGTCGAGCCGCGCATGGCGCCTGCTCGCGGTGCCCATGCTCAGCGCCGCGGCGCGCCGAGGCGGCCGGGGCGAAGGCCCTGTGCGGCGGCACGCCAGCGCATCGACCGCTCCTCAGCCCAGCCAGCGCCGCGCGTTGCCGAACATGCGCATCCAGGGGCTGTGCGTGCGCAGTTCGCCGCGGGTCCAGCTCATCTGCGCGTTGCGGAACACGCGCTCCGGATGCGGCATCAGCGCAGTGAAGCGGCCGTCGGCGGTGGTCACCGCTGTCAGCCCGTCCGGGCTGCCGTTGGGGTTGGCGGGATAGGCCTCGGTCGCGCGTCCCGCATGGTCGACGAAGCGCATGGCGCGCTGCACGGACTTCGCATCGCCGCGTTGCGAGAAGTCGGCATAGCCCTCGCCATGCGCCACCGCGATCGGCAGGCGGCTGCCGGCCATGCCGGTGAAGAAGATCGACGGCGAATCGAGCACCTCGACCTGGCTCAGGCGCGCCTCAAACTGCTCGCTGCGGTTGCGCGTGAACTTGGGCCAGGCCCGCGCGCCCGGGATGATCGGCGACAGCGCGGCCAGCATCTGGCAGCCGTTGCACACGCCCAGCGCGAAGCTCTGCGGATGCGCGAAGAAGGCCGCGAACTGATCCGCCAGCCTGGCGTTGAACAGCACGGAGCGGGCCCAGCCCTCGCCGGCGCCGAGCGTGTCGCCGTAGCTGAAGCCGCCGCAGGCCACGAAGCCGCGGAACATGTCGAGCCGCGCGCGCCCCGACTGCAGGTCGCTCATGTGCACGTCGTAGGGCTCGAAGCCGGCCAGGTCCATCGCATAGGCCATCTCGAGGTGCGAATTGACGCCCTGCTCGCGCAGGATCGCCACCTTGGGCCGCGCGAGCTTCAGGAAGGGCGCGGCGACGTTCTCGGCCGGATCGAAAGTCAGGTGCAGGTGCAGGCCGGTGTCGTCGACCGCCCCGGCGGCCGCGTGCTCGGCGTCGGCGCAGGCCGGGTGGTCGCGCAGCCGGGCGATACGCCAGCTGACCTCGTCCCAGGCCTGGTGCAGGTCGCGCAGCGGCGCGCTGAAGACGGCCTTCGTATCGCGCCAGACCTCGACCACCCCGCGCTCGTTGGGCTTGCCGATGACGTGGCTGTGCTTGCTGAGGCCGGCCTCGCGCAGGACCCGCATCACCGGGTCGCGGTCGGCGCTGCGAACCTGGATCACGGCGCCCAGTTCCTCGGCGAACAGCGCCCGCAAGGTGAGCGCCTTGCGACGCTCGGACGTCTGGCCGGCCCAGTTCTTGGCATCGCCCCAGTCCATGCGGCTGTCGGAGAGGCCGTCGCCTTCGGTCACCAGCAGGTCGACGTTGAGCGAGACGCCGCGATGACCGGCGAAGGCCATCTCGCAGACGGCCGCCCACAGGCCCCCGTCGCTGCGATCGTGATAGGCCAGCAGCTTGCCGTCGGCCCGCAGGCGGTTGATCGCGGCCACCAGGGCCTTCAGCAGTGCCGGGTCGTCGAGGTCGGGCGTCGCGTCGCCGACCTGGCCGAGCGCCTGCGCGAGGATCGAGCCGCCCAGCCGGTTGCGGCCCTGCCCCAGGTCGATCAGGATCAGCGTCGTGTCGCCCACCTCGTCGCTGGGGCGCAACTGCGGCGTCAGCGTGCCGCTCACGTCGGCCAGCGTCGCGAAGGCGCTGACGATCAGCGACACCGGCGCGGTGACCTGCTTGGTCTCGCCGCCGTCGGACCAGCGCGTGCGCATCGACAGGCTGTCCTTGCCGACCGGCACGCTGATGCCCAGCGCCGGGCACAGCTCGAGGCCGACCGCGCGCACGGTGTCGTACAGCGCGGCGTCCTCGCCGGGCTCGCCGCAGGCCGCCATCCAGTTGCAGCTCAGCTTGACGCGCTCGAGCTCGATCGGTGCGGCCAGCAGGTTGGTGATGCTCTCCGCCACCGCCATGCGGCCGGCGGCCGGCGAGTCGATCACGGCCAGCGGCGCGCGCTCCCCCATGGCCATCGCCTCGCCACGCAGGCCGGCGTAGTCGGCGAGCGTCACCGCGCAGTCCGCCACCGGCACCTGCCAGGGACCGACCATCTGGTCGCGGTGCGACAGCCCACCGACCGTGCGGTCGCCGATGGTGATCAGGAAGCGCTTGCTGGCCACGGTGGGGTGGCGCAGCACGTCGAAGGCCGCCTGCTCCAGCGCGACGCCGGTCAGCGCGACCGGCGCGAAGGCGCGCGCGACGCGCCTCACGTCGCGGTGCACCTTGGGCGGCTTGCCCAGCAGGACATCCATCGGCATGTCGATGGGCCGCAGACCCGCCGCGTGCGCGGACCCCGCCGCAGGCGTGTCGAGCACCAGCTGCTTCTCGTCGGTTGTCACGCCGACGACGGCATAGGGGCAGCGTTCGCGCACCGCCATCGCCTCGAACAGCGGCAGGCTCTCCGGTGCGATCGCGAGGACGTAGCGCTCCTGGCTCTCGTTGCACCAGACCTCCTTGGGGGCGAGCCCGCTCTCCTCGACCGGCAGCTTGGACAGATCGAAGCGCGCGCCGCGACCGGCGTCGTGGACCAGCTCCGGGAAGGCGTTGCTCAGGCCGCCGGCGCCGACGTCGTGGATCGCCAGCACCGGGTTCAGCGCGCCGAGCGCCCAGCAGTGGTTGATGACTTCCTGGGCGCGACGCTCGATCTCCGGATTGCCGCGCTGCACCGAGTCGAAGTCCAGCGCCGCGGTGTTGCTGCCGGCGGCCATCGAACTGGCCGCGCCGCCGCCCATGCCGATGCGCATGCCCGGGCCACCCAGCTGGATCAGCAGCGTGCCGGCCGGGAAAGCCTGCTTGTGCGTCTGCCCGTCGCTGATGGTGCCGACGCCGCCGGCGATCATGATGGGTTTGTGGTAGCCGCGGCGTTCAGTTCTTTGTCCGCTCCCCTCTGGGGTGACGTGGGGTGAGGGGCTCGGCCGTGCCAGCGCGTTGCCCCCACCCCGACCCGCTCCCCAAGTGAGAGGGGCAGGTACCGATTGCTCGTACACGCGGAAGTAGCCGCCCAGGTTGGGACGGCCGAACTCGTTGTTGAAGGCCGCGCCGCCCAGCGGGCCCTCGGTCATGATCTGCAGCGGGCTGGCGATGTGCTCGGGCTTGCCGTAGGGCGCCCGCTCCCAGGGCTCGTCGGTGCCGGGCAGGTGGAGGTTGGACACGCTGAAGCCGGTCAGCCCGGCCTTGGGCCGCGCACCGCGCCCGGTGGCGCCCTCGTCGCGGATCTCGCCGCCGGCGCCGGTGCTGGCCCCGGGGAAGGGCGAGATCGCGGTCGGATGGTTGTGCGTCTCGACCTTCATCAGCACGTGCGCCGTCTCGGCGCGCCGCCCGTAGACCGGCGCGTTGGTGTAGCCCTGGGGGCCCCAGCGCTCGATCGGCCCGCCTTCCATCACGGCGGCGTTGTCGCTGTAGGCGACGATGGTGTGCTGGGGCGCCGTCGCATGCGTGTGGCGGATCATCTGGAACATCGAGTGTTCCTGCGCCTGCCCGTCGATCGTGAAGCGGGCGTTGAAGATCTTGTGGCGGCAGTGCTCGCTGTTGGCCTGGGCGAACATCATCAACTCGACGTCGGTCGGGTTGCGCTTCAGCCCCTTGAAGGCCGCGACCAGGTAGTCGATCTCGTCCTCGCTCAGCGCCAGGCCGAAGTCGCGGTTGGCCGCGTCCAGCGCGGCCTTGCCGAGGCCGACGACGTCCACTGTCTCCATCGGCCGGCCCGCCTGGGCGTCGAACAGGCGCACCGCGGCCTCGCGCTCGAAGGCCACGCTCTCGGTCATGCGGTCGTGCAGCAGCGCAGCGACTGCCGCGCGCTCCTCGGCCGACAGTGCGCGGGCGCCGCCGAGCAGGCCGCCCTTGACGGTCAACAGGTACTCGGTGACGCGCTCGACGCGGCGGATCGCCAGGCCGCAGTTGTGCGCAATGTCGGTGGCCTTGCTGGCCCAGGGCGACACGGTCCCCAGCCTCGGCATCACAAGGACGCGCTCGCCGTCGGTCGGCCCGGTGTAATCGTCGCCGTAGCGCAGCAGCCCGTGCAAGGCATCACTCACCTGCGACGACAGCGCCTCGTCCGCAGCGACCCAGTGGACGTGCCGTGCATGCACCGCCACGACCCTCGGCGCCACCGCCTGGAGCCGGGGCAGCAGCGCCTGGGCGCGGAAACCGGACAGCGCGTTGCCGCCGTCGAAGCAGATCAGGGTCAGAGGGCTCATGGGGCTCGCGGCTGTCGCAGCGTGATCTGCGGGCGTGGCGTGAGGTTTCGGCGGGCGGTGCGAGCGGGGGACTTCCTCTCGCGGGCCCTGGATTTTAAGGGGCCGGTGAGATAATCCCGGCATGTCGATCACGATCAAGAGCGCCGCCGACGCCGAGGGCATGCGCGTCGCGGGCAGGCTGGCTTCCGAGGTGCTGGACATGCTGACCGCGCATGTCAAGCCGGGCATCAGCACCGACGCGCTGGACCGCCTGGCCCACCGCCACATCGTCGAGGTCCAGGCGGCCGTGCCCGCGCCGCTGAACTACGCGCCGCCGGGCTACACGCCCTACCCCAAGTCGATCTGCACCTCCGTCAATCACCAGGTCTGCCACGGCATCCCGAACGATCGTCCGCTCAAGAACGGCGACATCGTCAACATCGACGTCACCGTCATCAAGGACGGCTGGCACGGCGACACCAGCCGCATGTACATCGTGGGCGAAGGCTCGATCGCCGCGAAACGCCTGTGCCAGCTCACCTACGAGGCCATGTGGCGCGGCATCGCGAAGGTCAAGCCCGGCGTGCGCCTGGGCGACATCGGCCACGCGATCCAGACTTTCACCGAGCGCCAGGGCTACTCGGTCGTGCGCGAGTTCTGCGGCCACGGCATCGGCCGCAAGTTCCATGAGGAGCCGCAGGTGCTGCACTACGGCCGCCCCGGCACGCTGGAGGAACTGGTGCCGGGCATGGTCTTCACGATCGAGCCCATGGTCAACGCCGGCCGGCGCGAGATCAAGGAGCTGGGCGACGGCTGGACCATCGTCACCAAGGACCGTTCGCTGTCGGCGCAATGGGAGCACACGGTGCTGGTCACCGAGTCAGGCTACGAGGTGCTGACGGTCTCGGCCGGCAGCCCGCCGCCGCCCGAACTGCAAGCCGCCTGAGGCTGCGGGCATGGCCGCGGTGCTGACGAGCCCCGAAGCGGCTGCCCCGCCGGCCGTGCCGACGCTGCGGGCGCGGCTGCGTGACGGCCGCGCGGCGCTGATCGAGCACTTCCGCCTGTGCCGGGCCACGGCGCCGGCCGCCACGCGCCTGATCCGCGGCCTGGCCCGTCACGTCGACGAGACGCTGCTTCCCCTGTGGCAGCACGCGCTGATGCCCAAGGGCGCGGCGCTGGTCGCGGTGGGCGGCTACGGCCGCGGCGAACTCTTCCCCTACTCCGACGTCGACGTGCTGGTCCTGCTGCCGGACCTGCACGGCGACGGGCCGGCCCACGACAACGAGGCGCTGAAAGCCACCGTCGGCGGCTTCATCACCGCCTGCTGGGACATCGGCCTGGAGATCGGATCGAGCGTGCGCACGGTGGCCGAGTGCGTCGCCGAGTCCGAGCGCGACGTCACCGTGCAGACGGCCTTGCTGGAAGCGCGCTTCCTGTGCGGCTCGCGGCGGCTCTTCGACGAGTTCCGGCGCGCGCACATCGACGCACTCGATCCCGCCGCCTTCCTGCGTGCCAAGGTGCTCGAGATGCGGCAGCGCCACATCAAGTACGAGGACACGCCCTACTCGCTCGAGCCCAACTGCAAGGAAAGCCCGGGCGGCCTGCGCGACCTGCAACTGGTGATCTGGGTGGCGCGCGCCGCCGGCCTGGGCAAGACCTGGACCGCCCTGGCGGCGAAGGGCCTGGTGACGCCTTTCGAGGTCAAGCAGCTGCAGCGCAACGAGGGCCTGCTGAAGCTGATCCGCGCCCGCCTGCACATGGTGGCCGGCCGCCGCGAGGACCGGCTGGTCTTCGACCTGCAGACCGCCGTGGCCGAGAGCTTCGGTTACCAGGGCACGCGCGAGCGCCGCGCTTCCGAGGCGTTGATGCGCCGCTACTACTGGGCCGCCAAGGCGGTGGCGCAGCTCAACCAGATCCTGATGCTGGGCATCGAGGAGCGCATCAACGACACCGGCGCGGCGCCGATGCGGCCGATCAGCGACAAGTTCCTCGACCGCGGCGGCATGCTCGAGGTCGCGAGCGACGAGCTCTACCTGCGCGATCCGCACGCCATCCTCGAGACCTTCCTGACCTACCAGCAGGTGGTCGGCATCAAAGGCCTGTCGGCCCGCACGCTGCGCGCGCTCTACAACTCGCGCGAGGTCATGAACGGCGCCTTCCGGCGCGACCCGGTGAACCGCGCGCTCTTCATGCAGATCCTGCAGGTGCCGGGCGGCGGCCAGACGCATGCCTTCCGCTTGATGAACCAGACCTCGGTGCTGGGTCGCTACCTGTGGGTGTTCCGGCGCATCGTCGGGCAGATGCAGCACGACCTGTTCCATGTCTACACGGTCGACCAGCACATCCTGATGGTGATGCGCAACGTGCGGCGCTTCTTCATCCCGGAGCACGCGCACGAGTACCCGTTCTGCTCGCAGCTCGCGGCCGACTTCGAGCGGCCGTGGGTGCTGTACGTCGCCGCGCTCTTCCACGACGTGGCCAAGGGCCGTGGCGGCGACCACTCGCAGCTGGGCGGCGCCGAGGTGCGGCGCTTCTGCCGCGACCACGGCATCGCCCGCGAGGACGCACGGCTGATCGAGTTCCTGGTCCGCCAGCACCTGACGATGAGCCACATCGCCCAGAAGGAAGACCTCAGCGACGCCGACGTCATCGACGCCTTCGCCGCCAAGGTGCGCGATCCGCGCACGCTGACGGCCCTGTATCTGCTGACCGTGGCCGACATCCGCGGCACCAGCCCGAAGGTCTGGAACGCCTGGAAGGGCAAGCTGCTCGAGGACCTGTACCGCAGCACGCTGCGTGCGCTCGGCGGCGCGCGGCCGAATGCCGACACCGAGATCGAGGCACGCAAGCAGGAGACGCTGCACGTCCTGAACCTGTACTCGCTGCTGCCCGGCGTGCAGAAGCCGCTGTGGGACACGCTGGAGATCAGCTACTTCGCGCGCCACGATGCGGCCGACATCGCCTGGCACGCGCGCTCGCTGTACCGCCACGTCGACACGACGATCCCGGTCGTGCGCGCACGGCTGTCGAGCGTCGGCGAGGGTCTGCAGGTGCTGGTCTACGCGCCCGACCGGCCGGACCTCTTCGCGCGCATCTGCGGCTACTTCGATGGCGCCGGCTTCAACATCCTCGATGCCAAGATCCACACCACCAAGCGCGGCTATGCGCTCGACACCTTCCAGGTCGTGTCGCCGTACGTCGAGCAGCACCTCGACGTGAACTACCGGGACATGATCGCGCTGGTCGAGAACCAGCTCTCCCTGGCGCTGGCGGCGACCGGTCCGCTACCCGAGCCGAGCCGCGGCCGGCTGTCGCGGCGCGTCAAGTCCTTCCCGATCACGCCGCGCGTGCTGCTGCGGCCGGACGACCGGGCGCAGCGCTGGCTGCTCAGCGTGTCGGCCAGCGACCGCTCGGGCCTGCTCTACGCGATCGCCCGCGTGCTGGCCCACCACCAGATCAACCTGCAGCTGGCGAAGGTGTCCACGCTCGGCGAGCGCGTCGAGGACACCTTCCTGATCGACGGGGCCTCGCTGCAGCAGAACAAGCGGCAGATCGAGATCGAGACCGAGCTGCTGGACGCGATCACCTGACAAGCATTGTCCGGGCCGAGCCCCCTGGCCAACCGATGATCCCGAGCCGCTCGAAGGACGCTTCGAGCGACCTGACGACCCACTCGGGGCGACCGCCAGCGCCTCATTCGACCTTGAACTCGAACTCCTGAGTGGCGAGCACCTCGCCGTCGCTGGCCACGCACTTGTACTGGCTCATGGCCGCGCGCACGGCCGAATGGAAGACCCGCGGCCCGGACAGGATCGTCACCTCCTTGACGACTCCACCGCTGATGCGCGCCTGAGCGCGCACGACGCCCGACACGTTCTCCTGCAGCGCCTTGCGCGGCATCTCGGGCTTGGTCTGCGTCGGGCAGGCAATCGCGATGTCGCTCTTGGCGGCCGGTGGGGCCGGTGCGGGGGCGGGTGGCGGTGGCGCCTCGATCTTGTATTCGACCTTCGGCGGCTCCGGCGCGACCGTGATCGGCGGTGCGACGCTCGGCGCCACCTGGATCTCGGGCGGCGGCACATAGGGCGGCGGCGGCGCCTCGACCTTGGGGGCCGGCGGCTGCTTGACGATCTCCTTGGGCGGCGGGGGCGGCGGCGGTGGGGGCGGTGGCGGGGGCGGCAGCTCGACGATGATCTTGGTCTCGAGCGGCTTCTTGACGATCTCGACGACGTTGCGCGCCAGCCCCGACACCAGGGCGTAGAAGATGAAGATGTGCAGCAGCACCACCGCTGCAAAGCCGACGAGGCGTCGCGACGAGGGTTGCTGGTCGTAGCTCAGATCCATGCCGTTAGGCTCCTTGCGCGCCCGGCCCGCCTTGTGGGCCGACCGGGCGTTGGCGCATTACTCACTCGATGAACTGCTCGGCGCCGACGATGCCGAACTTGGTGAGGCCGAAGCGCTGCACCGAAGCCATGACCATCGCGACCGTCTCGTACTTGGCCAGCTTGTTGGGGCGCAGGTGCAACTCGGGCTGCGAGGCCAGGTCGAGCCTGGCCATCTCGCTCAGCTTGAAGTTGACGTCCTGCATGCCCTGCACCGGCTCGCCGTTGAAGTAGATCTGGTTGTTCTGGTCGATGTCGATCTTGACGATCTGCGGCTGCACCAGTTGTGGCGGCGGAGTGCCGGTCGGCAGGTCGAGATTGACCGCATGCAGCTGGATCGGGATGGTGATGATCAGCATGATCAGCAGCACCAGCATCACGTCGATCAGCGGCGTGGTGTTGATGTCCATCATCACCTCGGGCTCACCGCTGCCGTTGGCGTTTCCTACGTTCATTCCCATGGCGGTTGTTCCACTTGATCAGCCGCCGCGTGCGGGCGGCTCGGTGATGAAGGAGACCTTCGCGATGCCGGCGCGCTGGCAGGCATAGACGATCTTGCCGACCGAGTCGTAGCGCGCGGCGAAGTCGCCGCGGATCTGCACCTCGGGCTGCGGCTTCATCACCGCGACCTTCTTGAGCCGGTCCACCAGCGCCTGCGTGCCCGACACCTTGGCGTCGTACCAGAAGATCCCGCCCGCCTGATCGACCGAGATGATGACGTTCTCGGGCTTGCTCTCGCGGACCTGGATGGCCTCCTTGGGCAGCTTCACCTGGATCGAGGTGGTGACCACGGGGATCGTGATCAGGAAGATGATCAGCAGCACCAGCATCACGTCCACCAGGGGCGTGGTGTTGATGGCGGACACCACCTCGTCTTCGTCCCCGAACGGGGAGCCGACGGCCATGCTCATGCCTGCCTCCACGGCGCGCGCTGCGCTCCTGCCCCCCGCGGGGGCGTTCGCCGTCTCGGGACGGCCCGGCAACGGCACATGCTCAGCCCCTCGCCTTGACGTTGGTTTGGGCGAGCAGCACCGCGTAGAGGTCGTTGCCGAAGGCGCGGACCTCGTCCATCGCGCCCTTGTTGCGGCGGACCAGCCAGTTGTAGCCCAGCACCGCCGGCACCGCGACGGCCAGGCCGATCGCGGTCATGATCAGCGCCTCACCGACCGGGCCGGCGACCTTGTCGATCGAGGCCTGGCCGGCCACGCCGATGGCGGTCAGCGCGTGGTAGATGCCCCAGACCGTGCCGAACAGGCCGACGAAGGGCGCGGTCGAACCGACGGTCGCCAGGAAGGCCAGGCCATCCTGCAGGCGGCTCTGCACGCGTTCCATGGCGCGCTGGATCGACATCGTGACCCAGCTGTTGAGGTCGACGTGCTCGAGAAGGCCGCCGTGCTTCTTGGTGGCCTCGATGCCGGCTTCGGCGATGAAGCGGAAGGGGCTGGCCTGCTCCAGCGTGTCGGCGCCTTGGCGCACGCTGCCGGCGTTCCAGAAGCTCTTGGCGGCCAGCTTGGCCTGGCGGCTGATCTTCGCCTGCTCCAGGATCTTGACGATCATGATGTACCAGCTGCCCATCGACATGATCACCAGGATCAGCAGCACCGCCTTGGCCACGCCATCGCTGGTCCGCCAGAGGGCTTCGAGGCCGTAGGGGTTGTCGAGCTTCTCGGCCGCCGGAGCCGCAGTGGCCGAGGCCGATGTCGGCGACGCTGCTTGCGCACTGGGGGGGGGTGTGACCTCAGGCGCCGGCGCTGACGCCGTCGCCTGCGTTGTCTGTGCAAGAGCAACTGGCGGATGTACAGCTAGCACGCTGGCGAGCAGTGCCACCGCCGCGGAGAAGGAAGCGATATTTCTGCGAACTTGGAACATGAAGACTCCGACTCGATTAGAGCGACAACAAACAGATCCGGTGGGATCCAGCAATGCGCGATGCAACGGTATTGCTTCGCGAGAATCAGCTTCGCGAGCGCGTCGCAAGCCTGCGATCGACCGCGCCTAGCCCCATGCACTCACACCAAAACCAGACGCCCATCTGACGTGCCGCAAAGTGTAGCGAGCGCAGCGGTGGCAGCGCGTTACGCACGCCCCAGACAAGGTCACCACCAGTTACACGGCGGAACTTGGTCAGCCTTGTCAATACGGTGCGCTCTAGAACGCAACTGCCCCCCGATGCATGGCACGGGGGGCACTCTGCCCACCGCTGGCTGCGCGGTCGGTGGGCATCGGCTCGTACGGACGAGTTACTTGAACTTGTAATTCGCCAGCAGCGAGAAGAAGCGTCCGCGACTGGAGTACAGCTCGGCAAACCCCATCTGGGTGTAGGTGTTGTCGCTTGCGTTCTGCGCGCTGAACGGCGGCTGGCGGTCAAACAGGTTCTTGATACCCACCGTGAACGACAGATCCTTCGTGCTCGCGTACTGCAGTTGAAGGTCCACTTCCGAATACGAGGACACCTTTCTGCTGTTGCGCGCATCCTCCAGCGGCAGATCGGAGTCCCAGAAGCCCCCGGTCGTGCGAACGCTGCCAGTCACCGTCACGGGACCGAGCTCGCTCGAAACGATGAACGCGTTCCGATAGCGCGGCAACGCGTACGTCCCGTTGAACTCGGCGGGTGCATCGCCGGCAGAGTCCTGCGTCGTATTCTTCATGTAGTACGTCGCCGCGTTCCGCACCGAGATGTTGCCCAGCGGCGATCCACCGATGCGATAGCGCAGGTCGACATCGACGCCTTCAGTCACCCGCCGAGCGATGTTCTGCAGGTTGGTGAAGATCAGGAAGCGCGGACCGTCCTGCACGAACAGGCCCTGTTCGATCGCGCTCGAGATCGTCGGCGACGAAATGTCATCGGACTTCTTGATCTTCCAGTAGTCGATGCTGCCGTTGAAGTCGCGGGTGACGTCGAAGATCATCCCCACGTTGTACGTCTTGCCCGTCTCCGGCTTCAGGTTGGGGTTCGACCCATTCACCTGGAAGGCATTGACCGAGCAGACGCCGACCACACCGAGCGCGTCGCACTGGGCTTGATTCGTGATCGTGATAGCGCCCTGCTCCTGAGCACCGAACAACTGCTTCAGCACCGGCGCGCGGAAGCTTTCCGTGTAGGAGCCGCGGAACGCCAGTTGATCCATCGGCGAGAACTTGAGCGCCACTTTCGGGCTGGTCTTCGACGCGTTGGGATACCGGTCGTGGCGAACAGCGATCTGGCCTTCCAGATTCTTCAGGATCGGGATCGCAAGCTCGCCGAAAATCGCCTTCACGTCACGCGACGCGCTGACGGCTGACTGCTGGATACTGCCGATCACGTCACCTGCTTGGGTAAGCGGATCTGGCGTGTCGACCAGTTTCTCCTTGGTGAACGACAGGCCGGTAGCGTAGCGGAGCATGCCGGCAGGCAGGCTGAACAGATCGCCACTCACTTGGCCATTGACATACTGGATCGTCGACTTGCCGACGCGCACCGGTGTGACCTTCAAGCTCTCGACAAATGCAGGGTCGTTCGTGCCGACGGTCGGATTCAAGGCACCGCTCGACGTGGCCGGAATCCACAGGTTGGCGTCGTAGTAATTGCGGTCGCTGTTGCGGACCTTGCTCTGGCCTTGGCCGACGCTGACCTTCCAATCGATGTTGGCGGTGGTGCCTTCCAGGCCTACGGCCGTGTTGACCAACTCCGACTTGCGGTCGGTGATGCGCGGACCACCTTGCATGAAGCGGCCGGCGATGTACAGGCTGCCCGGGTTGCTAGGCACCGCGAAGGCTTCCTGGCCAGGCTGCACGGGAACCAAGAAGAAGTCCGGTACCGGATGCGCCTCGAAGTGGTCCTTGCTCTGCGAGTAGACCAGTTCGCCGAAGGCACGGATGTCGGGCGTCAGTTGCACCGTACCCAGCGCCATGCCACTCAGGCGATCGGCGCCGTTGTAGGCCGTCAGGATGCTCGAATTGAAGTCATAGCGGCAGATGTTCCCTGGAGCAAGGTTCTCCGGCGGGCAGGTGCCGTAGGGGACCCCCACGAACGCGCCAGTATTCGGATCGACAATGTTCCCAACGGGAGAGAAGCCGCTGCGGAAGTCGCCCGAGCCGAAGCGCCTGAAGTCGACCGACCGCGAGATCTCACGATCCTTGCGGTAGATGGGATCACGCTTGAACACATCGACCGCCACCAGCAGGTTGTACCGGTCCGTCGACAAGTCGCCAAAGCCAGCGGTGAGACCGGCCAAGCGCTCTCGTCCATCGCCGCGCCCGCTCCGACCATAGCCGGCGCGCGCTTCGATGCCTTGGTAGTCCGTGCGCGTGATGAAGTTGACAACACCCGCAACCGCATCCGCGCCGTAGATGGCGGAGCCGCCGTCCTTGAGTATCTCGATGCGCTCGATCGCCGAGACAGGAATCGTGTTCACGTCAAACGCAGCCCCGGCCCCGGACGCGTCGTAGAGCGCGTTCACCGGAAGACGCCGACCGTTGAGCAGGATCAACAGGTTGCTGGAGTCCAACCCACGTGTCGCGAGGTTGGCGGTGCCCGAGCCGGCGGGGGAGTTCGACGCCAGTTCGCCTTGATCGAAGATGTCGATCGTCGGGATGTACCGGATCAGCTCGTTGAGCGTCGTCGCGCCGGTCCTTTCGATGTCCTTGCGACGAATCACTTCGACCGGCGCAGGTCCTTCGGCATCAATCCGCTTGATCGCCGACCCCGTCACTTCGACTCTCTCGAGCTTCTGGGTGGTCTGCGCCGAGACACCTCCGCCAGTCGAGAGCAGTACGCCCCCGCAAGCCACCAGCAGGCCTGCGGAGATCTTTGATTTTTTGAACATTGGAGACTCCTAAATAGGTTGACGATAGAACCCACCCGCGTAGCAACACGCGTGCCGGTTGGGTCAACCAGCCGCTAGCAGCCGCGCACTTGTGTAAACAGATTGTCACGTTCGCCGCAACTCGATCAGACTCGGGGTTTCCTTCATAGCTGCAGGACAGAGGTCCGTGCAACCAGCTCGCGCAGCGCCTCACCGCCACTTCAACACCCAGGCAGGCCCAATGCTGGTGCGGTCTCCCGCGTTCCAGGCTACTGCGTCTAGCTCGAGCCAGCGCGGCGCGGCTCGCGCGGTTTGCAGAGGCTGCCGTCTACCTTGAAGGATCGGCCTTGTTGGGTGTACACGACACCGAGGGATACTCCGAGGTGCTGACCAACCATCGAGGAAACTCACCGTCAGGAGTGGCGAGCATGGCGGCCTCAGAAGGCAGTTGCGTATGGATGACCGGGTTGAGTGGCGCCGGCAAGTCGACGATCGCCGAGCTCCTCGCGCAACGCTTGCGACGCGACAAGCGCCACGTCGTGGTGTTCGACGGGGATGCGATGCGTGCGCGCTGGCCAGACAAACTAGGATTCAGTCGAGCCGATCGAGACACCAACGTGCTCCGGATCGCCAAGGCCGCGAGCGAGGTCGTCATCAACGGCGGTGTCGCAATCTGCCCCGTCATCAGTCCCTACGAAACGACACGTCAGGAGGTTCACCGCATGTTCGACAGGTTGCACTTCCTACTGGTGTACGTCGACACGCCGCTGGCACTGTGCGTACGACGTGATCCGAAGGGTCTCTATGCGAAAGCGCTCCGCGGCGAGATCAGGGACATGACCGGAATCGACGATCCGTACGAACCCCCACCTCACCCGAACATTGTGCTGGAGACCTCGAAGCACTCGGCTGTCGAGTCTGCAACCATTGTGTTCGATCAACTGCGCCACTTGCACCGCCTTGACGATCGCTTGCAGGAGCCGCGCAGGTCGACGCGGTGAAGTCGGAACGTGCCGCGTCCGACGAAGCTGTCGAACTGCGACCCACCTGCGCTACCTAGCCATGTGCACTCGATGAAACCGCCGACGCCGTCGACCAAGGACGCGCTCGAGCGCACGGCTCGGGACCTGCTGAGAAGCGGTCGATCTCGTGAGGCACTGACTGCGTACGAAGCACTGCTCACCGCCTACCCTGGGCTCGCCGACGGTTGGTACAACCTCGCGTACCTCCAGGAGGCGGCAGGGCACCACGCAACGGCGCTCGCCAGCTACGGCAAGGCACTCGAGCTGGGTGTCGATCGTCCTGAGGAAGTGCATCTCAACCGGGCCGTCATCCTGGCCGACCACCTCAATCGCGCCGACGAGGCGGAGCAGGCGTTTTCTACCGCGCTGGCGCTTGATCCGCTCTATGTGCCGGCGCTGGTCAACCTCGGCAACCTACACGAGCAGCGTGGCGACCGAGAACAGGCCTTGCAGGCCTACGCACGCGCACTCGCGATCGATCCGGCCAATGCCTTGGCCCTGTCGAGACTACCGGGCTTGCAACTCCCCGAAGACAATGCTGACCCGTTGATTGCGCGCATTAGGGTCGCCCTGTGTCGCCCCGGTATCACTGCGGCCGAGCGAGCCGACTTGGGCTTTGGCCTTGGCAGGGCCCTCGATGCCGTCGGTGACTACGATGCGGCCTTTGCGGCCTACGCAGCTGCCAACGGCGACAGTCGGCGGGCCGCCAAGCCTCGCCCAGCAGAGTACGACGCACGGGCGCAGGAGCGTTTGGTGGACGATTTGATCCGCGCCTTCCCGCGCGCGACCAGCGAGGAATGTGCGCGTGCCCCAGCGCCCAACCCTCTCTTCATCTGCGGCATGTTCCGGTCCGGTTCGACACTCGTCGAACAGATTCTCGCGAGCCACTCGCGAGTCACCGCCGGCGGCGAGATGGCGCTGCTACCTGCGCTGGCTCGGGAGAACCTGCTTCCCAGGCTTGGGAGTTCACCTCCGGCGATCGATCCAGGCCGTCTGCCAGCGCTCCGAGAAGCCTATCGCGAAGGCCTCGCCTGTCTCCATCCGGGAGCCAACGTGGTCACAGACAAGCGACCCGATAACTTCCTCTACATCGGGTTCGTCAAGGAGCTATTCCCAGACGCGCAAATCGTTCACACGGTTCGAGACCCGATCGACAACTGCTTGTCTGTGTACTTCCTGCACCTTGATCATACGATGGCTTACGCGCTGGACCTCGAGGACACAGCGCATTGGTACCTCCAGTATCAGCGACTCATGCGCCATTGGAAGTCGATCTACGGTGATTCCATTCACGATGTCGACTATGACGAGCTCGTGCGCACCCCTCGGCCTCGTATCGAACGCCTCCTGGAAGCTTGCGGTCTGCCGTGGGAAGACGCCTGCCTCGCGTTCCACCGCACGCGTACTCTCGTCAAGACACCGAGCGCATGGCAAGTGCGGCGACCGATGTATTTGCGTTCTTCGGGGCGATGGCGACACTATGAGCAGCACCTCGGACCGCTGCTGGAGGCGCTGGAACAGTTCAGGCGCGCCTAACTGCGTTCCAAGCCGACCTGCGTGGCGAGCGCAACTTTGTGAGCGAGCTGAAGTGCCCCCGCCGCAAACGGGGCCTGCATGCCGGCGGCATGACCTCAGTGGCCCCAAGCCACCAGCGCGTCTCGCCCCTGCACCACCAGCGCGGCGCGCCGGCCGACCGGCAGGCAGACCTTGGTCGGCACGTGCCCGAAGGGCAGCCCGGTCAGCACGGGCCGGCGCGTGGCGCCTCGCACCCGGGCCATCGCGCTCTTGAGTGTGTAGCCGCGATCCAGCGGCGACTTGCGGAAGTCGGTGAACGCACCGAGAACGATGGCCTTCTGCGCGTCCAGCACCCCGGCCTGATGCAGCTGCAGCAGGCCGCGCTCGATCCGGTACGGATGCTCGTTGACGTCTTCCAGGAACAGGATGCCGCCCTTGACGACGGGCCAGTGCGGCGTGCCCAGGAGCGACAGCAGCATGCACAGGTTGCCGCCCCAGAGCGGTCCGCGCGCCTCGAGGCCGTCGAACCCCGTCTCGGTGCGAAAGCCGATGGCCTCGAGCTCGCCGTGCATCGCTTCGGTGAAGCAGGCCTCGGTCACGTCGTCGACGCCGCCCTGCTCGGGCGTGCGGCTGAAGTCGTCGTGCGCCAGCGGCCCGGCCCAGGTGCACCGCCCCGTATGGGCCAGCACCGCGAGCTGGAAGGCGGTCTGGTCGCTGTGGCCGACCCAGCGCTTGCCGGCGTCGATCGACCGGGCGATCAGGCGGTAGTCGATCGCATCGAGCAGGCGGGTCAGTCCGTAGCCGCCACGCGAGGCCAGGGCGACGTCGCGCCCGTCCCGTGCCACGCGATGCAGCGCGGCCAGCCGGGTCGCGTCGTCGCCGGCGAAACGCTGCTGCCGGGCGCGCGCCGACTCGTCGAGGTGCGCGTCGAACCCGATGTAGCGCAGGCGGCGCAGCGCCCGGGTCAGGGCAGCGCCCTGGAGCACGATGCCGGACGGCGAATGGATGGTGAGGCTGAGCGCGGGGGCGTCGTGGGGGTGGTCGTGGGCGTGCATCAGACGTCGCTCAGGTCGCCGGCGGTGGTGTCCTGCATCTCGATCACCTCGACGATGTCGTAATCGGGCTCCGCCGCGGCTGCGGCTGTCGTATCGGCGGCCGCAGCCTCGCGGGCGCGCCTTGCCTGCTCGCGCCGCTCGGTGAAGAAGTCGCGCAGCAGGCTGCCGCAGGGTTCGGCGAGCACGCCGCCATGGACGGCCGTGTGGTGGTTGAGCTGCTTGTCCGCGAACAGGTCGACGACCGAGCCGGCGGCGCCGGTCTTCGGGTCGAGCGCCGCGAACACGACGCGCTTGAACCGCGCGTGCATCAGCGCCATCGCGCACATCGCGCAGGGTTCGAGCGTCACGTAGAGCTCGCAGTCCGGCAGCCGGTAGTTGCCCAGCAGCTGGGCCGCATGCCGCAGCGCCACGATCTCGGCATGCGCCGTGGGGTCGTGGGTCGTGATGGGACGGTTGTAGCCGGTGGCGACGACCTGTCGCTGGCCCTCGAACTCGCGCACGATCACCGCGCCGACCGGCACCTCGCCGACCAGCCAGGCGTTGTGCGCCTGGTCGAGCGCCAGCCGCATCGCGGCTTCGTCGTGGCGTGCCTGCTCGGCCTGCGGATCCATGGGCCGACCTTCACTGTGCCGGCGCTTCGCCGCGCGCCGGGGCCTGCTGCATCAGCTGGTTGACGTCGTCCGCCACCTTGCGCTGCAACTGCTGCGCCTGCTGGGCGGGGGTGGTGCCGGCCGCGGGGAGGCCGGGGGTCGCCGTTGCAGACGACGACAACGAAGGCGCCACCGACGACAGCTGCCGTCGTGCCACCGACGCGACGATGGCGACGACCAGCAACAGGCTGAGCACTCCGAAGACCAGACGCATCGCTGACTCCGTTCACTCCCACTCTATTGTCAACAAGCGGGCGCCACTCAGAGGGAAAACGGGCCGCGCGCTGACCAAGAAATGCCTCTGTACCGACAAATCTACCGTCGCTTCTGGAGGCGCTGGATGGGGCTCGTTTGCCTCGATCTCGGGCATCGGTGGTTCGCGACGGGTTCTAGAGAGCGAAATGGGCATGTCCGGCAGCGCAATGACGGTATCGGAGGTTCGTTCCAGAGGGCGATGACGGTATCCAGGAGCCGATTGACGGTATCACCATCCTCCCTGCTCCCGGCCCTGCCCTGCCCTGCTCGTCAGGTCGCATGCTTCAGTCTACCGGCGCGAGCTTAGCCGCATCAGCGCCAACCGCCAAAACCGAACGCACCAGACTGACCCACCGATGCTGGCCGGCGATTCGCAAACACGTGGGAGACCCGACACTTTTCTGGCCAAAGTCATCGCTCGCGAACTCACCTGCAGCGCCTAGAGTTCTCCTCAGACGCAGCCCAGGAGCCGCCCGATGAGCCAGACGCTGACCCAGCCGAAACCGCCCGCCGCCGACGTGCCGCCCGCCGTGTTCGTCCGCATGGCTGCCGTCGTGCGGATGACCGGACTCGGCCGGTCGACGATCTACCGGCTGATGGCCGAGGACAAGTTCCCGTCGCCGGTCCGCCTCGCCAAGCGTGCCGTCGCGTGGCGCCGTATCGACCTCGAGCAGTGGAGCGCGGGCCGCCCCACGGTGTCGCACTGATGTCGTCGCCACGCGCGTTTCGCTGACGAACCCGCCGGCTACGCCGGCATCGAGAGCTTCAACACGGCGCCAATCAGCAGCATCGCGCCAAGCACCTTGCCCCAGCGCCAGGTCGTGAACCAGTAGCGGTGGTTCTCCCACAGCGCGCGGTGCAGCCGCCCCAGACCCAGGAGCACGGCCAGCGCCGTGACGAACGGGCCGACCAGGCCCGCAGGCCCGGGTACGTGCCGTATCAGCAGCACCCAAAGCAGCGGCCACGCGACTGCATCAACGGCCGCGAGCAAGCGCCGGCCGGGCCAATCAGGCGCGTCCGGCCGGGGTTCGCGAGCGACTAGCAGCCACATAATTCCTCCGACCCGGAACGCGCGGGCGGGTTCACACCGCCCGCGCGTTCCGTTCAGCCCGGCGATCGGCGCAGCGGCTCCGGAAGCCAGCGCGTGCCGGCCAGCCGCGACGCCGCTGCGCTCACCAGTGCATCCTTCTTCATCGCCTCGACACCACCACCGGCCAACTCGGGCTCGGCCTCCTTCAGCGCGGCGATGATCTGCGCCTTCGGCACGTGGTTCAGGTAGGCCTCGGCGGTCGGCTCCCACCAGTCGGCCATGTCCAAGCCGAGCGCCGTTGCGATGGCGTTGGCGCTGCTCGCCGCGCCTGCGCTTGGCAGCGCGTTCGCCGTCAGCGCGCTGCACAGCGCGAGCAGTTCGAGCAGCTCGGCCTGGGACAGGCCGAGCAACCACTCGAACCACTCGCCCTGCTGCTCGGGCAGGCGGGCCTGCCACGCATCCTTCGCCTCCTGCACCGCAAGACACGCCCGGCTGGTCTTGAGGTCGTCGGCTGCGGCTTCGAGCGCGTACGCCGACAACTGCGGCGACACCTGCAGCGCCGACGCCTCGCGCGGGTAGTCGGCACCGAAGGTGCGCACCACGAAGACATGCACCACCGACGCCAGGGCCACCGCCGCGTTCTGCGTGAGCATGGCCTGCAGCGCCATCGTTCGATGCGCGGCAAGCCGCTTGGTCAGTGCCTCGCTGCAACCGGGAGCGCGGCGCTCCGGTGCCGCCGACGGCGAAGCCGAGTGCGGTTCGTCGTCGTTCGCATCATCGGGGGTGCCCGGGTCGCTCGCGCCCTTGGAGCGGACCGCAGCGGCGATGGCTTTCCGATCCTCGTCGCGCACCAGCCCGCGCATCACCTCGACATCACCGTCGCGACCGATGGTGACGATGGCGCCGGCATGGGCCATCTGCTCCGTCGTCCAGGTCTTGAGCCCCTCGTGGATGGCCTTGCCCCGTGCCGCGATGTCCTGCTCTTCCAGGTCGATCATCTCGGCCTCCTCGGGCGACCACTCGGGCGCGTCGTCCAGCGCCTGCGCCTGCTGCTCAAGTTCAGCAGCGCGGCGCGCCAGCGCATCGAGTTCCTCCTGCTCGGCGGCCGTGGGCTTACGGTTGATGTGCCCACAAGGCCCGAACTGCCGCAGGGCCTGCGAGTCGACGCTCAGCCGTGCCTCGACCCACTTCCAGCCTTTCTCCCGCACGGCACCGGCCAGCGCTTCGAGCTTCTCGACGGCCAGCCGCTCCAGCAGCGCCGGATCCGACAGGAAGCGGCTCTGCTCGTCGTCGAACAGGTCGCGCCGCACGACACCGCCCGCGGCCTCGTAGGCCTCGATGCCGACGAAGCGCACCAGCGCGCTGCCCGCGGCCTCGACCTCGCCGACCGTCAGCCGGCGCCGCAGCGCGGCCGGCGTCTTGTCCCAGGGCTGCGCGTCGAACCAGGTGCGTTCCTGCACCGCGTCGTCGCCGCTGAGCGTCAACGCCATCAGCTGGTCCAGGTTGATGCCGTCCTCGCGGTACAGCGCCAGCAGCTTCGGCGACAGCGCCGACAGCTTTAACCTCCGCTGCACCGTCAGCACCGACACGCCGAAGCGCGCCGCCACGTCCTCGACGCCCTTGCCTTCGTCGATCAGCGCCTTGAACGCCTCGAACTCGTCGGCCGGGTGCATGGCCTCGCGCCCGCTGTTCTCGGCGAGGCTGACCTCCAGCGCCCGCTCGGGCGGCACCAGTTCGCACAGCACCTCGTGCTCCTTGGGCAGGCGTCCGCGCTGCTGCAGCAGCAGCATTGCGCGGCGACGCCGCTCACCGGCTGCGACCGCGAACTTCAGCTTGCGCGACTTGCCCCGGCCGACCTCCTGCTCGGTGACCACCAAGTTGTGCAGGAGACCCTGCGCCTCGATCAGCGCCGCCAGCTCCTCGACCTGACCGACCGAGTGGCGCCGAACATTGAACCGCGACGGCACCAGGCTGGCCAGCGGCACCGAGAGCAACTCCTTCGTGTGTTCCATGATGATGAACTCCATAGGTTGATGACACTTCGCGACCGTCTCTCGACAACGCACTACGGCGGCACGCCGGGCCAGGGAAAGGCCCAGGTTTGGAACGGCACGGCAACTTTCCGTAAACTGCGCCGTGCCCACTCGCTGCCTTCAAGATCGACTTGCATCAAGACCTCGTCTGCCTTCCCGACTCGAAAACCGCCTGCCCTGTTTTCCGAGGGAGCCGGATTGGCTGTTGATCCCTCGGCGTTGGGTTGAGCGGACTGCTGCCCCGCATTCGTCGGTCGCCGTGCGACACCGAGAGCGCCGCGGACAAGCGCGGGCGCAAGGGCACCGTGGAATAGCTGGGAGGGGACCGCCGCAGGCGGGAGGGCACCGGCCTATGCCGCGAAAGGCCCTTGCGACGGCGCGCGGGGCGCTACGGTTCGCACATCGGGCAGCCGATGAACGCGGGAGCACTCGACATCACCGCCGAGGCCGAGATTCGCGCGCGGGAGGTGGCGTGCTATTCGCGTGTTAGCTCATCGTCCCAGGTACCAACGCTTACCAAAAACTTCGGCGCAGAGGTGGACAGCGCGACATCTCTTGGAGTCTTCTACAACCTGTGAAGAAGCCCGCCCCGTGCGGGCCACCACAAGCCGCCTGTCCGAGCGGATCGTGTCGTTCCCTTTCATCGCTTGGAGCCCGTATGCGCCGTTTCCACGAGGCGCCAGCCGCAGCCGTTGCGGCATTGAAGGCGCCACTGTTGCTCGTTGACCGTCGCACCACGACGGCGACGCGGCGCGCGCCGGGGCCAATCAAAGCAAGGGGCATCCGGTGAACCGCGTGACACGCCCTGGCCTGCCGCGGCGTGTCGTGCCAGGAGACGCCATGGGGACGGCGACGAACGGGGCAGCGTCCAAGAGCGCTCGAACCCTGAGCGCCGAAGGCCGGAGGGGGGAAGTCCGGTTCTTCCTACAGCGCGTTGCAGGAGGTCTCTATGTCGAACGAGAGGAAATCCCCCGGCGTGGGCTGCGGACGCAGCAGTCCGTCCAGTTCGCGGACGCGGAGCACTTCAAGCGGTGGTGTGACAACGACCCCATCCGCTTCGAGCACCCGCTGCTCCACGTCAGCCTCAAGCGAGACGCCGACGAACTCTGGCGATGCATCGACGCCAGCGAAACCTGAGGGCCCGGCCCTGGCGCGGATCGTGGCCGCTGCCAACTACACCGATCACGTCGCGGCCATCGCCGAACGCATCGGCGAAGCCAGGGACCAGGCCACGGTTCACGCGCTGCTCGTCGAAGGCGTCCAGGCGCTCGGCGCCGAGCACGCGGTCTTCGTCAGCTTCATCCGCGACAACGCGGATCTGTCCGCCTGCCGGTTCATGCTGGTATGCGAGCCCGGCTGGTGCCAGCGCTACCTCGAAGCGGGCTGCTTCGCCCACGACCCCTGGCTGGCCTACGCGGCGCACCACTCGGAGCCGACCCCTGCCAGTTCTCTGCCGGTGCTGGACGCCGAGGGCCAGCGAGTGATCGCGCTGGCTCAGCAGAATGGCTTTGCATCTGCTGCGCTAGTTCCCGCGCACTCCGGCGCCGGCCACTCGCGGATCAGCCTGCTGTGTCTTGGATCGACCCAGCCACACTTCTTCGATGGCGAAGGGTTCGGCCGCTTCCGCCTCGGGGCCCGCCTGCTCGCTGCCGAGTTGCACGACTGGTGGCTGGCCCGCATCCGGCGCGAGCTGATCGTCAAGGCCCGCATCACGCAGGCCGACCTTGAGCTACTCCGGCACGAGTATCAGGGCCACAGCAGCAAGCGGATCGCGGCCGAACTGAACGTCAGCAAGAGTTCGATCAACTCCCGCTTCCAGCGCATGAACATGAAGCTGGGGGTGCCGAATCGCCGGCTGGCCGCACGCCTTGCCGTCGAGTGCGGCCTGCTGATCGGGTAGTGCGACGCACCGGTCCCTTCAGAACTGGTCCATCGACCAGCGCAACCTTTGCTGGCGAGTCCCGACGGCTGCTGTCGGGCGGTAAGTCGAGGGGCTACTTGCGATCCCTCAAGAGACATCGAGTACTCGAGATTCAGCGCCCCAAACCTGCCACTCATTAGGCCGCCTGCTTACCTGCTTACACGCGATCAAGCGATCTGGAGCCAGGTCTCGAAGTTCTCATGAGTGGACAAGGCTTCCATCAGGACCGCACGCCAGTGATTGCGCCCGTAGACCAAGCGACGGTCGTTTGCGAGTCCCGCCAAGAACTCTCGGGCGTCATGTCCTCCAGTCTCGATGTACGTGCTGCAGTCCGCCAGGATCTCAGCGATCTCGTCGTTCCCTTGCTCGTCGTACCTATCGAGCAAGTGCAGACGATCGAAGTGGGACTTGACCAGCTGCCATGTTCCCGCGCCAACGCCATGAGGTCTGACAAGCGAGAACGTGGCGCCGACGCCCGCCAGACCGTGCTGCTCATGAAGGTCTACGGTGACGAACTGGCGGTCCGGTAGCTCATCCGAGTAGGCGTGCAGGTACTGTCTCCCACCGGTTGCCGACAGCCAGTCGTCGTCCTTGGTCGAGTTGCATTTGGAGCAGCACGGCACCAGGTTCAGCGGGTGTACGGCGAACTCCGGGAACTTCACGGCGGGCAGGTAGTGGTCGAACGTGGAGTGAAGCGTGGTCCCGCACATGGGGCAGTACTTCATGAGCCGCGTGGGTTGTGCGGCCACGATGGCCTTCTTCAAGTCTCTCAGCGGCTCGGTCGAACCGTCGTAACAGGCTCGAAGGATCGCTCGAAGCGGAGTGGACCTGGCGTCGATCTCCATCGCCGAGAGAGTGTCGTCGGCGACAGACTTTGCAAGTGCCTCGTAGCGCTCCTCGACGAACTCGTGCGCGGCAATCAGCGGACGGCGTACCTTCAACTGCTTGCGGTTGCGAATTGCGATGTACCGATCGAGGTAGGCAGGATCGGTGGCCAGAGCAGTCAGGCGCTTCATTTCGCGTTGCCCGCCTTCTTGGCGTAAAGCGCCAGCAGGTAGGCCTGAGCACTCAAGCTCAAGCCGCGCGGAAAGAGTGCCAGCACGTCTTCCGCGCTTTCCTCTTCGGCGAGCTCCTGCAGTGTCCGGCGGTACACGCTCTCGACCTCGATTGTCTCGAACACGTGCCTAGTCAGTTCGGTCACGCTCTCGCCGAAGCTCTCGAGCAATAGAGGCGCAGCGACGGTGACATCGTCCGTGCGCTGGAACACGAGCACGCGCTTGGCCGGGATCTCCTGGATTACGACCGGTGAGTGGGTCGCGACAACGGCATAGGAGTCAAAGCTCTGAAGGATGTCCGAAAGCACCAGGAAGAGACTGGCCACAGCGTTCGGGTGAAGGTGCGTCTCAGGCTCGTCGAACAGGACCAACGTGTTCGGCTGGATCCAGGCGAGAAGCGCTGTGACGAAGTGGGCGAGGATCGACTGACCGGAACTCAGCAGCGATAGCGCCTTGTCGTCCTTGGCGGGCTTCGCGATCTCCGCCTCGAGGCTCGCAGTCAGGCTGTCGCTCAAGTCGCCGAGGATCGTCCGCATGTGCCGGGTCCAATCCGATTGCAATCCACGAGTGCGAATACGATCCTGGTTGCGGCGATAGGTCTCGATCAACGAGGTGCGCGATAGGCCGCCCTTGTCGCTGCGGATTCCACAGTAGACGTAGCTGCTCGAAGCATCCGCGGGCGGCCGCTTGAAGCGATCGAACGCGCTGTACGAGATGGCAACGATGCGAGTGAAGAGCGGGCGTCCGTCGGGGAAGCGTTCCTCCCGCTCGGCCAACCTCTCGGCAGATGAGCGCGAGATCTGAGCCAGATCCTCGCCGAGACTGGCAAGGAATCGGGTCTTGCCGACGGCGTTGCGTCCGATGATGCCTACGATACGGCCGGGAACCCGATCCTTGCCGTTGAACGCGATCTTCACCTCGACGGGCGCGGCCGCGCCCTCGATGACGCCGGAGTACTTGAAGGAGAGTTTCTCGGTGATTTCCTGCCCGGTGGCCCAAGCCCTACCGAAGCGTCGTGCCCGGTGCGCGCCGTTCTCCCGCATCATCGCGTTGCGGAATGCTGAGGTGGGCTCGAAGTCCGCCGCAAGAGCCGGCCGCATCGCGATGTCGCGCAAGGCGTCGAGCACGGCGTCAACACCGTCGGCGAAGAGCGCATGAAGCTGCTTGTAGTAGTCGTCGTCTTGCCCGAGGGAAATGAACTCGTCGCCCAATCCCGGGAATGATGACGGCAGCCTGGTCATTGAGGCGACCGCGATCGGTTCGTCGGCCTTGCTGGTTCGCTGCAGGATCTTCACCGTACCGATGCGGGTTTCGGTTCCCCGCGCATCAGCATACGAAAGGTGAAACTGAACCTGATGGCCGAAGTCGTCCCACTTGTCTGTTGTCAGCAGGAACGCCGGTCGAGGCGTCCGCGGCGCGGCCCTTTCTCGCGACCGGACCAGAAACTGCACGTTGGTTGGCATTCCTCGACTCCTCCCTCGGCCAATGACGTCGGCCTGTCTTGTTCACTGCGCGAAGCAAGATCGTATCCAGTAACTCGTACGGCAAGGTGCTGCAGACGACACACCCTTCCAGGATGGCCGGATCGACCCACGACGAGGCTGTGAGATAGGGACATGTACTCATTCGCGGAGCACGAGAGTACCGCCACCGGGCATGGCTAAAGACGGATCGAACGTTCTCAACGCGAGCCCCTACGGACAGACCATTGACGGGCCCAATGTGCCTCTACCAAGATTTCGGGAGATCGCACTCTGGCCATCTCGATGAGCCTCCAAGCCGTACGCGCTGTAGTACTTTCTTGACCGTCGGTAGCGGCGCCGGCATGTCGGCTGGCAGCAACGGAGAGAGAAGCGTTGCCCATCGGCCGAGCTCAGACGCGCTGCGACACAAGATCTCCATGTCTTGCACCGCGCAAGCTTGGGCGATCGAGGTCGTCCGCAGCGCTAGACCCGGGCCCAGCGTGTTCCCTTTCCCGCGTAGGTTTGACCACACAAGTGCAAACCTGCCTACTGCGAACGACCGGACTTGGCCGACACCGTGAAGCAGGCCCGCAGTGAAACCGAGATTGCCAGGCGCGGCTGGGCTCATGCGCTTCGAAGGTACCGCACTAACTGGCCGAGGCTTCCGGGATCGGCTGCCAGGCACGCGCCGCCAGCGCCAAGCGCTCTGGGCTGAGCGAGTCGACCACCAGCGGCGCGATGGCATTGGACTTGGCCGTCCGTAGCGAGAGTCGGGAGGATTGCCGTCGATCGAGGTAGTCGGTCAGCACGCTGGCGACCAGGCCGACCAGCTCGCGCAGGGACAGCTCTCTCCAGCGCTCGATCAATCGGCCTTCCGGAGCTGGGCTCCACGAGGCGATCGCATCGACTGCATCCGACGGCGAGGCCCAGGCCGGCTCGTCTTCGATCCACCGGTCGACGCGCTCCTCGATCGGAGCCTCCAGCGGAGCTGCTGGCGCTGCGCTGATCGCATCGGCCATCGATCCTGGCAACTGCAGTTCACCGACTTTGGCCTCGACATCGCCGATCCAGACGGGTCTACGCGGATCGACAGCGCGTAGTCGTTGCAGCAACTGGCTCTCGAACCACGCCTGCGAGGGTTGCTGCGCTGCACAGAACGAGATCGAACCACGCCGCCGCACCATCAACGCTTCGACGTTGAGCACCTGATGGCCAACGGTGGCCATCGCGTTCAATACGCGGTCGGCTTCGCAGCCCAGCGACGTGGCGACCACGCGGAACGTCGCCATCCTGGGCAGAACCTCCAGGCCGGCCTGCACCCAGCGGCGGTAGTTGATCCATCCTCCGGGAAGCACATCGACGCTCCAGCCGCGCCATCGAAGCGCGCGTGCGACAGGCAGGCTGTCGAGCCCGCCTCGTCCGCAGTAAACCAGGATGGCCTGGTCCAGCTTCAGCGGCGCAACAAGCGCAGCCAGCGCAGCCGGCAACTCGGCGTGGCCTGCACTGTCTTGGGCCGCCAAAGCTCGGTCTTGAGCGTCGGAGTGCCCCGTTACCAGAGGCCCCTGGCCGACCACGGCCGGTGAAAACTGCACCGCACCGGGGATGTGATCGTCCTCGTATTCCTCCCGCGTTCGCACGTCGATGACGAGCGCGTAATGCGAGAAGTCCTGCACCTCGATCGCATGCGGATGGAAGGCTCCTGCGAGGGATTCAATCCGTGCGGGCGGGTCCGGATTGCGCGCGCGATCCGATGATTCTTGGCTCGAAGTCATCGCGTGAAGTGGTGGGTGGGGAACCTAGAGTTTCCGAACGGGGCGCGGTGGTGCCCCCTGACACGAAGCCCCTCGGTCTCCTCTACCCAAGGACCCCGCCATGAACGCAATCAGCACTCTAGACCGGCCCTGGCGCGCTGCCAAGCGGGGCATCCTCGCCCACTTCTTCGCCGTCGTTCTGGCGTTCGCTGCGCTCTTCGGCGCGAGCACGCCTGCCCACGCCGTGGACGGCTGCAAGGTGCTGCTGTGCCTCGCCGCGCCGAGCTGGCGCTCGATTCCCGAGTGCGTGCCGACGATCAACCAGCTTCACCGTGACCTGGCCCGCGGCAAGCCGTTCCCGGTCTGCTCGATGGCCGGCGCCGGCAACTCCGCGAACAACACCTGGGCCAGCGCGCCGGGCTACTGCCCGCCGCAGTACACCCGCGTGTTCGAGGGCGAGAGCGGGCCGATCTACTCATGCGACTACGCCGGAGCCGTCACGGTGAACATCAACGGCGCGCCCTTCACCCGCACCTGGTGGAGCATGGGTGGCGACACGGTGACCGAGTTCACCCCGGCCGCGAAGGCAATGCTCGGCACCTGGGACACCAAGTTCGACGACGACTACGCCGCGTGGTTCGCCGCGCTGCCGCCGCCGGCACCTGTCGCCGAGTCGGGCTACTGAGGTATTCGGCCATGGATGCGTCCGTCTTCCTCGCGCTGGCGCTGACCTGTGCACCCCAGGTGCACGCCGACATGGCACGGGCCCTGGTCAGCGTCGAGAGCGCCTTCAACCCGTGGGCGATCGGCGTGGTCGGTGGAGCGCTGCTGCGCCAACCGCGCAATCGCGCCGAGGCACTGGCGACAGCCAAGGCGCTGAAGGACGGCGGCTGGAACTTTAGCGTCGGCCTCAGCCAGATCAACGTCGGCAACTTCGAGCGACTCGGCCTGAGCATGGAGTCCGCCTTCGAGCCCTGCGCCAACCTGGCCGCGATGCAGACCGTGCTCGGCGAGTGCTTCGACCGCGCGAGCGGCGCCGCATCCAAGGCCGTGGATCAGGTGGCCCTGCGGCAAGCCCTGTCCTGCTACTACAGCGGCAACTTTGCCACCGGCTTCCGCCACGGCTACGTGCGCAAGGTCGTCTTCGCCGCACGCGCCGTTCCCACTGCCCAACCGAAGGAGAAGGTATGACAACCCTCGCATCGATCCGGCGCGCCGCGCCGGCACTGGCCGCCATGCTGCCGGCCCTGCTGTCGCAGGCGGCGCTCGCCCAGGGCTTCGACAAGATCAACACCACTGTCACGAACGTCAACACCATCCTGGTGACGATCTCGATCGCGGTGGTGACGATCGCGATCATCTGGGCCGGCTTCAAGATGATCTTCCAGGGCGCCCGCCTGGCCGATGTCGCCAACGTGTTGATTGGCGGCACCCTGGTCGGCGGCGCGGCGGCCTTCGCCAGCTACATCGTGACCTGACCGGCGGGCCCGACCATGCAAGGCGAAGCCATCTACAAGGGCGCCACGCGCCCGGCCATGAAGCTGGGCATCCCGCTGGTGCCGCTGGTGGTGCTGTTCGGCACCGGCATGCTGCTGATCATGTGGGGCGGCACCCTGGTGAGCTGGTGGATCGCCCTCGGCGTGGTGGTGGCCTTCGTGCCGGCGCTGCTGTGGATGCGCTTCGTGACCTCGAAGGACGACCAGCGATTCCGCCAGATGTTCGTCGCGATAAAGCTGCGCCTGCACGACCGCAACCGCCGCTTCTGGCATGCGCGCAGCTACGCGCCCACCCTCTACCGGGGAGCCCGTGATGCTTGGCATGTCTAGGCCCAACGGCGCCGACACGCGGCCCAGCCGCGGCGGCTTCAGGCCCCGGCACTGGGCGCAGGCCCAGGCGGAGAACCCGCTGGCGCGCTTCGTCCCGTTCTCGTCGCTGGTCAGCCCGCACGACGTGATCACGCGCGGCGGGGATTACCTGCGCGTCTGGCGGCTCGACGGCGTGGCCTTCGAGTGCGCCGACGAGCACCAAATCGGCGAGCGCCACGAGGCGTTGTGCAGCCTGCTGCGCAACCTGGCTGGCGGCCAGTGGGCGGTGTGGACCCACCGTCTGCACCGTGTCGTCAGCGACAGCCTGCAGGACCCGGTGCAGCCCGGCTTCGCGCGCGACCTGTCGCAGGCCTACCAGGCCAAGCTCGGCGAGCGCCGCATGATGAGCAACGAGCTTTACCTGACGCTGGTCTACCGGCCCAACATCTCCCGGGTCAGCCGTGCCCTTCAATCGACGCAACGCACGCGATCCGCCATCGCGGACGCCCAGGCCGAGGCCCTCCGTGTCATGGAGGAGCGCACCGCCCTCGTCGGCCGCGTCCTGCGCGGCTTCGGCCCCGAACTGCTCGGTACGCGCGAGCACCGCGGCCGCACCTACTCCGAGGTAGCCGAGTTCCTCGGCTACCTGGTCAATGGCTGCTGGCGGCCGGTCCCGATGACGGCGGGACCGCTGTACCGGACGCTGCCGACCGCACGCCTGTCCTTCGGCGGCGACAAGCTCGAACTGCGGCAAGGCGACCAACGTCGCTACGCGGCACTCGTCGACATCAAGGAATACGCCGACGCGGTAGAGCCTGGCATCCTCAACGCGCTTCTGTACGAAGCCAGCGAGTTCATCGAGACGCAGAGCTTCTCGATCCTGCCCCGTCGCGAGGCCATGCGCGCGCTCGAACTGCAGCGAGACCAGCTGATCGCCAGCGACGATGTGGTGGCGAGCCAGGTCGCCGAGATGGACGTGGCGCTGAACGAACTCGGCGACGGCCAGTTCTGCATGGGCGAGTACCACTTCAGCCTGGTCGTCTTCGGCGAGGACGTGGCCGACGCCGGCCGCCGCGCCGCGCAGGCGATCGGCGCCGTCGGCGAAGCCTCCAGCCTGCAGATGTCTCCTGTGGACCTGGTGGCCGATGCCGCCTGGTTCGCGCAGATGCCCGGCAACTGGCAGTGGCGGCCCCGGGATGCCAAGCTCAGCTCACGGGCCTTCGCGGCCCTGTCCAGCGGCCACAACTTCGCGCGCGGCAAGCGCGACGGCAATCCCTGGGGCGAGGCGCTGGCCCTGTTGCGCACGCCCTCTGGCCAGCCGTTCTACCTGAACCTGCACAGCAGCCCGGAGGGCGAGGACTCGGCTGAAAAGAAGCTGCCCGGCAACACACTGATCATCGGCTCGACCGGCGTCGGCAAGACGACCCTGGAGATGTTCCTGCTG
>CAZTTC010000009.1:31492-40555 GCA_964616015.1 uncultured Methylibium sp. | reverse complement strand
GCGCGCTCGCCGCGACCTCCATCGCCGCGTTCAGGCCCGGCGCGGTCGGCAGCGCCGCGGCCAGCGGATCGGGCACGGCCTCGTCAGCCGGCGCGCGGCGGCTGCTCAGGGCGGCCGGGGCGGCGACGGCCGAGCGGCCGGGCGGCCGGGCCTCGCGCGAGCGCTCGGTCGCGGCGTCGGTGGTGGCGCGCTGCGCGGTGGCGCGATCTGCCGCGGCGCTGTCTGCGACCGCACGATCTGCGGCAGCGCGGTCCGCGGGGGCGCTGTTGCGGCTGGCGGCGGTAGCGGCCGGGGCGGCATCAGCAGAGCCGGTCCCGGCGGCGGCCGCTGGAGCGCGCGGCGCGGCGGCCGTCATCGCCGGCGCCGCATCCTGCGCCGCCTGTGCCGCCTTCGCCACAGCGGCAGCGGCCGGCGACGCGCCGGACTCGGCGGCGCGGCCGGCACGCGCGAGCTCGTCGCGGCGCACCGGGGGCGGCGATGCGGGCACCGGCTCGGGTGCCGGCTCGGCCACCGCGACGGCCGGCGACACCGGACGGCGCTCGCCCGGCTCGCCCGACGCCTTGTTCGCGCGCCGCTCGCTCGTCTGGGGTCGCTCGCCGTCGCGCGCCGTCGCGGGTGCCGCTGCGGCAGGTGGCGCCGCCTTCGCGGCCGCGCGCGGCGCTTCGGCCACCTGCCCGGCGGTCGCTGGCGGCGCGACCGCCGGAGCCGCGGCCTGCGGCGCGACCGCCGGAGCCGCGGCCTGCGGCGCGGGTGGCGACCCGTCGGCCCGCGGCAAGGCCTCCGGCGGCGGACCATCGCGCCACATCAGCGCGATCACCGTGCCAAGCATCAGGCTGGCCAGCGCGCCGGCGAAGGCCGGGCGGCGCGCGGCCTCGAAGGCGTCGTGCAGGCGCTGCCCGGCACGCCGCCACCACGGCGTCGGCGCCACGCTGAGGTGCGCCGCCGCGAGGATGGCGGCGCTCAGCGCCGCGGGCGGCCGCGCATCGCGGTCCGGCGCGTGGCGCAGCGCGGCGCGCAGGAAGGCATCGGGCGCGTCGCCGTCCGGGCCGTGGATGTCGTGAGGGTTCATGACAAAGCCTCGCGGCCCGGCAGGTAGGCGCCCATGCAGGTGCGCAGCTTGGCGATCGCGTAGCGCAGGCGGCTCTTCGCCGTCTCGAAGCCGAGCTCCAGCGCGGTGGCGAGTTCGGGCAGCGACAGACCGTCCTCGTGGTGCATCAGGAACACCGTCTTCTGCGTCGCCGGCAGGCCGTCGAGGCAATCCAGCAGGCGCTGGCCGGCGGCGCGCCAGAAGCTGCGGTCCTCGGCGCTGCCGGCGTCGGCCGCGGGCCAGGCGGCCCAGGGCTCGCCCTCGGGCTCCCAGGGCGGGCCGCCGGCATCGACCGAAACCTCGCGGCCGCTCTTGCGCAGGCAATCGACCGCGCGGTGGTGCGCCAGCGTGAACAGCCAGGTGCGAAAGCTCGCCCCCTGCGGTGCCCAGCGCTGGCGCGCGTCGATCACGCGCAGCCAGGTGTCCTGGAAGACCTCGTCGGTCTGTGCCGCACAGGCGCTGCCGAGCAGTCGCCTGACGAAGCGGTACAGCGCCGCGTGATGGCGCGCGTAGAGCTGCTCGAAGGCGCGCGCCTCGCCCTGCGCGAAGGCGCGCATCAGCGTGTCGTCGTCGGGCTCGGTGGCGTCGTTCATCGTCGTCGGCGATCCAGTCTGCCATCGAGGCAGCTGAGGTCTTCTACGTGCGAGCCGTACGAGCGGGGTTAACCCCTTTCGGCGCCGTCGGCCGTATCAGCCTGCGTCATCCACACCGCAGGAGTTGCCATGCCTTCGATCGGTCCCCGTCTTTCCACGCTCATGCGCCACGGTTGGCGTCACGGCGGCCTGGTGCTGACCGCGCTGCTGTGCGCCTGCAGCGTCGGCTGGAGCCAGGCCCACGACTGGGTGTCGCCGGCGCCGGCCGACGATCCGCCGCCGCGGCCGCAACCCCAGCCTCGGCCCGACACCGGCTGGGCCGAGTCGCTGTGGGCGGGGCCGCAGTCCGGCGCGCCGGCCGCGCCGAACGCGCGCGATTGCCAGCGCGCGCCGCAGGCCATCGAGCTGTGGGGACCGGAGGGCGCGCCGCAGCAGCAGGGTGCGCGCCGCGGCCGGGCCGACGACGAGCCGCGACTGCTCAAGGAGCGCTCGCGCGAGCTGCTGGCCTCGAAGGCGGCGGCGCCCGAAGCCGCCGGCGGCAGGCGCGGCGCGGTTGCCGCCGGCGGCGTCGCAGCCGATGCTGCTGCGCCGGCCGTCGCCGAATCGCGCGCGCCCGGCCTGCTGCCGCAACCGGTGCCAAGGCCGCCCCGCCCGCGCGACGAGCCGGTGTCGGCCGGAGTCGTCGACGACAACGCCGACTTCGGCAGCTACCTCGCCTACCGCGGCCGCAGCACCCACCTGCCGGTGCGCCACCGCGACGTGCAGGAGCGCTACCTCCTCAGCGTGCACGACGCCGCCGGCCGGCCGGTGCCCGACGCCCAGGTCAGCCTGCACGCCGGCGGCCGCAGCCTGCCGCTGTGGGCCCGCACCGACAGCGGCGGCCAGGTCTGGCTGCATCCGGCGGTGATGCAGGACGGCGCGCCTGCGCTGATCGAGGTGCAGGTGCGCAAGGGCGGCGTGAGCGGCCGCGCGCTGCTCCGGCGCGGCCAGCGCGACGGCCTGCAGCTGCGCCTGGACGGCAGCCTGCCGGCCGAGCGCACGCGGCTCGACCTGGTCTTCCTGGTCGACGCCACCGGCTCGATGGCCGACGAGATCGACAAGCTCAAGCGCTCGATGCGCGCCATGGCCGACCAGATCGCGCGCCTGCCGAGCCAGCCCGATATCTGCTGGGCCCTGGTGGCCTACCGCGACCGCGGCGACGCCTTCTTCGTGCGCGCGCACGACTTCAGCAACGACCTCGGCGCCTTCCAGAAGAGCCTGGGCGCGCTGCAGGCCGGCGGCGGCGGCGACTATGCCGAGGCGCTGAACGAGGCCCTGCACACCGCCGTGCACCGGCTGTCGTGGCGCGGCGAGGGCGCGACGCGGCTGGTGGTGCTGGTGGCCGACGCCCCGCCGCACCTGGACTACGGTGCGCCCTGGTACGACGACGACATGCAGGGCGCGCTGGCGCGCGGCATCAAGCTGTTCGCGGTCGGCGCGAGCGGGCTCGACGCGACCGGCGAGTACGTCTTCCGCCAGGCCGCGCAGTACACCGGCGGGCGCTTCGTGTTCCTGACCTACGCCCAGGCCGGCGACCCGGGCAGCGGCCCGGGTCGCGAGACGGCGCACGACGTCGGCACTTACTCGGTCGAGTCGCTCGACAAGCTGGTGGTGCGGCTGGTGCGCGAAGAGCTGGCGAAACGCCCGACCTGAGCGGCGCGGCGGCGCCTCCGTTGAAGGGTCATGGCGACCGCGCTAGGCTGTCGTCATGACCCCGATCCGTTTCCTGGCCGCGCTGGGCGCTGCGGCCGCCGTCGCCGGCTGCGGCGGCAGCATCTCGCTCGGCTTCGGCCACTACGACGACGACGCGCCGAGCGTGTCGCTTGCGGTGTCGCCGTCCAGCGCGGCGCGCGGCGACACGCTGCGCCTGGTGGCCGCGGCCAGCGACGACTACGCGGTCGTCGCGGTCGAGTTCTACCGCGTCGACCCCGGCGGCACGACGCTGCTGGGCAGCGACCTGGCCGCGCCCTACCAGCTCGACACCGTGGTGCCGGCCGGCGCGGGCGCCAGCGTGCAGTACGTCGCCCGCGCGGTGGACGACGCCGGCCAGCGCACCGACAGCGCGGCGGCGGTCGTGGTCGTCACGCCCTGAACAACAGCCGAACCGGATCGACTCGATGCTTGCGCAAGAGACGTCTAGACGTCTAAAATGCCGCTCTGCAAGATAAGGAGAAGCACTTGAGAAGACGACCCGGCGAAGTCCGCGATGCCATCGTGCAGGTGCTCGAAGGCCGCAGCAGTGGCGTCAGCATCCAGCAGATTACCGACGAGGTCGTATCGATGATCGGCGACGTCCCGGCGTCATCCGTTCGCTCCTACCTCCGGCTGAACACCCCGGAGCTCTTCGTGCGGATGGACCGCGCCCAGTACGTGCTGAGCGGCCTTGAATCCCAGGCCTCCCCATCTCCAGCGACGGGCTCCAATACGGTGCCGCAGTTCCGGCATGGTAGTTCGACACTCATCCACGACGACTGCACGCGCTGGCTTGATCGGCAGGAGAGCAACTCGTTTCATGCCGTCGTGACGGATCCACCCTATGGACTGATCGAGTACTCCGATCATGAGCAAGACAAGTTGCGCCAGGGGCGAGGCGGCATCTGGCGCGTGCCGCCAAGCTTCGATGGCAACAAGCGAGCGCCACTGCCGCGGTTCACGGTGCTCAAGCCGACCGACCTTGATGCGCTGGAGCAGTTCTTCCTGAGCTGGGGGCGAAGTCTGACTCGCGTGCTTGTCCCCGGCGCCAACGTGGTGGTCGCCAGCAACCCCTTGCTTTCCTATCTCGTCTCGGGAGCTCTCTCACGCGCAGGGCTGGAGCGCCGCGGTGAGATCGTTCGCCTGACGATGACCATGCGCGGAGGGGATCGACCCAAGGCCGCTCACGTCGAGTTCAGCGACGTGAGCGTGATGCCGCGGTCGATGTGGGAACCCTGGCTCGTCTTCCGCAAGCCCCTCGACGGCCGCGTGCAAGACAACCTTCGCAAGTGGGGCACGGGGGGCTTCCGGCGCATCTCGGCCGACCGCCCGTTCGGCGATGTGATCGAGTCATCTCCGACGCGTGCCTCCGAGCGCAGGCTTGCGCCGCACCCCAGCCTGAAGCCGCAGTCTTTCCTGCGCAAGCTGGTTCGCGGTGTGCTGCCCCTTGGCAAGGGGGTGGTGCTCGATCCCTTCGCTGGAGCTGCCTCGACGCTGGCAGCAGCCGAGGCAGTTGGCTACGAAAGCATCGGCATCGAACGCGATGCCGCTTACTTCGATCTGGCTAGCAAAGCGCTCCCCAAACTCGCTGCCTGGCGGGTGGAAGCGCGCTGAGCACCGTCAGCTGCGGTAAATCCAGCTGGCCCGCAGCTTGGCAATGCCCTGGGCGTGCAGCGTTGCCGTTCGCGTGCCGAGCTCACCGCGTGCGTTCTTGCGAAAGTCCTGGGTAGCGACCTGACCGAGATAGACCTCGGTGAACGTCATCGGTCGTCTCGCGATGGCCGGCTCGGTCTTGGTGTCGACTTCATAGACGAAGACGCACATCCACTGATCACGCGCACCGTGCGTGTCCACGGCACCACCGGCTTTGCGGGTTGTCTTGATCTCGACCCCGAGCTCGCCGGACGGAGTCGCGTTCCCGACGTACTTGCCCTTCACGACAAGATCGGGGTGTCCGTTGAAGTGCCCGTTCACGACCAGTGTCCGGGAGTGCTTGGCCAAACTGCCCGTCAACATGTCCGAGAGGACGCCCGACATGATCGCCGGGCGCAGCATGTCGTCCAAGCGCTCCAGTCCCTTGCCAACCAAGTTCGTGTTGACGTCGAAGAAGAAGTCATAGACGTCCTGCATCGCCGCACGAAAGTCGTCGAGCCTCAACTCGAATGGCAAAGTCGCCGACTCGTTGAATCGATCAATGCGGAGGGTGTTGCGCTGGACACTCATGCCCACTCATTCTTGCATCAAGCACCGGCCACCCGCGATGCGGCCGGCCGGTGCCTCGTATCGCCTCGACGAACCACTACTCCGGCACCGCCAGCGAGTCGCCGACGAAGCCGATGCGGTCGGCCGCGGCCGGCGTGGCCGTGATCGCCGGCATCTGCGCCCGCGTCACTGCCGGCGCCGCGCCGGGCAGGCCGCCGCGCGGCGTGGTGCGGATCACCTGGCTGGGCGGCAGCGCCTGGCCGCTGCTGAGCCGGGCGTACATCGCATTCATCGCCTCGACGAAGTAGACATGCAGCGGCACGTAGCGCGTGTCGAAGCCGCTGAAGGCGTTGAAGGCGTCGAAGTGCTGCGCGTTGGTGACCTCGATGTAGCTCAGCTCGCTGCGCTGGCCCTCGCGGTCGCGGTTGAAGGCGGTGTAGGCGCGCGCCGCGTGGTTGACGGGCAGCAGCGCATCGCTGCGGCCGGCGACGATGACGGTCGGCGTGCCGCGCAGCCGGCCGTCGAGCAGCACGTCCGCGACGCCCTGGCGTGCCGCCTTGCTCTGCGTCAGCGTGGGCACGCTGGTGTCGGTGAGCGGCGCGCCGGTGCGCGGGTCGCTGCCGGTGGCCAGCGCGCGCTGGCACATCGCCACGTCGAAGCCGAGGTCGGCGGTGCCGGTGCCGGGCGAGACCGACAGGTCCCAGCGCCGCGCGCCGCCGACCGAGTCGTTGATGATCACCGCGGCCGGCGCCCCGTTGGCGGTGCCGTTGCCGGTGGCGTAGCTCGCCGCCTTGACGGCGGCGGCCAGCGGTGCGGGCGCGCCGGTGGCATCGACCGCCGCGACGCTGGCGCCGCACAGGTTGTCCAGCAGCGAGGCACGCGCGTAGGCGTTGGCGTACATCGTCGAGATGATCACCGCGTTGCCCAGGCCGAAGTGGGCGTTGTGCATGGTGTCGTTGAAGCGCGTCCAGCCGTAGTTGCGCAGCTTCACCAGCGCATCGGCCGACTGCTCGGCCAGCGTGCCGCCGCTCACCAGCCCGGCCGCGGCCAGCGCCGTGCAGCGGTTGACGGCGCGCGGGTTCATCGCCACCAGCGTCATGTAGTTGTGGATCGAGACCTCGCCCGTCATCTGCGCCTCGGCCGCCTGCGCGGCGCAGGGCTGGTAGAGGTTGGCGAAGGTGAAGTAGTCGAGGATGGGCTTGCCGAAGTTGGCCACCGGCACGCCTCCGAACTGGATGCCGTAGCCCTTGCTGCGCTCGGGCTGGGCGTTGGGTTCGCTGGCGACCACGCCATCGACGAGGCCGTGGCGGTCCAGCTCGGCGGCGCGCAGCACCGCGCCGCCGCCGTTGCTGACCGCCGCGCCGATCACCAGCGTGTTGTCGGCGCGAAAGCGCTGCGACTTGCCCTGGCGCCGGGGCAGATCGGCGGCGTATTCCTCGTTCAGCGCCCACAAGGCGTAGTGCACCGCGGCCAGCGTGTCGCTGCCCCAGTCGGCCTCCGGGTTCTGCTGCGAATGCACGTGCTTGAGCGACAGCCGGTTCGGGAAGGCGGCGTTGAAGGCAACGCGCTGGGTGTCGTCGATCGCGGGCGCGAAGTGGCTCAGCGCGCCCGCCGTCGCACGCGTGGCGCGCGTGCCGTCCAGGCGATGCACCGTGTCGTCGGCCGGGTCGTACAGGCCCATGCCCTTGCCGGCGTCGGTGAGCGCGACCGCGCAGCCCTTCTTCAGGCCCCATTCGCTGGACGCGCCGACAGCGCCGTAGACGCCGCGCGAGCCCGACGAGGGGCCGACCACGATGCAGGGCTTGCCGGGATCGAAGCTGGCCGGGATCTGGACCGCCATCGTCACGCGCTTGCGGCCGGACTTGTCATCGAGCACGCCGAGGTATTCGACCCCGGGCACCAGGCCTTCGCCCAGCGTGTCGTTGCCGGTGAGGTCGATGTTGGGGCCGTAGAGGCGGCCGTAGCCGCCGCCCGGCGTCGGGTCGATCAGGCCACGGTAGTTGGAATAGAGCGCGTTGCGGCGCAGCTCCAGCGCCGTCGGGGCCAACGGGTCGGCGTAGGCCGGCGCAACCGCCGCGCCGATGCCGGTGCGGCCCAGGCCGCCGGTCAGCAGGTCCTGCGTCGCCGCGGTGCTGCCGGCGCCCGGCGCGGTCGCGGGGTATTCGGTGCGCGTCAGCGAGGCCATGCCGCGCGGCAGCTCGTTGCGCGGCCCGGCGTGATGGCCGCCCCCGTCGGTGGCACAGGCCGGTTGCAGCGCCAGCAAGGCGGTGGCCAGCGCGACCGGTAGCAGGCGGGGGGAAGACAGGACAACGGCAGCACGCATGGGGGGTCTCCTCGTGGTGTTCTGATGGACACCGCGCGGCGGGTCGCCGCGCGGCCTGCCGCAGCGTAGGCCGCCGCCAGCAGGCCGGGAACTGCGTGATTGCCTAGGCGCAGACCCGATGAGGGCGAACCCGGGCCTGCGGTCTAGGGGTCGGTGTCGCGCGAATGCTTCGCGTCAACGACGCCCCACGCTCCGCCGCAGCTTACGAGCTGCCCGCTGGTGTGGCGCCAGACCCAGTCGCGCCACCCGCGTTGCGCAGGGGGCCCCCCGGAAAGCGCAGACGCGAACGGCAGCGGCCGTGCATCGACGCCCAGCCTGAGGGCTGCGGCTCCGGCCGATGAGTCGCAGTGCTCCTGTCACGCAACTCTGGCTGTGCGAGCGTCATCGCTGACGGGCGACGCCTGCTGCCCGCGCGCAGCGACAAGCGCCTCACCTGGTTTCAATCTGCGCGCGTCCTCGCTGACGGGCGACGCAGGCGAGCGCGGCGGTCAGCTCGGCCGGCAGCGTGTTTCAACCCGCGCCCGTCATCGCTGACGGGCGACGCCGTGCTGCCCGGCGCTCCAGGTCTCGCACAGCCAGTTTCAACCCGCGCCCGTCATCGCTGACGGGCGACGCCTTAGTTACCCAGCACCCCATGCTGCTCGATCAGTTTCAACCCGCGCCCGTCATCGCTGACGGGCGACGCACCACCTCGTTGCCGATGCCGAAGAGCTTGCCGCTGTTTCAACCCGCGCCCGTCATCGCTGACGGGCGACGCCCTGGGCATAGCACCCGCCCTCACGGTCAGCCCTGTTTCAACCCGCGCCCGTCATCGCTGACGGGCGACGCGTCGCTGCGACGGATGCGCACCACGCGGTACATGTTTCAACCCGCGCCCGTCATCGCTGACGGGCGACGCTCTCCCACCGCAACGCCAAGGTCGTCGGCAAGCAGTTTCAACCCGCGCCCGTCATCGCTGACGGGCGACGCCAAGAACCCTCACTTCTACAACCCTCAGTTCGAGGTTTCAACCCGCGCCCGTCATCGCTGACGGGCGACGCGACGCAGCTAAGGCGATAGTTGGCAGCTATGCAGTTTCAACCCGCGCCCGTCATCGCTGACGGGCGACGCGCTTCCCTCGCAAGTGC
>CAZTTC010000009.1:0-31392 GCA_964616015.1 uncultured Methylibium sp. | reverse complement strand
AGTTTCAACCCGCGCCCGTCATCGCTGACGGGCGACGCGCTTCCCTCGCAAGTGCTTGCCTGCCGCCATCGCCCGTCGCTCGCTCCGCGAACGTCGTGGCGCTGGCAGCCAAGGTGCAGAGTAGGACGGCGTCGCTGACATCAGTATCCATACGACACAACCACTTGCGAGCTGCGCGAACCTCAAGGGCCGTCGCACGGCACTCGAGGTTCGCGCTCATCCTAGGCGATTGGCCTGCCCGTTGCTACAGCACCAGCGGACCGTCGAAGTCCACTGACTTGAAGCTGCCGTGCTCGCGCACTTCGGCGCCGCGCGTTTCGGGCAGGCGGTACAGCCGCAGCCGGTCCTGCGCAAGGTCGATCTCGTCCAGCAGCCGGCGCTCCAGCGCCTCGAAGCCGGCCCGGTCCACCTGGCACTCGAACACCGACTTCTGCACCCGCTGCCCGGTCCCCTCGCACACCTTGGCGACGCGCCTCAAGCGGCGCCGCCCGGCGGATGTCTCGGTACTGACGTCGTAGCACACGATCACGAGCATGCGCACGCTCCGGCTCAGCGCACCAAGTAGGGCAGGTAGCCGGCAGCGACGCCGTCGGCATCGGTCTCGCCGCGTACCGCACGCGCCAGCAGCCGCGCCTGCACCAACGGCACCAGCCCCAGGGCCAGCGGCTGGGCCAGCAGCGGGTGGGTGATCTCCTCCTGCTTGCGCGCCTGGAAAGCCACCAGCACCGCCTTGCGTGCCTCGCCCTGCAACGCCACGCCGCCGCCATCGCGCAGCACGAAGTCCGCCGCTTCCAGCTGGCCGCGGTTGACCAGCGTGAGCGCCAGCCGGTCGGCCAGCGGTCGGAACTCCTCCATCAGGTCCAGCGCCAGCGCCGCCCGCCCCGGCCGCAGCGCATGCAGGAAGCCGACCTGCGGGTCCAGCCCCGCAGCCTCCAGCGCGCTGCGGCAGTCGTTCATCCACAGCGCATACAGAAAGGACAGCAGCGCATTGAAACGGTCGCGCGGCGGCCGGCGCGTGCGGCCATCCATCGTGAAATCTCCGCGCAGGTCGGTCCGCACCAGAAGCGGCATCCGGGCGAAGTACTGGCGCGCGGCCTCGCCCTCCAGGCCGCGCAGCACGTCCAGGTCGGCGGCGCCGGGTAGTGCGCGCAGGCTGGCCGCCAGGTCGTCGGCACCGCGGGTCAGCGCGACGGCTTCGTCGGGCACCTTGGCCTCGCGCGCGCCGCGCTGCAGCACGCTGCGCGCGTTGCGGATCTTGCCGGCCACGAAGGCACGAGCGGTGTCCAGTGCGAAGCCGGCGTCCGAGGCGCGGGCATGCTGCGCGCGGCGCAACAGCACATTGCCGCCGGTCGCGCCCTCGAGGCGTGCCTTGTAGCGGCCATGCTCGTCCAGCAGCACCAGCGCGATCGCCGCGTCGGCCAGCCGGTGCATCAGCGGCGCCGACAGCCCCACATGGCCGAAGCACACCACCGCCTGCAGGTGGTGCAGCGGCACGCGCAGCCGCGTCTCGCGCTCCACCTCCACGCGCAGCGTGTCGTTGTCCAGTCGCAGGTAGCTTTCCGGCGTGGTGACGTAGAGGGTGTTGAGCAGCTGCATCCTGAGCTCCCGGCCTCGGTTCAATCGGCCCGATCGTCCGGCTCGGCCTGCGGATCGAACAAGCGCCGGCGTGCGGCTGCGAGCGCGGCTGAAGTCGCCAGCTCCGGCTGACAACGCTCGCGCAGCGAACAGCCGCGGCAGCGCTGCTTGGCCTCATCGTCGCTCAGCGGCGGCGGCAGGCGCTCGGTGGTCAGCATCGCGCGCACCGCGGTGGCGGTGGCGGCGACCTCGGCGCGCAGCTCGGCCGTGATCGCGACGACGCGTCGGCGCTTCGACGAGGCGTAGTACAGCGCGCCCTCCGGCACTGGCTGACCGGTCATCGCTTCGAGGCACAGCGCCTGGGCCGCGAGCTGCAGATCGTCGCAGGCCGCGATGGCGGCCGCCTTGTGCCGCGAGCCGTGCTTGTACTCCACCGGATAGGGCGCGCCGCCGGGCGCGAACTCGACCACATCGGCCTTGCCCACCAGACCCAGCGCGTCGTGCCACAGCGGCAGTGCGCGCGCCACGCGCACGCCTTTGACCGTGTCCACTCCAGGCGCGTCCACCTGGCGGTGCACGGCCTGGCCGCGCAGCGTGTGCAGGTTGTCGTCGAAGGCCTGCTCCAGGTGGATCAAGCCGCACTGGCGTGGACAGTAGGCCCAGTGCTGCAGGGCCGACAGGGGCAGGGGGGCGGGTTCGTCCATCGTTGCTGTCGGGGCACTAAACTGGCGGCTCGCATCTGCGGAGGAAGGTCATGTCCGTCACCCTGCAGGCCGTCGAGGCCGATGCCCTGAAGCTGACGCCGGACGAGCGGTCTGAGTTGATCGAGCGCCTGATCGCCAGCGTCGAGCCCGCGCTGCCACTGCATCCCGATTGGGAGGCCGAGATCGCTCGCCGAGTCGCCGAGATGGACGCCGCCGGCGAGGACGGCCTGATCCCTGGCGAGCAGGTGATGGCCGAGATGCGCGCACGCATCGCCGGCTTGCGCCGCAAGGAGTGACCTACCGCTTCACACCGACGGCGCGCGCCGAACTGGCTGACGCCATCGACTGGTACGCGGACGAAGGCGGCGCCGATCTCGCGGCGGACTTCGAGGCCGCCGTGCACCGCAGCCTGCGGCTGCTGGCCGACCAGCCCGAACTGGGCACGCCGGCGACAGCCGGGACGCGCGTGTGGCCGATGCGGCGCTTTCCGTACACGCTGGTGTACGCGCCCGACGCGCGCGGCCTGCGGGTGGTGGCCGTGGCGCACCAGCGGCGGAGGCCGGAGCGATGGATCGGGCGGCGCTGACACGTCAGCCGATCTTGCGCAGGAGCTGCACACCGGCGGGCAGCGCGGCCTCGTCCACCGACACGGCGTAGTCGTCGAAGCTGCGCGGCACGTCCGTGCGCTTGACCGCCGTGACGCGCTTGAACAGACCGTGAGCATGCGCGTTGCCCAGCTCGCTGTCGTGCCGGAACACATAGAGCCCGCGTGTGGCCATCTCGCCGCGCGCGGCCGAGCGATCGTGCTCGAACATCTGGCCCAGGCCAGTGAAGAGAAGCTCGAGGTCTTCGTCCGAGAAGCCGGTCTGCTTGGCGAGGAAGGCCGAGATGAAGCCGTGGGCGCGGTACAGGCCGTAGGGGACGGTGTGCTTGCGGCCCATGGTGCGGTTGTCACCTTCCTGCTTCTCGGCTTCGGCCTCGGTGGCGACGGCCATGCGCGTGATCGAGTGCTCCGAGGCGATCACCGGGTCGATCGAGCGCGCAAACGTCAGCTGCACCGGGCCACGCACTTGCCCGCAGTTGACGCCGGTGGACATCACCGCACCGAAGGTCCGCACGTCGAAGAAGTTGGCGCAGATCCACTGGCGCGCCTTCTCGACGCTGTCGGCGCTGCCCTTGCGCTTCTTCTTGGTCTTCGCGTCGGGATCGTCGGCCAGTTCTTCGTCGGCGCCGATGGCTTTGTAAGCGGCGCGGTGGGTGCGCTCCAGCACCGCCTTCTCCTTGATGTAGATGTCGTAGGGCGGTTCGGCGCCCTTGACCAACTGCACGAAGTTACGCAGCTTGCGCTTGAGCGAGACGTCGGTGACCAGGCCATGCCCGGTCTCGGCGTCGAGCCGCGGCAGGTTGCCGGCGTCGGGGTCGCCGTTGGGGTTGCCGTCCTTCACGTCGAACAGCATCACGAAGTCGTAGCGATGGGCGATGGCGGGCATGTCAGGCCTCCGTGGCGGTGGTGTCGTTGGTGGTGGTCGCGGTGGCCTCGACCTTGCGGGTGAAGAAGGCCTGGCGCTGCTGGTAATAGCCGAGCGCGAAGCGGCCCTGGTCGGGTAAGGCGAGTTGGCGCGGGAAGTCCGTCAGTGGCGCCAGGATCTCGCCGATCAGCTTCTCGAAGTGCACCACCTGCCCCTCGGGCAGCTTCTTCAGGTGGGCGTTCTTCAAGCGCAGCAGCGTGGTGAACACCGCCACGGGCGTGGTCGACGCCGCGCCGTAGTAGCGGTCGCGTATGGTCGCGTTGATGCCGGGCTGGGCCTGCTCCTGCACGCGCTCCAGCGTTGCGAACAGGCGGCCCAGTCGGTAGGCGGGGTCGGGTTGCTCCATGTCCAGGGTCTCCTTGTGGTGGGCGTGATCGGGGTCGTCTCCGGGGTGGCGGCGGCGCCAGTCGCGGTTGAGCCAGGCCTTGAGCACCGCGGCGCGCAGGTAGCTCACCTCGCGCTCGGCCTTGCAGCGCACGACGGCGGCGTTGAGCAGCGCCGCCGGATAGGGCTGCCCTTCGAGGATGGCGCGCATCCACTCGCCGGACAGACGCGGAGGCACGTTGTCGAGCTTGCCCTGCAGCGCCAGCGAGGACAGCAGCCGGAAAAGCGAGGGGTGCGCCGGATCGCTGTCGTAGCGGCGGGCGATCGCGATGTCATCGAAGTGCCGCAGGATGCGCGGCGCCAGTTCGGCGAAGCGCACGCCCGGCAGCCAGAAGCGCACGCTGACGCGCGCGGCGTTGGGCGCCAGGCCGAGCACGTAGAAGCGCGTCTCGGCTTCACCGGGTGGCAGCTTGCCGCTGCGCATCGCCTCGTAGAGCGCCCGGACCGCGTCGCGGCCGCGGTCCGGGTTGTCGGGCTTGGGCTCGCCGAAGAAGTCGGCCAGCGTGTACTCCGAGTCGAAGCGCGGCGGCTGGTCGCCCGGCGCTTCGGCCCAGAACACGGTCGACGCGTCGCCGACCTGCACGCGGTTGCGCGAGTCGCGGTCGAGCAGCGCATTGAGTGCCGTCGTGTAGGCGAAGGCGGCCCGCTGCCCGACCGGCGCGTTTGCGCCTTGGCGCTTGCCGTAGGAGGCGAAGGCGTCGAGGTTGAAGGACACGATGCTCGCGCCCGAACTCTGCGCGCCCCACACGCCCTTGATCGAGCCGTGCAGGCGCTGGACCGGCGCTTCGCTGCCGTCGATCAGGCAGAGCGCCGTGCCGGCGGATTCCTCGTCGCCTGCAGCCGACGCGAGGGCTGCTGCGACGACCGCGTCGCGCTGGCAGACGAGACGGTCGTCGCCGGTGAGCTGGAAGCTCAGGACCGCGTTCGCTTCCAGCAGGTCGGGCCAGGCGGGGCTGGCTTGCAACGTCGCCAGATCAGGAGTCCCACCGGTGTCGATCTGGAGGAAGGCGCGCACCGCGCGCAGGCCGGCATCCGTTCGTGCCGCCGCGGGCAAGGCCTCGATGCGTGCGCGGAAGGCCGCGTGCTGCTCGGCCACCCGCTCAGGCTTGCCCCGGGCGACCACGCCCAGCACGTACTCGGCGGTGTCCCACAGCAAGTTGGCGGCGACGCCCGAGGTCTTCTTGATGCCCAGCGGCACCAGGCAGGAGCGGGCGCGCAGCTTCTTGCCTTCGAGCTGGCGCGTGTCGCGCAACTGGACCACCCGGCCGTCTGCGTCCAGCTCGATGACGAAGGGGATGTCCTTGTCCTCCAGCCCGTAGGCCGGCAACCGGCGCGCCGGGTCGGGGTCGCGACTGCGGCGGTCGTAGAGGCGAGCCAGGGCCTGCAGCATCATCGCGCCGTCTCCCGCTCCACTTCCCGCAGGTCGCACTCGACCACGCCGCCGCGCATCGCGGCGCGGAAGAACACCGGCTTCGGGTCCGCCGGGTCGCTGAAGTCGAGGTCGTGCAGCATCCAGCCGAGATCGCGGTCGTCGGCGATCGGCAGCGGTTCGCCGACGCTGGTGGTCACTCGCCGCCAGCGTGCCGCGAACTCGCGGCAGCCGAGGTAGGGCTGGTTCACGCACTGGCCCTTGTCGGCGCGGCGCTCGAACATCTCGTGCCACTTGGCGACGGGTGCCGGGTCGCGCCGGGGATCGACCTCCAGGTCGGCATGCACGCGGTAGGCCACGTCGCGCAGGAACAGGCCGGCGCGCTGCTGGCGCTCGTCCTCGACGTAGAGCGCGAGGTCGCCGTGGCCGTCGGCCATCGCCTGCTGCACATTGCGTGTCGAGATCACGGCGCCGACCTCGTTGCGCCGCAGGTTGATCCAGCGGATCGGCGCCAGCACCTCGATGCGGCGCACATGCCAGCGGATCGCCGGCTTCCACAGGATCGCGTCGAACACCGCGCGCGCCGCCGAGGGCGTGATGACGTCGTAGCTGACGCGCTCGACCTTCATCTCGGGGCGGGTGAAGCAGGCGTAGTCGCCGGAGATTTCGAGGCAGTAGCGTTTCACGTCGTCCTCCTTGCGTTGTTCACTGCACCATCGTCTCCGGATCGAGAGCAGCGCCCTTTGGCAGCAACCCGAAGCGTCGGTCGTAGCGCAACTCGTCGATCAGCAGGTAGAGCCCCGGCACCAGCTCCTTCACGTCACCGAGGTTCTGCATGGAGTCGATCTCGCGCTGCCGTGCGCTCACCGTGTAGCGTTGCACCGCGCGCAGCAACCAGCGGTCGGTGGCGCCACCGGCCAGTTGCTGCAGATGCGCCTCGAGCGGCGCATGGCGCGGGTCGTCGTCGTAGCGGTGCCAGGGCACGATCAGCGTGGCCTGGTCCTTGTCGTCCACCAGCTTGAAGCGGTCGGCGGCCGCACGGAAGTTGAAGCCGAACCGCCCGTCGCGGTCCTCGAGGTCGGCCACGATGTCGTGCCGGTCGAGCTTTTGGTTGCGGCAGTAGTCCTCGAAGTAGCGCCGGAAGTCCTGCGGCGCCGGGGTCTCGCCGAGCCCCCGGGCCAGCACGCTGCGCGTCGCCTCGACCCCGGCGCGCAGGCCGGCCAGCGTGCGCGGCAGCTCGCGCACGAACACCACCACGTCGCCGCGGGCCAGCCGCCCCTCGCGGTTGCAGCGCCCGGCCGCCTGGGCGATCGAGTCCAGCCCGGCCAGCGCGCGGTAGACGACCGGGAAGTCCAGGTCCACGCCGGCCTCGACCAGCTGGGTGCTGACCACCCGCAGCGGTGTCGCATCGCCGGCCCGCCGCGCCTGCAGCCGCTGACGGACCGTGTCGATGACCGCCTTGCGGTGCGCGCCGCACATCGCGGCCGACAGATGCAGCGTGCCTTCGGGCAGGCGCTGCGTCAGTTCGTGGGCGTCCTTGCGGGTGTTGACGATGGCGAGCACGCAGTCCTGAGCGCCCAGCTCGTCCACGACCGGCTCCCACGGCGTGGCCGTCGTCAGGTCGGCCGGCCAGCGGATCGCGACGCGCTCCAGTGCACCGAACAGCGCGGCCTCGTCGTCGATGATCGGCGTCGGCTCCGGCAGCCCGCGCATCGTGCGGCGGGCGTCGAAGCCGTTGCGCGTGGTCAGTGCCGGCTGGGTGGCGGTGCACAGCAGCAGCGTGACGCCGTAGTGCGCCACCAGCACATTCAACGCGTCGAGGATGGGCTGCAGAAAGTCCGGCGGCAGCAGTTGCGCCTCGTCGAGCACGATCACGCTGCCGGCCAGGTTGTGCAGCTTGCGGCAGCGCGAGGTGCGGGCCGCGAACAGCGACTCGAACAACTGCACATTGGTGGTGACGACCAGCGGCGCGTCCCAGTTCTCGCAGGCCAGACGGCTGGCGAGGGTCTCGCGCTTGTCGTCGGCCTCGGCCTGGCTGTGGTGCTCGACCAGGTTGGCGACGTCGAAGATGCCGGCAAAGACCTCGGCTGTCTGCTCGATGATGCTGGTGTAGGGAATCGCGTACACGACGCGCCGCTGGCCGTGCTGGGCCGCGTGCCGCAACGCGAACGCCAGCGACGACAAGGTCTTGCCGCCGCCGGTCGGCACGGTGAGCGTGAACACGCCGGGCGGCAGCGCCGCCTTGTCGCGGCACTGCTGCAGCACGCCGCGACGCGCGCGCATCACGGCGTCGCCGGCGCGGCCGGCCTGCTGCACCTGGGCGGCCAGCGCGTCGAGATGACCATCGAGGCGGGCCAGGTAGTCGCTCAGCGGCGGAAAGCTTCTTCGCGCGCTGCCACGCGCGCCGTCCATGAAGGACTCGGTGTCGAGGAAGTCGGCATCGACCAGCGCCGAGAACAGCATGCGCACCCACAGCGAGCGTGCCAGGGGCAAGCTACCGCCGGCCAGCCCCGGGGCCGAGCGCAGCGCCTGCGCCGGGTCGAAGCCCGGCGGTGGCGCGAGCAGTTCGGGAGCGGCCTGCCGGCAGACTTCTAGGGCCTGCTGATACTCCAGTTCGCTGTCGCCCTTGCCGCTGCCGAGCAAACGCGCGGCGAGGCCGGCGTCCCAGTCCGCAAGACCGGCGTGGTGTCCGGCAATCAGGTAGGCAAGGACGCGCGCGGCAAGATGACCGCCCGGACCCGGCCAGCGGCGCTCCAGCTCACGCATCGCATGCAGCGCCCCGGCCGCCGAGTGCGTCTTGTCGCGGTCGGCCACACGGCCTTCGATGTGCGCATCCGCACTCTGACGGATGTAGCGCTGAAAGCCCGGTCGATACTTGCCCAGGTCGTGCCAAAGACCGGCCAGGCACGCCAATTCGGAGCCGAAGCCGACCGCATGGTCATGCGCAAGACTGGCCACGGCGAGCAGATGCTCGCGCAAGCCGTGCGCGATAGCGTGGCCCGTTGCCGCATCCGGGCGCTGGTGCGCCCAATGGTCGCCTGCCACCGAGTTCCTCCCTGGACACTCGTTCTATGCGGCGATGCTAGCGGCAGCCCCCAATGGCGTCACCCTGTAAGACCTCCCAGCACCCGCAGGATCTCGCGCCCGTAGGCCTCGAGCTTCTTCTCGCCGACGCCGCCGACCTCGCCCAGCTCGGCCAGCGTGGCCGGCGCGCGCCGCGCCATCTCGGCCAGCGTCGCGTTGGAGAAGACGATGTAGCTCGGCAGGTTGTGCTCGCGCGCGACTTCGCTGCGCCAGCCACGCAGGGCCTCGAAGCGCGCCTGCGCCGCGGCGTCCAGGTCGGCCGGCGCGCCCGCCGCCTTGCCCGACGTCCCGCCGGCGCGCGGCTTGCGTCCGCGCGCCGGCGCCTCGCGCGGCACGCGCAGCAGGATCGTGACCCCGCCCTTGAGCACCGCTCGCGCGCTGTCGGTCAGCGCCAGCGTGTTGTAGTCGCCTTCGCTCACCACGTGGCCCAGCGCGACCAGCTGGCGCAGCACGCCGCGCCACTGCGTCTCGGGCAGGTCGGCGCCGATGCCGAAGGTGCTCAGGCCCTCGTGCCCGTACTGCGCGACCTTGTCGGTCGCCTTGCCGCGCAGCACGTCGATCAGGTGGCCGGCCCCAAAGCTGCGCGGCCCGCGGCCGTGCTGCGCGAAGCGCACGATGCACGACAGCAGCTTGCGTGCCGCCTCGGTGCCGTCCCAGACCTCCGGCGGATGCAGACAGTTGTCGCAGTTGCCGCAACAGACCCCCACGCTCCCTTCGGTCGCTGCCCCCCGGGGGGGCGCTCCGCGGACCGGGGAACCCGGATCCGCTCCGGCGCCGCGGTAGTCCTCACCGAAGTACGCGAGCAAGCGCACCCGCCGGCAGTCGTGCGCCTCGGCCAGCGCCAGCAGCGCGTCGAGCTTGCCGCGCTGCAGGCGCTTGAACTCCTCGCCCGCGGGGCTCTCGTCGATCATGCGGCGCTGGTTCACCACGTCGGCCAGGCCGTAGGCCATCCAGGCCTCGGCCGGCTCGCCGTCGCGGCCGGCACGGCCGGTCTCCTGGTAGTAGCCCTCGATGTTCTTCGGCAGGTCGAGGTGGGCGACGAAGCGCACGTCGGGCTTGTCGATGCCCATGCCGAAGGCGATGGTCGCGACCATCACGACCGCGTCCTCGCGCAGGAAGCGGTCCTGGTGCTTCTGCCGCACGGCCGCGTCCAGGCCGGCGTGGTAGGGCAGCGCGCGGACGTTCTCGCCGGCCAGCCAGGCGGCGGTCTCGTCCACCTTCTTGCGCGTCTGGCAGTAGACGATGCCGGCCTCGCCGTCGTGCTCGCCTTCGATGAAGCGCAGCAGCTGCTTGCGCGGGTCTTCCTTCTCGACCACGCGGTAGCGGATGTTGGGCCGGTCGAAGCTGCTGATGAAGACGCGCGCGTCTTCGAGCTGCAGGCGCTCGATGATGTCGGCCCGCGTGTGCGTGTCGGCGGTGGCCGTCAGCGCGATGCGCGGCACGCCGGCGTAGCGCTCGTGCAGCACGTTCAGCCCGAGGTAGTCCTCGCGGAAGTCGTGGCCCCACTGGCTGACGCAATGCGCCTCGTCGATCGCGAACAGGCTCAAGAGGCCGCGCTCGTGCAGCGAGTCCAGCTGCCCCAGCATGCGCGGCGTGGTCAGCCGCTCGGGCGCGGCGTACAGCAGCACCAGGCGGCCGCCCATCATCTCGCGCTCGATGCGCTGCACGTCGGCGAGCTCCAGCGTCGAGTTGAGGAAGGCGGCGTGCACGCCGGCTTCCTCCAGCGCGCCGACCTGGTCGTGCATCAGCGCGATCAGCGGGCTGACCACCACCGCCACGCCACGGCCGGCGCGGTGGCGGGCGATCGCCGGCACCTGGTAGCACAGGCTCTTGCCGCCGCCGGTGGGCATCAGGACCAGAGCGTCGCCGCCGGCCACGACGTGGTCGACGATCTCGGCCTGCGCGCCGCGAAAACTGGCGTAGCCGAACACCTGCTGCAGGATGGCCTGGGGCGCGGTCGAGAGGGTGGCGGCAGCGGCGGTCATGGAAGGGCGGCATGGTAAGCGAGCCCCCGCGAGCGCCGCGACCGCGCCGGTGCGCCCGGACGCGCTCGACGGCGCTCGACGGCGCTCGCGGCGAGCGCCACGACGAATCCTCACTTCGCGACGCTGATTAAGCGATCGCAGGGGCAGCGCCGGGCCACAATCGCGCCATGGCAGCCGCCGCCGGCCCCGGCACGCAGTACGACCCGCTGGCAGCACTCGACCGCGAGGGCGCGCTGTTGAAGGCGGCCGCCCGCATCGCCCACATCGGCGCCTGGGACTACACGCCCGACCCGCCAACGCTGCGCTGGAGCGTCGAGACCGCGGCCATCCACGGCATGTCGCCCGGCGAGGAGCCCGACCTCGACTCCGCGATCGCCTTCTACGACGACGAGTCGCGGCCGCGCATCACCGCGGCGGTCGAGCGAGCGCTCGACGACGGCACGCCCTTCGACCTGGAGCTCGGCTTCGTTTCGCGCCAAGGCCAGCACCGCTGGGTGCGCGCGCTCGGCCGCGCCGAGCGCCAGGACGGCCGGGTGGTGCGCCTGGCCGGCCTGTTCCAGGACATCACCGAGCAGCGCTCCGCCCAACTGGCCATCAGCGAGCTGAGCGAGCGCCTGCGCCTGGCCACCGACGTGGCCGGCATCGGTGTCTGGGACTGGGACTTCTCCTCCTCCTGGCGCATCCACTGGAGCGAGCACATGTACCGGCTGCACGGCCTCCCGGCCGACAGCACGCCGATGGACACGGCGCGCTGGCTCGCTCTGATCCACTCCGACGACCGGGCGCGCTGCAACGAGGGCGTGCGCACCGCCTACCGCGCCGGCCAGCCCTACGACACCGAGCACCGCGTGATCTGGCCCGACGGCGCGGTGCACTGGGTCCACTCGGTGGGCCGCATGCTCGAGACCGCCGGCCAGGGCCATCGCATGATCGGCACCTGCATCGACGTCACCGACCGCCGCCTGGCCGAGCAGGCGCGCCTGGAGAAAGAGGCCGCCGAGCGCGCCAGCCAAGCCAAGAGCGAGTTCCTCTCGCGCGTCAGCCACGAGCTGCGCACGCCGCTCAACGGCATCATCGGCTTCACCCAGCTGCTGCGGCGCGGCGCGGCGCTGCCCACCGTGCAGCGCGACCACCTGGACCTGATCCACGACGCCGGCGAGCACCTGCTGCAGCTCATCAACGACATGCTCGACCTGGCCGCGATCGAGGCCGGCCAGCTGCGCCTGTCGCTCGAGCCGGTCGCGCTGGCCGAGCTGGTCGCCGCCACCGTGGCCCTGGCCCGCCCGCAGGCGCTGCAGCGGCGCATCACCATCGAGGTCGATGCCGGCGATCCGCACCTGCACGTGCGCGCCGACCGCGTGCGGCTGCGCCAGGTGCTGGAGAACCTGCTGTCGAACGCCATCAAGTACAACCGCGAGGGCGGCCTGGTGCGCCTGGCCTGGCGCCGCGACGGTGACGAACGCATCGCCTTCGAGGTGGCCGACACCGGGCTCGGGCTCGATGCGGAGCAGCGCGCCGGGCTGTTTCAGCCCTTCAACCGGCTCGGCGCCGAACGGCGCGGCGACCAGCCCGGCACCGGCCTCGGCCTGGCGATCACGCAGGCGCTGGTGCTGCTCATGGGCGCCGGCATCGACGTCGAGTCGCAAGCCGGCCGCGGCACGACGATCCGGCTGCAGCTGCCCGCCGCCGAGCCGGCCGCCGCCCCGCGGCAGCCGCAGGCTGTCGATGCGCCGCCGGCCGCCGGCCCCCAGATCGTCGGTCGCCGGCTGCGCCTGCTGTACGTCGAGGACAACCCGGTCAACGTGCTGCTGATGCAGGAAGTGATCGCCCAATGCGGCCCGCGCTACCTGCTGAGCGTGGCCCTCGATGGCGAGCAGGGCCTGGCCCGCCTGGCCGACGGCGACCCGCCCGACCTGCTGCTGCTGGACATCAACCTGCCCGGCATCGGCGGCCACGAAGTGCTGGCCCGCGTGCGCGCCGACCCGCGCCTGGCCCGCCTGCCCTGCGTGGCGGTGTCGGCCGACGCGATGCCGCACGAGGTGGCGCGCGCCCGCGCAGCCGGCTTCGACGACTACTGGACCAAGCCGCTGGACATCGGCCGGCTGGCCGAGCGCATCGAGCAGGTGCTGGCACGCGCCGCCGCAGGTGCCGCAGCAGCGCCAGCACCAGCCGGCGCGGGCCGCTCGGCATAATCGTTCCCTGCCCGGGCGCCCGGGCTCCACACCTTCAGCAGGACGCCGCCATGGCCTCGATCAACAAAGTCATCCTCATCGGCAACCTCGGCCGCGACCCCGAGGTCCGCTACACGCCCAACGGCGCGGCGGTGTGCAACATCACCGTGGCCACCTCGCGCAACTGGAAGGACAAGAACACCGGCGACAAGGTCGAGGAGACCGAGTGGCACCGCGTGGTCTTCTACGACCGCCTGGCCGAGATCGCCGGCGAATACCTGAAGAAGGGCCGCCCGGTCTACGTCGAAGGGCGCCTGAAGACCCGCAAGTGGCAGGACAAGGACGGCGTCGAGAAGTACACCACCGAGATCATTGCCGACAACATGCAGCTGCTGGGCGGCCGCGAAGGCATGGGCGGCGGTGACGAGGGCGGCAGTGGCGGCGGCTACGGCCGCGGCGACGAAGGTGGGGGCGGTGGCGGCGAGCGCAGCGCGCGCCCGGCCCAGCGCCCCGCGCCGCGCCAGGCCCCGGCGGCCGCGCAGAAGTCGGCCACCGGCTTCGACGACATGGACGACGACATTCCGTTCTGATCTGCCGGGCAGGCAGCGCGCCAGCGCTGCGCCCGCAGACGAAAAGCCAGGCCCGCGCGAGCGGGCCTTTTTTTGGGCCTGGCGATCCTTGTCGCTGACGGACCGAGGCGGGCACGATCCGGAAGAACACTTGGGACGGGACTCGAACCCCGGCCGCGCCTTGCTTCAGTACACTCCCACCGCGATGCGCCGCTCTGTCACTCTCGTCGTCATGCTGCTTGCCATGCTCTGGCAATCGGTGGCGATGGCGCGCGTCGGCTCGACGGTGAACCCCCTGGCAGACCTGGAGCACGCGACGCTCCACTGGCAGGAGGAAGGCCACCACCACCACGAGGATGGGTCCTACCATCAGGACGACTCGAAGGAGTCTGTGCAGCACGTGGTGACGGACCATCTGAACGCATCGCTGGCACTGGCGGCGGCGTCCTCGCACGACTTCCCGCCCTCGGCGTCAGCCGCGCCAGACGGCCTGCACGAGCGACTCGTGCCCAACCCCGCGCTCGACGGCCTGCTCAGGCCGCCTCGGTTCCGCGCCTGACCCGCAATCACTGCGGACGTCATCGGCGGGCGTCCACCCATGGACGCCCGACCCGCCGCCCCGGTACCCCGCGCAAGCGCTCGTCCGCCCCCGGCGTGACCTGACCTCGCGCTCGGCCGGCCCCGGCTGTTCAAACGTCAGGATCATCGTGAAAGCTCTCCCCTGGCTGTCTGCCTGCGTCGTCGCGGGCAGCCTGGCCGGCGGGCCCGTCCGGGCCCAGCCTGCCGCATCTCCGGAGGGCCCCCAGGCCGCCCTCCGACCCCTGTATGGCCCGGCCTCCGGACCAGCCGCCGACAGCGTCACCCTGCGCGCGGCGCTGGACGCGGCATGGCAACGCGCCGTCGCCGCCCGCGAGAGCGAAGGCCAGCGCCGCCGCGCCGAAGCGGATCGCGCTGTCGCGGGCAGTTTCTGGGCGGCACCGCCTTCCCTGGAGCTGAGCCACCGCAACGACCGCCTGCAGAGCAACGCCGGCCGGCGCGAGACCGAGATCGGCGTGGCCGTTCCTTTGTGGCTGCCGGGCCAGAGAGCAGCCCGCGCAGGCACTGCGGACGCTGCGGCGGCCCAGGCCCTGGCGACCGAACAGGTGGCCCGGCTGCGCCTGGCCGGTGAGCTGCGCGAAGCGGCATGGCAGATCGCCGCGGCCCAGGCCGAGCTGGTCCAGGCCGGCACCCAGGCCCAGGGGCTGAGGCAACTCGCCGACGATGTCGAGCGCCGCGTGCGCGCCGGTGACCTGGCGCGTGCCGACGCCCTGGCCGCACAGGCCGAGTACCTGGCAGCCGTCGCGCTGCAGTCCGAGGTGCATCAGCGCCTGCAGGCCGTGCGCGCACGCTGGACCCTGCTGACCGGCCTGGCAGGAGCGCCCGATCTGAATGCGGCGACGAACGACTTGACGCCGGGCTCATCTCCGCCGCACCCGGAACTGCAACTCGCCAGCCAGTCCACCGAAGTGGCACGCCAGCGCGTGGAACTGATGCGCCGGTCGCGACGCGACGCGCCCGAGCTGACCGTGGGTGTGAGGCAGGACGTCCCGGGCCGCGCCGAAGCCTCGCAGGGCAGCCTGGTGGTCGGACTGCGCCTGCCCTTCGGCACCGACGACCGCAACCGACCGCTGGAAGCGGCGGCACTGAGCGAGCTGGACGTGGCCCAGACGCAAGAGCAGCGCCTTCGTGAGCGAGTGGACAGCGAGATCGCTGCCGCACGCGATGCGCTGCGCGCGGCGCAGGCGCAGCTCGACGCCGAGACCGCGCGTGCCGGCCTGCTGCGCGAGCGCGCCGCGCTGATCGACAAGTCCTTCCGTGCCGGCGAGACGCCGCTGCCCGACCTGCTGCGCGCGCTCGCCGCCGCGGCACAGGCCGACAGCGCCGCCGCCCGCCAGACCGCTGCGCTGGGCCTCGCCCGAGCGCGCCTCCAACAATCCCTCGGACTCCTGCCATGAACCTGCTTCACACCCGCTGCGCGCCGCAGCACCTGATGGCCGCTGCGCTGAGTGCGCTGCTGCTGGTCGCCACCAGTTCCGCCCTCGCCGCCCCCGGCGCGCACGGCCCCAACGGCGAACATCTGGACGGCCCGACCGCGATGCGCGCCGCTTCGGCCCTGCCCCGCGTCGAAGCCAGGTCCGAGGCCTTCGAGCTGGTCGCCGAACTGCGCCCCAGCGAGTTGGCGATCGTCGTCGACCGCTACGAGACCAACGAGCCCGTGCTCGGCGCCAGGCTCGAGGTCGAGAGCGGTGCGCTCAAGGCCGTCGCCGCCTTCCGTGCCGAGCAGGGCGACTACGCCGTCACCGACGCGGCCCTGCTGAAGGCACTGGCGGCTCCCGGCGAACATGGTCTCGTGTTCACGCTGGTCGCCGGCAAAGACAGCGATCTGCTCGACGGCACGCTGGTCGGCACCGCCGGTGGCGTGGTCACCGCCGCCGCGAAGGACGACCACGGACATGCTCATGGGGGAGATGGCCACGGGCACGACCACGAACTGGAACCTGCCGCCTGGATCGGCGCCGGTGTCGCGGCCCTGGGCCTGATCGGCGGCATCGCCTGGTGGCGCCAGCGCCGCCGCGATGTCGGCAAGCTGCAGGGGGGGCTGTGATGCTGCACCACCTTGCCCACCCTCAGCGCCGCCCCTCCGTGATCGCCGCCGTGGCGCTGGTCGCCAGCCTGATCGCTTTGTCGCCCGCTGACGCCGCCCCCGGCGCGCACGGACCCAACGGCGAGCATCTCGACGCACCCGGTGCCGCGGTCAACGCCTCTGGCCTCGCACGCCTGCCCGACGGCAGCGTCAACGTGCCCAAGGTCGCCCAGCGCCGCATGGCCATCCGCACCGTGCTGGCACCGGAGTCCGAGGCCGCCGCCACGGTCGAGATGCCCGGCCGCGTGGTCATGGACCCGAATGCCAGCGGTCGCGTGCAGGCCGCGCATGGGGGTCGCATCGAGCCCGGGCCCAAGGGACTGCCGGTCGCAGGCCAGTCGGTGAAGCGCGGCGACGTGCTCGCCTACGTGCGCCACCATGCTGAGCCCTATGCGCTGGGCACGCAACAGGCCCAGCTGGCCGAACTGCGCGCGCAGCGGCAACTGGCCGAGCAGCGCGTGCGGCGTTTGGAAGGCCTGGAGGGCACGGTGCCGCGCAAGGAGATCGAGGCGGCGCGCACCGAGGCGACCAGCCTGGCCGAGCGCGAGCGCAGCATCGCCGGCAGCCTGGCGACGCGCGAAGCCCTGACCGCACCGGTGAGCGGCGTGATCGCCCGTGTCGACCTGGTCGTCGGCCAGGTGGTCGAACCGCGCGACGTGCTGTTCGAGGTGGTGGACCCGGCGCGCATGCTGGTCGAAGCCACGACGGCCGACGCCACCTTGGCGGCCCGCGTGGCCGGTGCGTCGCTGCAGGGTGTGCCCGAGGTGACGCTGCGCCTGCTGGGCGTGTCGCGCTCTCTGCGCGACGGCGTGCTGCCGCTGACGTTCGCCGTGAGTCCGACGAAGGCCGCAGCGTCCTTGCCGTTGGCCATCGGCCAGCCGGTCACCGTGGTGGCGCAAGCGAAGGAGCGCATCAAGGGCGTGGTGCTGCCCGCGCAGGCCGTGGTGCGCAGTCCGTCGAACGAGCCCATCGTCTGGATCAAGTCGGGTGCCGAGCGCTTCATTCCGCAGCCGGTGCAGTTCCGGCCGCTCGACGCAGGCACGGTGGTGATCACCCAGGGCCTCGGCGCGGACAACCGCGTCGTGGTCCAGGGAGCACCGCTGATCGCGCAGATCCGCTGACATGTCCACCCCCGCGTTCACTTCGTTCACTGCCCCCACCGCCTGGAACAGGCCGCTTCCCGGCCCGTGGGGCGTTCAGTCGGCTTGGGAACGGCCCCGCGCCGACTGAAGGAGCCACACCATGTTCAACTGGATCGTTCGCACCAGCCTGCACAACCGCCTGTTCGTGCTGGCGGTGGCGGCGCTGTTGATGGTCTACGGCGCGACGGTCGCCTGGCGCACGCCGGTCGACGTCTTCCCCGACCTCGACAAGCCGCTGATCACCGTGCTCACCGAAGCCGGTGGCATGGCGCCGGAAGAGGTGGAGCAGCTCGTCACCTTCCCGCTGGAAACGGCGCTCAACGGCATGCCGGGCGTGACCCGCGTGCGCAGCGCCTCGGGCGTGGGCCTGTCACTCGTCTATGCCGAGTTCGACTGGGGCACCGACATCTACCGCAACCGCCAGCTGGTGGCCGAGCGACTGGCCCTGGTGCGCGGGCAACTGCCCGGCGACATCACCCCTGTGATGGGGCCGGTGTCGTCGATCATGGGCGAGATCATGTTGGTGGCACTGCCCTTGGTTTCGGCTGACGCGCCGGGCGACGGCAAGTCGCCGGTCGCCACACCGATGCAGGCGCGCGAGTACGCCGACTTCGTGCTGCGCCCGCGGCTGCTGTCGATACCCGGTGTCTCGCAGGTCATCCCGATCGGCGGCGAGGTACGGACCCTGCGCGTGGCACCGGACACCGCGCGCCTGGCGCAGTTCGGGGTCTCGCTCACGCAGGTCGAACAGGCGCTCAAGGGCTATGCCGGCAATGCCGGTGGCGGCTTCATCGACCTGAACAGCCGCGAGGTCCTGATCCGGCACCTGGGCCGAACCAAGCGCGCCGAGGACCTGGCCGCGAATCTGGCGGGAGTGGCGGTGGCCTGGAAGGACGGCCGCGCGATCCTGCTGGAACAGGTGGCCAGCGTCTCCTTTGCCGCCGGCCTCAAGCGCGGTGACGCCGGCTACAACGGCCTGCCGGCCGTGGTGATCAGCATCCAGAAGCAGCCCGATGCCGACACCGTCAAGCTCACCGCGCAGATCGAGACGGCACTCTCCGAGTTGAAGCAGGGCCTGCCGAAGGGCCTCGCTGAGCCCCGCGTGCTGTTCCGCCAGGCCGACTTCATCAAGGCCTCGATCGGCAACGTGGCCGAGGCCCTGCGCGACGGCGCCATCATGGTGGCCATCGTGCTGTTCGCCTTTCTGCTGTCGGCCCGCACGACAGTGATCTCGCTGGTCGCCATCCCGCTGTCGCTGGCGGTCACGGCACTCGTGTTCCAGTGGCTGGGGCAGTCGATCAACGTGATGACGCTGGGCGGCCTGGCCATCGCCATCGGCGAGCTGGTGGATGACGCGGTGGTGGACGTGGAGAACATCCTGCGCCGGCTGAAACAGAACCGCGCTGCCGGCAACCCAAGCTCGGTGCTCGAAGTCGTTCGCAGTGCCAGCGTCGAAGTGCGCTCGGGCATCGTCTACGCCACCGTGATCGTCGTGCTGGTCTTCGTGCCGCTGTTCGCGCTGCCGGGCATCGAGGGGCGGCTCTTCACGCCGCTGGGCATCGCCTACATCGTGTCGATCCTCGCGTCCATGCTGGTCTCGATGACGGTCACGCCCGTCATGTGCTACTACATGCTGCCGACGATGAAGCGCCTGGACCATGGCGACAGCCCGCTGGTGGCCTGGCTCAAGCGCCAGGACACGAGGCTGCTGAGCTGGTCCTTCGGCCGCGCGAAGCGGCTGATCGCGCTGGCCGTGCTGGCGGTGGCCGGCGCCGCGGCGACCGTGCCCTTGTTCCCGCGCGCCTTCCTGCCGGCCTTCAACGAGGGCTCGCTGGTGCTGGGCCTGGTGATGCAGCCGGGCACCTCGCTGGCCGAGGCCAACCGCATCGGCTCGGTCGCCGAGACGTTGATCCGCCAGGTGCCCGAGGTCACGCAGGTGGGCCGCCGCACCGGCCGCGCCGAACTCGACGAACACGCCGAGGGTGTGCACTCGGCCGAGATCGACGTCGACCTGAAGCGCACGAACGACGGAACCGCGCGCGACCGCGAGACCATCATGGCCGACATCCGCGAGCGGCTGTCGACACTGCCCGCGCAGGTGGCGATCGGCCAGCCGATCAGCCACCGACTCGACCACCTGCTGTCGGGCGTGCGCGCGCAGATCGCGGTCAAGATCTTCGGCGACGACACCGACACGCTGCGCAGCCTGGCTGAAGCCATGCGCGGCCAGCTCTCAGCGGTACCGGGCCTGGTGGACTTGACGGTCGAGAAGCAGGTGCTGATCCCTCAGATCACCGTGCGGCTGGACCACCGCAAGGCGGCGCAGATGGGCCTGTCGCCGGGCGAGGCCATCCGCGTGCTGCAGGCGCTGACCGACGGTGCGCACGGGGCGGACATCGTCGACGGCCCGCGCCGCTACGAGCTGGTGCTGCGCCTGCCGGACAAGCAGCGCAGCCCGCAGGACCTGGCGCGCACGCTGATCGACACGCCGGCGGGCCGCGTGCCGGTGTCGAGCATCGCCACGGTGGAAGAGACCGACGGCCCGAACCAGATCGGCCGCGAGAACGGCCGCCGCCGCATCATCGTCTACGCCAACACCGATGGCGGCGACGTGGGGCGCGTCGTCAAGGACATCCGCAGCATCATCGCCAAGACGCCCTTGCCGCCCGGCAACTTCATCAGCCTCGAAGGGCAGTTCCAGGCCCAGGAGCAGGCCACGCGACTGATCGCCGGGCTATCGGTGGTGTCGCTGGCCATGATGTTTCTGGTGCTGTACTCGCGCTACCAGTCGGTGGTGCTGGCCGGCATCATCATGGCCAACATCCCGCTGGCGCTGATCGGCTCGGTGGTGGCGATGTGGATCGCGGGCGTGAGCCTGTCGGTGGCGTCGATGGTGGGCTTCATCACGCTGGCCGGCATCGCCACGCGCAACGGCATCCTGAAGATCAGCCACTACATCAACCTCGTCAAGTTCGAGGGGGAGCACTTCAGCCAGGCCATGATCGTGCGCGGCTCGCTGGAGCGCTTGACGCCGGTACTGATGACGGCGCTGGTGGCGGCTTTCGCGTTGACGCCGCTGCTGCTGGCGGCCGATGCCCCGGGCAAGGAAATTCTGCACCCGGTGGCGGTGGTGATCTTCGGTGGCCTGGTCAGCTCGACGCTGCTCGACACGCTGCTCACGCCGGTGCTGTTCTGGTTGTTCGGCGAGAAGGCGACGAAGCGGCTGACCGAACCCGAGGCAGACGCACCGGAAGGGGCCACCGGCCCGCAGGAAGCCTATTGAGTTGAAATCAGGCCTGGCGACGCCGCCTGTTCCAGTGCGCCGCACCCTTGCAGGAGTTCGACGAGATGATGAAGAAGCTGTTCACCGTGGTGGTGCTGGGCCTGTCGGCGCTGTCGATCAACGTGGCCATGGCCCACGGCGGCGCCAAGGCCAAGCATGGAGGCGTGGTCGCCACGGCGAGCGACCTGGGCTTCGAACTGGTTGGCACGCCGACGGGCGTTGCGATCTATGTCGAAGACCACGGCAAGCCCTTGGCGCCTACCGGGATGACTGGCAAGCTGACGGTTCTCAACGGCAGCGAGAAGTCGGAGGCCGAGCTGGCAGTGGCCGGCGACAAGCTCGAAGCCAAGGGCGTCAAGCTGGCCGCCGGTGCCAAGGTCGTCGCCGCGCTGACCACGCCCGCCAAGAAGGCCATCACGGTGCGATTCACGGTGAAGTAAGTGGCGTCGCTCACGACGAGTCTGCCCGCTCTGCGGGGCGGGCTTTTCGCCCTGCTGGCCGCGGCGCTGTTCGGTGTCAGCACGCCGCTGGTACAGCGATTCGGCTTGGGGTTGGGACCCTTCAGCACAGCGGCGCTGCTCTATGCCGGGGCCGCGGCCGTCGGCTTGCTGTCGCGCCAGCCCATCGAGCGCGAGGCCCGTCTGCGCCGCGCGGATCTGCCGCGGCTGATCGCGATGGCCGCCTTCGGCGCCGTCGTCGGGCCGGTGGCGCTGGCCTGGGGTCTGCAGCACACCAGCGGCACCAGCGCCTCGCTGATGTTGACGCTGGAAGCCCTGTTCACCGCCGTGCTGGCCTGGCGCCTGTACCGCGAGACCATGGACGGCCGCGTCTGGGCCGCGATGGCCCTGCTGCTGGCCGGCGGCATGGTGCTTGTGATCGACCAGGGTCGTACCGGTGGCGCGCAGTTGTGGGGCCTGCTGGCCGTGCTGTTGGCCACCGCGGCCTGGGGCGTGGACAACACCCTGTCGCGCGCGCTGGCCGAGCGCGACCCCGGGCAGGTCGTCATGGCCAAGGCACTGCTGGGCGCCACGGCGACCGCCGGGCTGGCCGTGGCGTTTGGAGAGTCCCTGCCATCGGCGCCGGCGGTGCTGGCCTTGTTCGCCATCGGGGCCTCGGGCTACGGCTTGAGCCTGCGCTTTTACCTGTTGGCACAGCGGGCCTTCGGGGCGGCGCGCACGGGGTCGGTGTTCGCGTTCGCACCCTTCATGGGCGCTGCGTTTGCGGTCGCGCTGGGCGATCGGTCGGCCGGCGGCCTGATGGTGCTGGGCAGCGTGCTGATGCTGGCCGGCGTGGTGCTGCACCTGGCCGAGTCCCATGGCCACGAGCACACGCACGAGGCGCTGGAGCATGAGCATGCGCACCGCCACGACGACGGGCATCACGACCACACGCACGACCGCATGCCGGCCGCTGAGCACAGCCATGCGCATCGGCACGAGCCAGTGCGCCACGCGCATGCCCACGTGCCGGACGCGCACCACGTGCATCGGCACTGAGGCTCCACGAGCCTGGTTCGGGGTGTCGAGCGTCCGTGGGTTCCCGCAAGAACCGGTCGATGCGGTCCGGCACGCGCTGCTGGTGCGTGCGCGCCACGTGCCATGGGCCGCGCGGCGGCCCTGGCGCGCGGATGGCGCCGCCGCTCCCTGCAGATCGCGAGCCCAGACCGTGCGCCGCCGGACCGGCAACTGCGGCCATCCCCGGTCTTCGGGATCGAAACTCGTTCGAGCACTTCGCGCTGACGAGCAGTGCGCCGCGCCGCGGATCAGGCGCGTCCCACGCGCGACCTTCGAAGGTCGCTGGGGCGACCCCGCACCCGGCCAGGCCGGCCGCGCTCAAGGCACCAACGCCAGGAACAGAAACGCCGCGAACAGCACCAGGTGCACCGCGCCCTGCATCACGCTGGTCCGCCCGGTGCCCAGCGTGATCGCGCTGACCAGCACCGCCAGGCCCAGCATCACGATGTCCTTGGGGTCCAGTCCTAGCACCAGCGGCAGGTCGAGCAGCACCGCGGCGACCACCACCACCGGGATCGTCAGGCCGATGCTGGCGAGCGCGGAGCCCAGCGCCAGGTTCATGCTGGTCTGCAGGCGGTCGGCCTGCGCGGCGCGCACGGCGGCCCAGGTCTCCGGCAGCAGCACCAGCAGTGCGATCGCGATGCCGATCACCGCCTTGGGCGCACCGGCGGCCGTCACGGCCGCCTCGATCGTCGGCGACAGCTGCTTGGCCAGGCCGACCACCGCGACCAGCGACACCAGCAGGAAGCCGAAGCTGGCCCAGGCCTCGCCGGGGGTCGGCGGCGTGGCGTGGACGTCCTCGTTGGCGGCGTTGGTCGGCGGCAGGAAGTAGTCGCGGTGCCGCACCGTCTGCACGAAGACGAAGGCCACCCACAGCGCCAGCGAGGAGACGGCGACGAACGCCAGCTGCGGCACGGTGTAGGTGCCGCCGGCCGAGCTGGTGGTGAAGCTGGGCATCACCAGCGACAGGCCGGCCAGCGCCACCAGCGCGGCCAGTGCCGCCATGGCGCCGTCGAGCTGGAAGTTCTGCTCGTGGTGGCGCAGGCCGCCGACCAGCATGCAGATGCCGACCACGCCGGTGGTGATGATCATCACCGCCGAGAAGATGGTGTCGCGCGGCAGCGTCGCCTTGTCCGGCCCGCCGGCCAGCATCACCGACACGATCAGCGCCACCTCGATCACCGTGATCGCCACCGCCAGCACCAGCGTGCCGAAGGGTTCGCCGACGCGGTGCGCCACCACCTCGGCATGGTGGACGGCGGCGATCACCGCGCCGATCAGCGCGATGGCGCAGGCCGCGATCATCGCGGCGTTCAGCGTCACGAAGAAGGCGCCCGCCAGCAGCGCGGCGGCAGCCAGGGGAACGAGTGAGGGCCAGCGTGGCATCGGCATGTCCTTGCGGAGGGGACGGAGGGCGGAGCGTGCGAGGCGCCTCGCGACGAGCGGTCGCAGACGATTGTCGGGCACCGCCCGACGCCGGATCAGGCCCGGCCGGAGCGCCGGCTGCGCGGCTGCAGCTTGTCCAGCTCGGCGATCTGCTGCTTGAGCAGGATGAGCAGCGAGCGCGCGTGCTCGACCGGCAGGTGCAGCGTGCTGCTGCTGCCGCCGGCTGCGTCGTCGCGCGCCGCCCGCGGCAGCACCAGGGCGTCGATGCCGATCTCGACCAGCCCCTTGTCGTGCCGCATCGACTTCAGGCGCTGCACTTCGATGTCGTAGGTCTTCACGCGTCGTCTCCTGCCGGATGGCCCGCACCGATTGTCGTGGCGCCGGCGGGTCCTCGGTCGCCCCACAATCGGCCGCCGCATGGCCTCCCCACGCACCGCCCGCGCCCCGCATGCGCCACCTGACCCGCCTCACCGTCCGCCGCGCCCGCCAGGAACGCCTGCCCCAGGTGGCCGGCAGCCTGACCTTCACGACGCTGCTGTCCATCGTGCCCTTCCTGGCGGTGAGCTTCGCGCTGTTCACGCGCTTCCCGGTCTTTCATCGCGTCGAGGCCGCGCTCGAGGAGCATCTGCTCCAGGGCCTGCTGCCGGCGGAGATCGCGCGCACGGTGCTGAAGTACCTGCACCAGTTCGCCGCCAACGCCAGTGGGCTGACGCTGGCGGGCAGCCTGTTCCTGCTGGCGACCGCGATCGCGATGCTGCTGACGGTGGAGAACGCCTTCAACCAGATCTGGAACGTCAGGCGCAACCGTCCGTTCCTGAAACGGGTCGTGCTCTATCTGGTGGTGCTGACCGCGCTGCCGCCGTTGCTGGGCGTGAGCCTGTGGGCCGCCTCGACGCTGCTGGGCGCGTCGATGGGCTGGGTCGGGCCGCTGCCGTCCGAGGCGCGCTTCGTGCTGACGCTGGGCCCGGCGGCGCTGGCCTGGGCGGCGCTGGCCGGCCTCTTCTACGTCGTGCCCAACACCCGGGTGCGGCGGCGCGATGCGATCGTCGGCGGCCTGATCGCCAGCGTCGCGCTCGAGCTGGGCAAGCGCGGCTTCACGCACTACCTGCTGGCGATGCCCGCCTACCAGGCGGTGTACGGCGCCTTCTCGGTGCTGCCGATGTTCCTGCTGTGGGTGTACTACTCGTGGCTGGTCACGCTGGCGGCGGCGCTGGTCGCGGCCAACCTGCCGCGCCGCTGATCGCCGGCGGCGGCGCGCGGCCGACGCCTGCGCGACAGGCAGGTCGCCGCGCCGATGCGAGACTGGCGCGAGAGGAGCTTCCCCCGTCGCCATGCACCCCTTCGACACCGCCATCGCCCTGAGCCCGGCCGCGGACGGCCGCTGCCGCGGCGCGACCAGCCCGGACTACGCCAACATGGTCGGCCCCTTCGGCGGCACCACCGCCGCGGTGCTGCTGAACGGCGCGCTGCAGCACCCGGCGCGGCTCGGCGATCCGATCGCGCTCACGGTCAACTTCGCCAGCGCCGTGGCCGACGGCGGCTTCGAGATCGCGGCCCGCCCGGCGCGCACCAACCGCTCGACGCAGCACTGGGTCATCGAGCTCACGCAGGACGGCGCGGTCGCCGCCACCGCGACGGCGGTGTTCGCGCTGCGCCGCGAGACCTGGTCGGCGCCCGAGGCGACGATGCCGGCCGGCGTGCCGGCCGCCGACGCGGTGGCGCGCCCGGCCGACACCGGACGGCTGGCCTGGGTGCAGCGCTACGACATGCGCTTCATCGAAGGCGAGCTGTCGACGGACTACGACGGCCGCGAGCGGCCGGACTCGCGCAGCGTGGCCTGGGTGCGCGACGAGCCGCCGCGGCCGCTGGACTTCGCCTCGCTGGCGGCGCTGTGCGACAGCTTCTTCCCGCGCATCTTCGTGCGCCGCCGCAAGCGGGTGCCGATCGGCACGGTGACGCTGAGCACCTATTTCCACGCCGACGCCGCGATGCTGGCCGCGCAGGCCGACCGCCACATGCTGTGCACCGCCCGCGCGCTGAGCTTTCGCAACGGCTACTTCGACCAGACCGCCGAGGTGTGGGGCGACGACGGCCGGCTGCTGGCCAGCACGCACCAGATGGTCTATTACCGCGAGTGACCTCGCGGGCGACCTCGCGAGCGCTGCCGCGGGTGAGCGGCTACAGCAGCACCACCTGCCCGAGCCGCGGGTCGACGCGGCCGGCCACCAGCCCGGCGAGGACGCGCTGCGCGGCCTCGAAGCCATGCTCCTCGGCCACGCGCATCCAGTCGGCGCGGCGCACCTGCGCGAAGAAGTCCCGCTCGGCCTGGTCGTAGCGCCGGGTGGCCACGGCCGGGCCCCACTCGGCGTGGCGCTTCTTGATCTGCGCGGGGGCGAAGTAGAACTTGGGCTTCGGCCCCGGCAGTGCGGTGTCGGCGACGAACGTCGTGCTCTGCGCCGAGCCGACGTGGCAGTCGTACACGAGCGCCGCGCCCAGGTGGCGGTGCACGCGCGCGCGCAGCGCCGCGTCGCCGGAGAAGTCGACGTAGAGCGTCGGTTCGTCGGGCGCCAGCGCGGCTTCCAGCTCGTCGTAGGCGAGCACGCGGTCGTAGCAGCCCAGGCCTTCGACGAAGCCGCGGTGGCGCGCCGCCGTCAGGCCCGTGAGCTGCAGGCCAGCCTGGCCGTGCAGGCCGTGGGCGCTGCCGTAGGCCGTCTTGCTGGACGCGCTGGAGAACAGCACCCGCCGCGCCCCGAAGGCGGCGTTGTCCTGCAGGAAGTCGGCCAGGAAGAAGGCGGTGATGTAGAGCGGCCGCAGCAGGGCGAGCAGGTTCTCGTCGTCGAGCGCGTAGGACGGGTCGGCGCTGCAGCGGACACACTGGTTGTAGGCCGACGCCAGCTCGGCGCGGTGCGCGCTGCCGTCGAGGAAGCCGCGCTCGCCCACGCGCGCCGGCCGGACCCGCAGGTGGCTGGCGATCGGGAAGTAGCCGTAGTAGCGCTCGCCGACCTCGACCCCGGGCACCGCGGACGCCACCACGTCGGCAAAGCCCCAGGCCGGGATCTGGCCCCAGCCGTCGACGCCGGTGGGGAAGAAGTCCCAGTAGCGCATCGTGTCGCCGAAGGCGGCATAGGTGACGTTGTTGGTGGTCAGCGACAGGCGGCGGATCGCGAGCAGGGCCTCGCCCTCGCCAGCCGGCGGCAGCGGCCCGGTCTCGATGCGGCTGCGCGCCACATCGCCCTTGTCGGTCAGCAGGCGGGTCAGGGTCGCATCCACGGCGGCTCCAGCGGGAGTGGGGCCTCGATCTTGCGGCCGGGCCGACCCCGCACCGCTCCGGGCTAGCCCGGGGGGCGGTCGGACGACAATCCTTACCGTTATATACAAGCTACTATTGCGCCCCGGTTTGGCCCCGGCTGTCGTTCCTGCTCGCACTCCATTCGCGCCCTCGTCCTTCAACCCGCCGCAGTCCCTGCATGCGCCGCCTGCTGTCGCGTCCGACCTCGCGCCCGACCTGCCGCGCGCTGTGCCGCCTGGCCCTCGTCGCGGCCGGCCTGCTCGTCGCCGGGCAGGCCCTGGCCGGCGACCTCACCGTCTCGGCCGCCGCCAGCCTGAGCCAGGCCTTCAAGGCGCTGCAGCCGCTGTTCGAGGCGCAGAACCCGGGCACGAAGCTGCGGCTGAACCTCGGCGCCTCGGGCGCGCTGCTGCAGCAGATCGTCAAGGGCGCGCCGGTCGATGTGTTCGCCAGCGCCGACCAGGAGACCATGGACCAGGCCCAGGCCCGGTCGCTGATCCGGGCGGCCGAGCGGCGCAACTTCGTGTCGAACACACTGGTGGTCGTGGTGCCGGGCGACAGCCCGCGGGTGCCGGCGGCGCTGGCCGACCTGGCGCAGCCGGGCTACGCGCGCATCGCCATCGGCCTGCCGGCCAGCGTGCCGGTGGGCCGCTACACCCAGGCCGTGCTGCAGAAGGCCGGGCTGTGGGCGGCGATCGAGCCCCGCATGATCGGCGCGCAGAACGTGCGCCAGGCGCTGGACTACGTGGCGCGCGGCGAGGTCGATGCCGGCTTCGTCTATGCGACCGACGCCGCGCTGATGCCGGACCAGGTGAAGCTCGCGCTCACCGCGCCGACCGACGCGCCCATCCTCTATCCGATCGCGCCCGTGGCCGCCAGCGGCAAGGCCGCGGCGGCGCAGAAGTTCGTCGCCTTCGTGCTGTCGCCGCCGGCGCAGGCGGTGCTGGCCAAGCACGGCTTCGGCAAGCCCTAGGCGGTGCGATGGAGGGCGCGTGGGTCCCGCTGGCGCTGACGCTCAAGGTGGCGCTCTGGGCGACGGCGATCGATCTGGTGCTCGGTCTCGCGCTGGCCTTCCTGCTGGCGCGGCGCCGCTTCTTCGGCCGCGAGCTGCTGGACGCCCTGGTCACCCTGCCGATGGTGTTGCCCCCGACGGTGCTGGGCTACTACCTGCTGGTGCTCATCGGTCGCCAGGGGCCCGTCGGTCGGTGGCTCGACGAGTGGTTCGGCATCCAGCTCATCTTCACCTGGCAGGGCGCCGTGATCGCCGCCGCCATCGTGGCCTTCCCCTTCGTCGTGCGCCCGGCGCGCGCCGCCTTCGAGGCCGTCGACCCGCAGCTCGAGCAGGCGGCGCGGGTGCTGGGGCTGGGCGAGGCGGCGGTGTTCTTCCGCGTCACGCTGCCGCTGGCCTGGCGCGGCATCCTGGCGGGGCTGATGCTGGCATTCGCGCGTTCGACCGGCGAGTTCGGCGCGACGCTGATGATCGCCGGCAGCATCCCCGGCAAGACCCAGACGCTGGCGACGGCCGTGCACGACGCCGTGCAGGCCGGCCAGGACGACGTCGCCAACTTCCTGGTCATGGTGACTTCCATCACCTGCATGGCCGTGCTGCTGGGTGCCGGGCGCCTGCTGCGCGCGCGCGCGCCGGGCCGACCCTGAAGCGGGACGCAGGATGACCGTGTGGGACGTCGACCTCCAGCGTCGCTTCGAGCACGCGAAGCGCCGCTTCGACCTGCGCTTGAGCTTTGCGAGCGCGTCGCCGCGGGTGGTGCTCTACGGCCCCTCGGGCGCCGGCAAGAGCCAGACGCTCAAGTGCATCGCCGGCCTGACCCGACCCGACGCCGGCCACGTGCGGCTGCACGGGCAGGCGCTGTTCGATGCGGCAGCGCGCATCGACCTGCCGGCGCGCGAGCGCGGGCTGGCCTACGTCTTCCAGGACTACGCGCTGTTCCCGCACCTCACCGTGGCGCAGAACATCGCCTTCGGCCTGCAGCGCGGCTGGCGCAATCCGCCGCGCGGGCTGCGCGACGCGGCGGTCGAGCGCTGGATGGCCGCCTTCGAGCTGATGCCGGTGGCGCGCCACTATCCCGAGCAGCTGTCCGGCGGCCAGCGCCAGCGCACGGCGCTGGCGCGTGCGCTGGTGGCCGAGCCGCGCGCGCTGCTGCTGGACGAGCCCTTCGCCGCCCTCGATCCGGCCCTGCGCGCGCGCCTGCGCGACGAGCTGGCCGACCTGCAGACGCGCCTCGCGATCCCGCTGCTGCTGATCACCCACGACCCCGAGGACGTGCGTCGCTTCGGCGACGAGGTGCTGGCGCTGCGCGACGGCCGGCTCGTCGCGCCGGCAACGCTCCCCGCCTGACCCGCAGCCGCCATGGCGACCCGCCCGAGCAGGAAGAAGGACGAAGCGATCGAGCTGCACGGCGCGCTCTGGATGACGGTCGGCGGCGAGAACCTCGGCGGCAAGGGCCGCATCGGCCTGCTGCGCGCGATCGCCGAGCACGGCTCGATCACGCAGGCGGCCAAGGCCTACGGCATGAGCTACAAAGCCGCCTGGGATGCGGTCGACACGATGAACAACCTGGCCGGTGCGCCGCTGGTCGAGCGCAGCACCGGCGGCCGCGGCGGCGGCTCGACCCGGCTGACGCCGCGCGGCGTGCAGCTGGTGGAGCGCTACGCGCAGGTCGAGGCGGTGCATGCGCGCTTCGTGCGGCTGCTGAGCGACGACTCCATCGACGTCGCGAACGACTTCGACCTGCTGAGGACCCTGAACATGAAGACCAGCGCGCGCAACCAGTTCCTGGGGACGGTGGGCGCCTGCAGGAGCGGCGCGGTCAACGACGAGGTCGAACTCGCGCTGCCCGGCGGCGCGCGCATCGTCGCGATCGTCACGCACGAGAGCGCCGAGGCACTGGGCCTGAAGCCGGGGGCGACCGCCTTCGCGCTGGTCCAGGCCTCGTCGGTGATCGTGGCCACCGGACTGGACGACGCCCGCCTGTCGACGCGCAACCGGCTGACGGGCACGGTGAGCGCGGTCACGCCCGGCGCCGTGAATGCCGAGGTGGTGATCGACATCGGCCACGGGCTGACGATCGCCGCCATCGTCACGCAGTCCAGCCTGGGCGCGCTCGGCCTCGCGCCGGGCGTGCGGGCGACCGCGCTGTTCAAGGCCTCGAGCGTGATCCTCGGCGCCTTGGCCTGAAGGCCGCCAGGCCGGCAGGCCGGCAGGCCGGCATCGATAATCGCGGCATGCCCCGCCGCTCGCCACCGCCCAGCGCCTCGATCACGAAGCTGCTGCGGTCCCTGGTGGACACGCCCAGCCGCGCCGGCGAGGACGCGCTGGGTCCGGTGCTGGCGCGCGTCGAGGCCTGGTTCGACGAGCGCGGCCTGCCGCACCGGCGGCTGTGCGCCGCCGACGGCACGCCGCTCGGCCTGCAGGCCGAGGTCATGGGCCGCGCGCCGCTGCCGCGCGGCGCGAAGCGGCCTTTCTACCTGCTGAACGCGACGCTCGACACCGCCGGCTTCGGCGACCGCACGACCTGGCAGCATCGGCCCGACCGCGCGCGCGCGCAGGGCGGCTGGCTCTACGGCCGCGGCGCGGCCGACTCCAAGGCCGGCGCAGCGATCTTTGCGCACCTGTTCGCCGCCTTCGCGGCGCGCCCCGAGTCCTGGTCGGGCCGGCTCGGCCTGCTGTTCGACCTGGAGGAACACACCGGGTCCTTCGCCGGCGCGCGCCGCTACTTTGAGGCCGCGCCCGCGCCGCGGCCCGACGGCGTGCTGATCGGCTATCCCGGCATCGACCGGCTGATCGTCGGCAGCCGCGGCTTCCTGCGCGCGCGCATCGTCGTGCCGGGCGTGGCCGCGCACTCGGGCGGCAGCACGCAGCGCGGCGTCAATGCGGTGCTGCGTGCCGCGCGGCTGGTCGAGGCCCTGCATGCGCTGAAGTTGCCGAAGGCGGTCGCGCGGTCCGGCTTCGACCGCCCGCCGCAGCTCACCGTCACCAGCCTGCACGGCGGCCAGGGCTACACCCAGGTGCCCGACCGCTGCGAGCTGACGGTCGACCTGCGGCTCACGCCGCGCTTCGACGACGCGGCCGCGCGCGCGCTGGTCGAAGGCGTCGTCGACCGGTTCGACCGCGCGCAGGAGCCGGCGCTCGCCAGCCGCATCGACTGGCAGCCCGGCTGGCCGCCCTATCGCATCGACGCGGCGCACCCGATGCTGCAGGCGATGCACGAGGCCGCACGGCAGACGCTGGGGCAGGACCTGCCCTGCGCGGTGGCCGGACCCTCGAACATCGGCAACTACCTTGCGGCCCGCGGTATCCCGGCGCTGTGCGGTTTCGGCGTGCGCGCGCGCAACCTGCACGCCGCCGACGAGTGCATGGAGCTGGCGACGATCGCGCCGGTGTACCTGACTTACGAGACGGCCCTCGAGCGCTTGCTGGGCGGCTGAGGTCGCGTCCAGAATCGGCCGGCGCTCGCGGGAGCGCGGGAGGAGCACGATGACCCAGACCGCCGGCACGCCGGCTGCGGACGAGCGCAGCGAGGAACTGCGACTCGCCCTGGTGCTGAACGGCGGCGTCAGCCTCGCCGTGTGGATGGGCGGCGTCGCCTTCGAGCTCAACCGCCTGGTGCGCGAGACGCATCCGGTCTACCGGGGCCTGCTCGAGCTGACGGGCACCAGCGCGCGCATCGACGTCATCAGCGGCACCAGCGCCGGCGGCGTCAACGGCGC
>CAZTTC010000008.1:0-41273 GCA_964616015.1 uncultured Methylibium sp. | reverse complement strand
GCCGATTCGCATCTTCGAATCCGGCGCGATCCTGATGTACCTGGCCGAGAAGTTCGGCGGCGCCTTCCTGCCCAATGAGCCAGCAGCGCGCGCGGAGACGTTGTCATGGCTATTCTGGCAAATGGGGTCGGCGCCTTTTCTCGGCGGCGGCTTCGGCCACTTCTACGCCTACGCGCCGACCAAGATCGAGTACGCCATCGACCGCTACGCGATGGAGGTCAAGCGCCAGCTCGACGTGCTGGACCGCCACCTCGCCGAGCACCCGTATCTGGCCGGCGACGAGTACAGCATCGCCGACATGTCGGTCTGGCCCTGGTACGGCGCCCTGGCCAAGGGCCTGCTGTACGAGGCGGGCACTTTCCTGCAGGTGCAGGAGTACCGCCACGTGCAGCGCTGGACCGACCAGATCGCGCAGCGGCCAGCGGTGCAGCGCGGCCGCATGGTCAACCGCACCTGGGGCCAGCCGTCGAGCCAATTGCACGAGCGCCACGACGCCGGCGACTTCGACACCCGCACACAAGACAAGCTGGAGCCGCAGCCATGACCATCACCCTCTACGACTGTGCCACTGCGCCGAGCCCGCGCCGCGCGCGCATCCTGCTCGCCGAGAAGGGCGTCGCCCACCAGACGGTCGAGGTGGACCTGCGCAAGGGCGAGCAACTCGGCGATGCCTACCGCCAACTGAACCCGCAATGCACGGTGCCGGCGCTGCGCACCGACGAGGGCGTGTTGCTCACCGACAACGCGGCGATCACGGCCTGGCTGGAGGCCCGCTACCCGCAGCCGCCGCTGCTGGGCAGCACTGCGCAAGAGAAGGCCGAGATCGCCAGTTGGAACTGGCGTGTCGAGTTCGAGGGCTTGCTGGCCATCGCCGAGGCGCTGCGCAACGGCAGCCCGGCGATGGCCAACCGCGCGCTGCCCGGGCCGGTGGACTACCCGCAGATCGCTGAACTGGCGCAGCGCGGCGTGGCCCGGGCGCAGCAGTTCTTCGTCACGCTGAACGAGCGCCTGGCGGGCCGCGACTTCATCGCCGCCGATCGATTCAGCATCGCCGACATCACCGCCGTGGTGGCGCTGGACTTTGCGCGCATCGTCAAGGTCAAGCCGAGCGAGCAGCACCCGCACCTGCAGCGCTGGCGGGCGGCGATGGCGCTGCGGCCGGCGATGGCGTTGTAGGCAAGCTTCGTGGCAGGCGGGGCCGTGGTCCGCGGCTCAGGCCGCCGCTTGCGCCCGCAGTAGCCGCGCTGCCTCTTCGGCCCGCGCGTCGTCGATCTCCCGGATCACCCCGCCCAGGTCGACCGCCCCGCTCGGCCCCGCGTGCCGCCCGGTCAGCACGCTGTCCACCCGCAGCAGCCCGCGCTCGTACAGCGCCCAGATCTCCGGGCCGTACTGCGTGGTCAGCAGCTCCGGCGCAAAGCGGCTGAAGAAGTCCCGCAGGTTGTTGACGTCGCGCAGCAGCATGCGCTGCGCGTGGTTGTTGCCGGCGGCATCGACCGCCTGCGGCAGGTCGATGATCACGGGGCCCGGCGCGCCGTCGACGCTGCCGAGCAGGATGTTGAACTCCGACAGGTCGCCGTGCACGACACCGGCGCACAGCATGCGCAGCACCTCGCGGAGCAGCGTCGCGTGGTGGGCCAGCGCCTCGTCGGGCGTGAACGCGCAGTCGTTGAGGCGCGGGGCGGCGTCACCCTGCGCGTCGGTCACCAGCTCCATCAGCAGCACGCCCTCGAAGAAGTTGTGCGGCCGGGGCACGCGCACGCCGGCGGCGGCCAGGCGGTAGAGGGCATCGACCTCGGCGCTCTGCCAAGCGGCCTCGGTGGCCTGGCGGCCGTAGCGCGTGCCCTTGGCCATGGCGCGGGCCTGGCGGCTGTTCTTGACCTTGCGGTTCTCGGTGTAATCGACGGCCTGGCGGAAGCTGCGCGCGGTGGCTTCCTTGTAGACCTTGGCGCAGCGCGTATCAAAGCCGCAGCGCACCACGTAGACCTCGGCTTCCTTGCCGCTCATCAGCTGGCGGACCACGGTGTCGATCAGGCCTTCGTCGATCAGGGTCTGCAGTCTGGGCGGTGCTTTCATCGGGGGATTGTCCGCTGGCATCCCGGCGCTCGCGCAACGCGCCGGGCGATGCGCTCAGCCCTGGGCGGCGTCGAGCACGAGGCCGGGCAGCGCGTCGATGTCCGCGGCGGTGGTGTGGAAGTTGACGACGCAGGCGCGCAGCAGGAAGCGCCCGTCGATCACGGCCGGGCTGAGGTAGCTGCGCCCGCCGTGCTGCACGCGCGCGAGGACCTTGCGGTTCAGGGTGTCGAGCGTCGCCGCGTCGTCGATGCCGGCCGGTCGGCAGCGCCAGGTCGCGACGCTGAGCCCCCGCGTCGCAGCCTCGAGGCCCGGCGTCGCCTGCACGCGCTCGAACAGCCGCTGCGCCAGCGCAATGTCGTCGGCGATCATCTGCCGGTAGCCGTCGCGCCCCGCCATGCGCAGGGCCAGCCAGACCTTGAGCGCACGAAAGCCGCGCGTGTTCTGTGGGCCGAGCTCGTGGAAGTCGGTGCCGGCCTCCTGGGCGTCGGGCGCGGCGTAGTAGGTCGGGCGGTGCCCGAAGGCGGCGGCCAGGCAGCGCCCGTCGCGCACCAGCAGGCCGCCGGCCTCGATCGGCGCGTAGAGCCACTTGTGCGGGTCGAGCGACAGCGAGTCGGCCTCGGCCAGCGCCGCCAGATCGGCGCCCGCATCGCCGAGCGCGGCCTCTTGCGCCGAGCCCAGCAGGCAGGCCGCCGGCGCGCCGTAGGCGCCGTCGACGTGGAACCACAGGTCGTGAACGCGGCACAGTGCCGCCATCGCGGCGAGCGGATCGACGGCGCCGCTGGCGACCGTGCCGGCCGTGCCGACCACCATCAGCGGCTCGATGCCGACGCCGCGGTCGGCGTCGATCGCGCGCGCCAGCGCGTCGAGGCGCAGGCGCTGGCCGGCGTCCGTGGCGATCCAGCGCAGCGCGCCGCGTCCCAGGCCGGCCTGGGACGCGGCCTTGGCCAGCCAGCCGTGGGTCTGGTCCGAGGCGTAGATCGCGAGCCGTGCGCCGGCGAGGCCCTGCTCGGCGTAGCGCGGCAGCCGCGCGTGCAGCGCGAGTTGCAGCGCGATGGCATTGGCTGCGTTGCCGCCGCTCGTCAGCAGGCCGGTGGCGCCGGGGTAGCCCACCAGCTCGGCCAGCCAGCGCAGCGTCTGCGCCTCGATCTCGCTGGCCATCGGCGCGGCCTGCCACAACGCGACGTTGGCGTTGAGCGTTGCGGCCAGCAGTGCGGCCAGCGTGCCGATGGGCGCCGGCGAGGCCGCGACATAGGCATGAAAGCGCGGGTGGCTGCTGAGCGTGGAATGCTCGAACAGCAAGCCGGCGGCCTCGTCGAGCAGTCCGGCCGCATCCTCGCCGTGCCCGGGCAGGCCGCGATCGGCGCCGAGTGCCCGACGCACCTCGGCAGGCGTTTCGCCGCGGGTGATCGGCCGTGCGGGCAGGCGCGCGAGTTCGGCCGCCAGGCGGTCGACCAGCGCATGGCCCAGCGCACGAAAGCGCTCCGGCTCCATCGCCAGCGCCGCGATGCGGGGTCCGGCGCCGGGGATCGACTCAGGCATGCAGCGGCTTGGCCATGAAGACGCTGAGCGGGTCCTCGGCGTAGTCGCCGAAGGGGCCGCGGCGTTGGTAGCCGTCGCCTTCGTACAGCGCCAGTGCCTCGTGCTGGTGGATGCCGGTCTCCAGCATCAGGGCGCGGCAGCCGCGTGCCCGCGCTTCGGCCTCGAGCTGCGCCAGCAGGGCTTTCGCGAGGCCCTGGCCGCGCGCGCGCGGGCTGACGAACATGCGCTTGACCTCGCCGTGGTCGGTCCGCAGCACGACGGCGCCGCAGCCGAGGACCGCGCCGGCCTCGTCGCGCGCGACCGCGAACAGCACCTCGGGACGGCGCAGTGCCGCCATGTCGAGCAGGTGGTTGCTCTCGGGCGGGTAGAGCGCGGTCTGGTAGGCGTCGAGCTCGGCGATCAGCGCGATGACCTCGGGCTGGTCCGGCGACTCCAGGCCGACGCGCGCCACGGCGCGCATCAGGCCACCACGCCCTTGCTGCGCAGGAAGTCGTCGACCAGCTTCAGCCGCACCAGCGGGTCGGGCAGCTCCATCAGCTTCTGCTTGGCGGCCAGCGGGATCGGCAGGATCTCGCACCAGCGGTTGGCCAGCCAGCCGGCGCTGTCGAACTGGTAGGGTTCGAGGAAGGGTTCGTTGCCCTGCTGCTTGAGCGTCGCGATCGCGTTGGCCAGGCCCTTGGCCGAGCCGAGCAGGTCGCCGGTCGGCAGGGTGGGCTCGTCGTCGGGCAGGTGGCGGGCCTGCGCCACCCACAGGTGGTTGGCTTCCTGCTCGACCTGCTCGGTCCGGAAGCGCTGCACACCGCGGCAGCGCACGTGCAGGATGCCGGGCCGCTCGCTGTCGACGTCGATCAGCTCGGCCTCGCAACCGATGGACTCGAACGCGACTTCACGGTCCGCCTTGTTGACCTCGCCGCCCTTGCGCAGGGCGACCACGCCGAAGCGCCGGCCTTCGCGCAGGCACTCGCCGATCAGGTCGAGGTAGCGGGCCTCGAACACCCGCAGGCTCAGCAGGCCGCCGGGAAACAGCACCGACTGGAGCGGGAACAACGGGACCCGGAAAGCGGAGAGGGGATCGACGGTCATGGCAGGGGCGGCGGACGCCGCGGCGGCAGCGTACTACGAGCGCGCGTCGAGTTCGCGGTGCCGCAACAAGGTGATACCGCGAGAGGCGAAGCGCCGCGCCAACTGCTCCACGAAATACACCGAGCGGTGCTGCCCGCCGGTGCAGCCGATGGCCACGGTGAGGTAGGCGCGCTGGTCCTGCTCGAAGGCCGGCAGCCAGCGCACGAGGAAGGCCTCGATCTGGCCGAGCATCTCGGCCACCTCGGGCTGCTGCGCCAGGTACTCGGCCACCGCCGCGTCGCGGCCGGTCAGCGGGCGCAGCTCCCGCACATAGTGCGGATTGGGCAGCACGCGCACGTCGTAAACCATGTCGGCGTCCAGCGGCACGCCGTTCTTGAAGGCGAAGGACTCGAACACCAGCGTCAGTGCGCCGGACGGCGCCTTCACCAGCTCGCGCACCCAGCTGCGCAGTTGCGCGGGCCGCAGCTGGCTGGTGTCGATCAGGGCCGAGACATCGCGCAGCTCGGCCAGCAGCTCGCGCTCCAGGCCGATGGCGTCGACCAGCGCGCGGTGCTGGTCGACGGCTCCGTCGGCGGCCTCGGCGCTGAGCGGGTGGCGGCGCCGCGTCTCGGAGTAGCGGCGCACCAGCGCGTCGGTGCTGGCATCGAGGAAGATCGGCCGCACCGTGACGCCTTCGCTGCCGAGCTGCGAGATCAGCGGCAGCAGGTGCGGCAGCGAGGCCGCGCTGCGCACATCGACCGCGATCGCGACGCGCCGCGGCATGCTGCGGGTCTGCTCCAGGCGCAGGAACTCGGTCAGCAGCTCGGGCGGCAGGTTGTCGACGCAGTAGAAGCCGGCGTCCTCGAGCGCGTGCAGGGCGATGGTCTTGCCGGAGCCGGAGATGCCGGTCACCAGCACGACTTCGCGCGGCGTCGCGCTCGTCGGGGCGGTCATGCGCGCTGCTTCCTGCGGCTGCTGGCGGCCGGGCTCGTCGCCGAGTCTGCGCTGTCCAGCAGCGCCTGCGCGTGGGCGAGGCTGGTGCTGGCGGTGTGGCCGCCGAGCATGCGCGCGACCTCCTGAACGCGGGCCTCGCCCTGCACCGGCTGCACGTCGCTGGTGGTCCGGCCGCCGCGCGCGGCCTTGCTGACGACGCAATGCCGGTCGGCGCAGGCGGCGACCTGCGGCAGGTGGGTCACGCACAGCACCTGGCGGTCGCGGCCCAGGCGCTTCATCAGCCGGCCGACGGTGTCGGCCACGGTGCCGCCGACGCCGGCGTCGATCTCGTCGAAGATCAGCGTGCCCGTTTCACCCAGTTCGCTGGTCGTGACCGCGATCGCGAGCGCGATGCGCGACAGCTCGCCGCCCGACGCCACCTTGGCCAGCGCGCGCGGCGTGCTGCCGGGATGGGCGGCGACGCGGAACTCGACCGACTCGCGACCGAAGCGCTGCGGCTCGGCCAGCGGCTCGAGCGCGACCTCGAAGCGCCCGCCGGCCATGCCCAGCTGCTGCATGGCGGCGGTGATGGCGGCGGCGAGCCGGGGTGCCGCGCTGCCGCGCTGCGCGGACACCGCCTTGGCCACGGCATCGTAGGCGCTGCGGGCCGAGGCCAGCGCACGCTCCAGCGCGTCGAGGTCGGTGGCGGCGTCGAGCTGGGCCAGCTCCTGCTTCCAGTCGGCCTGCAGCGCCGGCAGTTCGTCGGGCGGGCGCCGGAAGCGGCGTGCCAGTCCCATCCAGGCACTCAGCCGCTCGTCGAGCTGCTGCAGGCGGTCGGGGTCGAGATCGGCGTGGCGCAGCGCGGTGTTGAGCGTGTGCGCGGCGTCCTGCAACTGCGCTTGCGCGCTGCGGATCACCTCCAGCGGTTCGCGCAGCGAGGCGTCGTGGTCCAGCACGGCCTCGAGCGCCGACACGGCCTGGGCGCTGCGCGCATCGGCCGAGGCATCGTCCTCGCTGATCGCGGCCAGCGCCGACTGCAGCGCGTCGAGGATCGCCTGCGCGTGGCTCAGGCGCCGGTGCTCGGCATTGAGCTCGGGCCATTCGCCGTCGGCCGGGGCCAGCTTGTCGAGCTCGTTGAGCTGCCACTGCAGGCGCTCGCGCTCGCGGTCCAGATCGCCCTGGCGCGCGCGGGCGTCGGCGAGTCGATCGCCGGCGTGGCGCCAGGCGGTCCAGGCCGCGGCGAGCGGGCCGCTGTCGACGGCGGCGTAGCCATCGAGCAGCGCGCGCACCGCGTCGGGCCGGGTCAGGCTCTGCCAGGCGTGCTGGCCGTGGATGTCGACCAGCTTCTCGCCCAGCTCGCGCAGCTGCGTCGCGGTGGCGGCGCTGCCGTTGACCCAGGCGCGGCTCTTGCCCTGCGCATCGAGGCTGCGGCGCAGCAGCAGCGTGTCGTCGTCCTCCTCCGACGCGAAGCCGGCTTCGGCGAGCCAGGGACGCAGCGCCGGCGGCGTGTCGAACTCCGCGGTGATCTCGGCGCGCGCCGCGCCCTCGCGCACCACGCCCGCGTCGCCGCGCTGGCCCAGCGCGAGCTGCAGCGCGTCGATCAGGATGGACTTGCCCGCGCCGGTCTCGCCGGTCAGCGCAGTGAAGCCGGACTGCAGATCCAGCTCGAGCGTCGTCACGATCACGAAGTCGCGCAGAGCGATGCGACGCAGCATGTCAGCCGCCCCTCGCGCCGCCAGCCACCGCCGACGCCTGGCACGGCCCGCCCAGCAACCGCCACGGATCGGGCTCCGCCGGTCCGCCGGCGGCGCCCCCAAGGGCCACGAAGCGGCCCCTTCGGTGCCGTGGGGGAGCGGCGCAGCTGCCACGGGGGGGACTCACGTCACCACGCCCTCGTTCCAGTGCAACTTGCGGCGCAGCGTGGCGTAGTAGCTCCATCCGCGCGGGTGCAGCACGCGCACGCGGTGCTCGCTGCGGCGCACGCAGATGCAGTCGCCGTGCAGCAGGCTGGCCAGGCTCTGGTGGTCGAAGTTCACGCTGGCGTCGCGGCCGGCGACGATCTCGATCGAGACCTCGCCGGTGTCGGGCAGCACGATGGGCCGGTTGGACAGCGAGTGCGGCGCGATCGGCACCATCACCCAGCCGGCAATGCCCGGGTGCAGGATGGGCCCGCCGGCGGACAGCGCATAGGCGGTCGATCCGGTCGGCGACGCGAGGATCAGCCCGTCGGCGCGGAAGTTGGCGACGAACTGGTCCTGCACCGTCACGCGCAGCTCGACCATGCCGGCGCCGGCCCCGCGGCTGACCACCACGTCGTTGATCGCGAAGGTCTCGTACAGGGTCTCGATGTCGTGGCCGGCCTGGCGCTTGACGCGCCCTTCGAGCATCGTGCGGTGCTCTTCCTCGTAGTCGCCGGTGATCATCGGCGCCAGCGTCTCGCGCATCTCGGTGACCGGGATGTCGGTCATGAAGCCCAAGCGCCCCTGGTTGATGCCGATCAGCGGCGTGCCATGGCGCGCCAGCAGGCGCGCCGTGCCGAGCATGGTGCCGTCGCCGCCGACGACCACGGCCAGGTCGCAGTGGCGACCGATCGCGGCGGCGTCGAGCGCCGCGTAGTCGGGCAGGCCGACCGCGAGCGCCGTCTCGGCGTCGAGCGAGACCTCCAGGCCCTGGCTGGCCAGGAAATCGGCCACGCTGGCGAGCACCGCGCGGCTGCCCGGCGCCTGGTACTTGCCCACGAGGGCGGCGTGACGGAAGCGGCTCGCCATGGTGAAGAAATTACACCACAGCCCTTCGCCCCGCCGTGAGGGTGAAACCTCGTGATCGACCCCCGCCCTACAATGATTTCTCCATGCTGGACGACCGTGCCAAGACGCTGTTGAAGACGCTCGTCGAGCGCTACATCGCCGATGGGCAACCGGTCGGCTCGCGCACGCTGTCGCGCGCCTCGGGCCTGGAGCTGAGCCCGGCGACCATCCGCAACGTGATGGCCGACCTGGAGGAACTGGGCCTGATCGCCAGCCCGCACACCAGTGCCGGGCGCATCCCGACCGCGCGCGGCTACCGCCTGTTCGTCGACACCATGCTGACCGCGCGGCCGATCGACCTCAGCGCGCGGGCGCCGGGGCTCGAGGCGGCGCACGAGCAGCTGCAGCCCGACCAGCCGCAGCGCGTCATCGCACACGCGGCGCAGGTGCTGTCGAGCCTGTCGCAGTTCGTCGGCGTGGTGACCGCGCCGCGCAAGGCGAGCGTCTTCCACCACATCGAGTTCCTGCGCCTGGGCGAGCGGCGCGTGCTGGTGATCCTGGTGTCGCCCGACGGCGACGTGCAGAACCGCGTGGTGATCACGGCGCGCGACCACAGCCCGTCCGAGCTGATCGAGGCCAGCAACTTCCTCAACGCGCACTACGCGGGCCTGACGATCGAGGCAGTGCGCGAGCGCCTCAAGAACGAGATCGATGCCCTGCGTGGCGAGATCTCGGCGCTGATGCAGGCGGCGGTGCAGTTCGGCAGCGAGGCGGTGGCCGATGGCGGCGAGCAGGTCATCGTCTCGGGCGAGCGCAACCTGCTGGCGGTGCAGGACTTCTCCGGCGACATGGGCAGTCTGCGCAAGCTGTTCGACCTGTTCGAGCAGAAGACCCAGCTGATGCGGTTGCTCGACGTCAGCAGCCGCGCCGAGGGCGTGCGCATCTACATCGGCGGCGAGAGCCACATCGTCCCCTACGAGGAGCTGTCGATCGTGTCGGCTCCGTACGAGGTCGACGGCAAGGTGGTGGGCACGCTCGGCGTGATCGGCCCGACGCGCATGGCCTACGACCGCATGATCCAGATCGTCGACATCACCTCGCGGCTCGTGACGCAGGCGCTGAGCCAGAAGTGAGTCCCGCGAGGGGCGCCGCCTAGAATCCGTCGCGTGGGCCGTTAGCTCAGTCGGTTAGAGCAGAGGACTCATAATCCTTTGGTCGCTGGTTCGATCCCAGCACGGCCTACCGTCTCGGTCGTGTTGTCGAGATGCAGCGCTCACGTCCTTGAGCACGGACGGACCCGGCGTCTACCGACCGGTTGGCGTCTGAGGTCGCCGCGTCAGCTGAAGACGGGACCCGCCAGCTCATGCGCCGGTGAAGGCGAAGTCCACCTCGGGCTTCAGCCCGCTGATGATGCGCGCGATGCTCTTGCCCGAGCCGCAGGAATGCGTCCAGCCCAGGGTGCCGTGGCCGGTGTTGAGGAACAGGTTGGGCAGCTTGCTGCGGCCGATGATCGGCACATTGCTCGGCGTCGCAGGGCGCAGGCCGGTCCAGAACTGTGCCTGTTCGCTGTCGCCGGCTCCGGGGAACAGGTGCTCGACGCGCTTGACGATCGCTTCGCAACGCACGCGATTCAGGTCGCGGTCGTAGCCGTTCAGCTCGGCGGTGCCGGCGATGCGCAGGCGGTCGCCACCCGGCACCGCAGGCGTCGGCTGCGTGGTCAGCCGCGAGAACACCAGCTTGTACTCATCGTCGGTCAGCGACACCTGGTGTGCCATCGAAGCGTCCTTCACCGGCATCGTCACAGAGTAACCCTTGGCCGGATAGATCGGCAGCGAGATGCCCAGCGGCTGTGCGTACAGCGGCGAAAGGCTGCCCATCGCCAGCACGTAGGCATCGGCGCGCAGGCGTTGAAAGCGGCCCTCGCTGTCAGTGGCTTCGACGTGGTCGATCTGGCCGGCGGACGCGCGCAACGCCGTCACGGTGTGGCTGAGCAGGAACTGCACGCCATCGGCCTCGCAACGCTTGACGAGTTCACGTGCGAAGCGATTCGCGTCGCCCGATTCGTCTTCGGCTGTGTAGGTGGCGCCGGCAAGCTGCGGGCGGATGTGACGCAGCGCGGGCTCGAGTCTCACCGCCTCGTCGGCCGAGATGACCCGCCGGTCGCACCCGAGTGCGCGCATCTGCGCAGCCGGCGCTTCGGCGACATCAAATTCCTTCTGGCTGGTGTAGAAGTGCAGGATCCCCTGCGTGCGCTCGTCGTAGGCGAGGCCGATGTCATGCCGCAGTTGCTGCAGCGTGTCGCGGCTGTAGGTGCCCAGGCGCACGATCTGCTCGATGTTGTGGCGCGTGCGCGCAGGCGTGCATTCGCGCAGGAACTGCAAGCCCCACAGCCATTGCCGCATGTCGGCGCGGATGCGAAACAGCAGCGGCGCGTCTTCCTTGCCCAGCCACCTCAGCACCTTCAGCGGCGCGCCGGGGTTGGCCCAAGGCTCGGCGTGGCTGACGGAGATCTGGCCGCCGTTGGCAAAACTGGTTTCGGCCGCGGGTGCGGCCTGGCGGTCGATGACGGTCACGTCATGACCTTGCTGACGCAGGAAGTAGGCCGAGGTGACGCCGAGCAGGCCGGCGCCGAGGACGATGACTTTCATGCGTGGGGCCCCAAGGGCGGATGGCGGGCCTGCGCTACGGCGACTGGTGGGCTGCCGCTTGCTCTTTGGCGCACAGGAAGCGCTCGGCCAGCAGCACCCAGTAGGCGCCGCCGACGGCGACGTTGTCGTCGTTGAAGTCGTAGCCGGGGTTGTGCACCATGCAGCCGCCTTGGCCGGGGCCGCGGGCGGTGCCGTTGCCGATCAGCACGTAGCTGCCGGGTACGCGCTCCAGCATGAAGGCGAAGTCCTCGCTGCCGGTCAGCGGCGGGCCCTGCAGCGTGACCTGGCCGGCGCCGACGAGCTCGGTCGCCACGTCGCGCGCGAAGGCGGTCTCGGCCGGCGTGTTGACCAGCACCGCGTAGCCCGGCTTCCAGTCGATCCGAGCCTTGACGCCGAGGCTCTCGGCCTGCGCCGCCGCCAATGACTTGATGCGCTGCTCGAGGAGGGCCCGCACCTCGCGGTCGAGCGCGCGCACGCTCAGCTCCAGCGTGGCGGTGGCCGGGATGACGTTGTTGGCCTTGCCCGCATGCAGTGCACCCACGGTGACCACCGCGGCGTGCAGCGGATCGATGTTGCGCGAGACGATGGTCTGCAACGCCATGACGATGCTGGCCGCGGCGACGATCGGATCGGCCGCGCGTTGTGGCATCGCGCCGTGACCCCCCACGCCCGTGAGCGTGATCGTCGCGTAGTCCGACGAGGCCATCGCTGCGCCGTCGCGCAGCACCAGGCGGCCCGGCTCGATGCCGGGCATGTTGTGCATGGCGAAGATGGCGTCGCAGGGGAAGCGCTCGAACAGGCCATCGGCCATCATGCGCAATGCACCGCCGCCGCCTTCTTCGGCGGGCTGGAAGATCAGGTGCAGCGTGCCGTCGAAGGTCCCCGCTTCGGCCAAGTGGCGCGCCGCGGCCAGCAGCATGGCGGTGTGGCCGTCATGGCCGCAGGCATGCATGACGCCGGGTCGGGCACTCGCCCAGGCGGCGCCGCTGGCCTCGTCGATCGGCAAGGCATCCATGTCGGCGCGCAGGCCCAGGCGCCTTGCTCCGCTGCCGCGCACCAGCGTGCCGACCACGCCGGTGCCCCCGATGCCGCGCTCGACGGCGTAGCCCCAGCCTTCGAGCTTGTCGGCGACCAGCGCAGCGGTGCGGTGCTCCTCGAACGCCATTTCGGGGTGACGATGGATGTCGCGGCGCAGGCTGATGAACTCGCCGGCCCGGGCCTGCAGCGCCTGCAGCAGGTAGGTCACGAGCACCTCACTGCGGCTGCAGGTTGATCTGCTTGGCAATGGCGCGGTAGCGCGCTGTCTCGGCATCAAAGAACTTCGCCGATTCGGCCAGCGACATCGGTGCCGACGCGACCTGGGTCTGTGCCGCGAGCTGCGCGCGCACGGCCGGGTCCTGCAGGGTCTTGCCGATCGCGGCATGCAGGCGCGTGACCACGTCTTCAGGCGTGTTCCTGGGCACCATGTAGCCGGTCCAGATCTTGTACGAGAAGTTCTTCAGCTCCTTGCCCTCGCTGGCGGCAGGCACGTGCTTCAAGAGATCCGAGCGTTGCGAGCCGAGTTGGCCAATCACCTTCATGCGCCCCTGCTCGGCCAGCGCGCCCATCGCAGCGGAGTAGACCAGGACCGCAAAGTCGACCTGGCCGCCTCCGATGTCCTGCAGCAGCGGCGCGTTGCCCTTGTACGGCACGTGCGCCAGCTTGATGCCGGTCTGCGCCTGGACGGTCTCGAGAATGAGGTGGTAGAGCGATCCGACGCCCACGCTGCCATAGGTCAGCGGCTTGTCGGCGGACTTGCGTGCCAGCGCGATCAGTTCGTCGACGCTGTTGACCGGCAGGTCCTGGCGCGTCACGAAGACCATCACCGCATCGGCCACCGGGTGCACCAGGCGGAAGTCTTCGGTTTTGAGCTTGACGGCAGCGTTGGTCAGCGGCGACAGGATCACTTCGTTGGGTGAGCCCTGGAAGACGTAGTAGCCGTCGGCAGGCGCCGTCAGCACCTTCTGCGCGGCCAGCGCGCCGCTGACGCCGCCCAGGTTCTCGACCAGCACCGCTTGCCCCAGCTCTTTGCCGAGCGGGGTGAAGAAGATGCGCGCGATCGCGTCCGACGGGCCGCCCGCCGGGTACGGGACCATCAGGCTGACCGGCTTCGTGGGCCAGACCTGTGCCATGACGGCTCCGCTGCTGAGCAGCAGGCCGGCCATCAGGGTCAACGATCGTTGGAACTTCGTCATGGCAACTCCTGGGGGGGTCGAGGGCAGCGGTGGGCGACACGCGAGGTCAATGTAGGTTTCGACGATTCCAAAGTCCAATGCACTGTTGGCTGCGTTAGCATGAGTTCGAAGCACGATCTGTGGAGCGCCGACCATGACTCTCGTGCAGCTGCGACACCTGCTGTCGCTGTCGCAGACCGGCTCGTTCAGCAGGTCGGCAGAGGCCCTGTTCCTGACCCAGCCGGCGTTGAGCCGCAGCATTCGTGCTCTCGAGGCTGAACTCGGGCAGGCCCTGTTCGATCGCCTTGGCCGGCGCAGCGAGCTCACGCCCTTCGGGCGCGACGTGGTGGATCGGGCCCGCCAGATCGTCGGATCCGCCGACGACCTGCGCGACAGCGGCGCCCAGATGACGCTCGGGACTGCCGGCACGCTGCGCATCGGCCTCGGCTCCGGGCCCGGTGCGATGCTGATGACGCCACTGTTGATGCACATGGCGGAGCACCACCCGCGGTTGCGGCTCGACATCTCGCGCGGCCGAACCGATCTGCTCGAACGCGGCTTGCGCGAGCGCACGATCGATGCCCTGGTGGTCGACGCCAGGTCGCTGGCGCCGGCGCCCGACCTGCGCGCCACCGAGACCTACGAGATGCGTGGCGCCTTCTTGTGCCGGCACGGTCACCCGCTGCTCCGCAAACGGTCGGGCGTGAGCTTCGATCAGCTGCGGGCGTATCCGATGGCGGCCACGCCGCTCAGTGACGAAGTCGCGCGCGTGCTGGTCGAGCGCTATGGGCCGGAGGCACACCCGGCGCGGTGCGTGACGCTGCGCTGCGAGGAGATTCCGAGCCTGGTCGAGTTGACGCGGCGCAGCGACGCCGTGTTGATCGCCGTCCGGGCAGCAGGTCCCGATCTGAAGGAGCTGGCGATGAGCCCGCCCTTGAACGCGACCGCGCGCTTTGCCTTGGTCACCCTCGCAGGCCGCAGCGAAGCACCGGCGCTGCCGATCGTGCGCAACCTGATGAAGAAGCTGCTGCGCGACCCATGAGAGGCCTCGCCGGAACGGGCCGGCCCCGCCAGAGCCGGTTCAAGCCGACAGGAGCTTGGCCCTCGCGTGGCGGATCTGGCAGGTCCATCCGGGCCGCGCACCGGCTCCGCGCCCGAGGCTCACGCGGCCTCGACCATGGCTCCGGCGTGGCGCTGCAGCAGGAGGGCGGTGCGCGGGTCCGTGGGGAACCACAGCTCTGCCCTCAGGCGCGCTCCCGTGGCGTCGTGCGGCAGCCCGACCAGGGTCTGGACGGCGCAGAAGGACAGCGCGCCGAGTGGCGTGTCGAGCGTGACATCGAAGCTGGTCGCAGACGGATCGCGATCGGCCGGCAACTGCAGCCTGCCGTAGCGATCCTCCAATGCCGCCTGGAGCGCGTCGATGCGCGGCCGCAGTCCCGGGCGCAGCCACTGTTCCGCGCGCAGTTGCCCGATCAAGGCGGCCGCGATCGGGGCCGGCTGATGCGCGCGGGCCAGCCAGCCGCGGGGATCGGCAAGCGTGGCCAGCATGTCCAGGCGGTCGCCCTGCCACAGTCCTGGCATCACGATCTCGCACAACCAGCGCCCGGCGGCGTTCGCCCGCACCACATACCAGTCGGCATCGAAGACCAGGCCGGGATTCGGGTGGTGCAGGGTGATCGTGTGCAGCAGCACGGCTTCACTGTTCGACGGCACGCCGGGCACCGATCGCAGCGGCGCGTAGCCCGCATGGAGCAGCGCTGCATTGCACAGGCTGGCATGAGTCCCCGTCTCGCGCAGCCACGCCAGCAGGAGCGCCCGGCTCGGCCGCGCCCGATCACGCTCGATGAAGTTGACGTGTCGCTGCGAGACACCCAGCCGCAGCGAGAGCTCGAGTTGCGAGACGCCGGCTCCCAGCCGCTCCGCGCGCAACAGCGCCGCGAGTTCGGATTCCAGACCACCCCCTGCCGATGCGGGCGTCTGCGGCCCGACTTCGACGATTGTCAGATTATTGATTGCAAAACGCAACTATTGCGAACTGTGCGGTGGGTCCGGGTCGACCCCTTCGAACAACTGCGTCGAGCGCTCCCAGACCCTGCGCGTGAGTTCACGCAAGGTCGCGCGCTCGTCGGCGCGCAGCGTGGCAAGCAGGGTTCGCTCGGCGTCCACGGTGACCGGCGCGACCGTGTCATAGACCGCCTGCCCCGTGCGGGTGAGCCGCAGGACGATGCGGCGGCGATCGGCCGTGTCGATCCGGCGCTCGACGAAGCCGAGCAGGTCCAGATGCCCGAGTGCCCGCGACAGATTGACGCTGTCGATCGCGGCACGCTGCCCGATCTGCTTGGCCGTGATCGGCTGCAGCTCGCCGATGTGTGCCATGACCCGCCAGGCCGGCGGTGACATGCCGTAGCGCTCGCGACACAGCGCGTGGACGCTGCCGCCGACGCGGTGGCTGATCACCGCAAAGTGGTAGAGCAGGCTCCGTTCCAGTCGAAGGGCCTTGGTCCGTGGCGGTGTCGGCATGATGGTGGCAGGCGCTGAAACAGCTGCATTCTGCAACCAGTCGCTTGCGCCGATGATGTCGAGGGAGGTCGACATCGCGGCGCACGCCGGGACACGGCACCGCGGTCCATGCACTCGGCTGGAACCACCGCGCCGGCACGGGCCGGCCGCTCAGTCTTCGCGCTTGAGCGGCGCGCGGCGAGCCAGCTCGCGCTCGCCGGGCGAACCCGGTGTGCTGTCGTCGCGCTGGACCGCACGGCCGCGCTTGCCGTGGGCCGCGAGGCCGCGCCACTCCAGCCAGGCAAGCACGATCACCGCGACAGCCTGCGCCAGCACGAAGACCTGTCCCAGGGCCGTGATGCCCGCGACGGTGAAAGCGACATACGCGCTGGCGAGGGCCCAGGCCAGATTGCCGATGACGATGAGCGGCACCAGCGTCGTCGCGGGCGGCTGCTGCCGCGCCGCCACGCCCATCAGCAGCGCACAGGCCAGCAGCAACGCGCCGGCGATGGTCAGCAGCGTCGCGGGCAGGCCGAGCAGCGCGGCCAGCGGCAGCGTGAGCGCGAGCAGGGTCACGCCCATGGCTGCGCAGGTGGCGGCGTCGAACAGCAAGACGGCCGCAAGCGTCGGGTGGGCGGCGTCGGTGCGCCGTGCGAGGGCGGTGTCGATCAGGGGCGTCATCGTGGCTTGCCTCGATAGCTGGGATGACGCGATGGTCCACCGCAGTCCATGGCCTGTCGATGACCTGTCGGGTCAAGTGGGCGCGGCAGTGCTCACGACGCGCCGGTCATGTAGCGGTCCCAGTAGCCGGCGGCCGGCTCGATCTGCTGCACCACGTCGACCCACAGGCCCGAGGGGTCGGCAAAGCCGAAACGGCGCTGGCCGAAGGCCTCGTCGCTCAGTGGGTATGCCGCACGGCCCCCTGCGGTCACGAAGGCGGCGTGCGCGGCGTCAACGTCCTCCACCTGCAGCTCGAAGCACATGCCGGCGCCCGAGAAGGGTTCGGGCCCCGGCGGTGCCGACGGGTGGTCGGGGGTCATGAAGGCCAGGGACAGTGAACCGTCGGCGCTGCTCAGCCAGACGAACCAGTCGCTGTCGAAGCCCACTTCCAGTCCCAGGTGACGCATCCAGAAATCTCGGCAGGCGTTCTTGTGGGGCGTGACGATGATGGGGTAGCGGTCGGTGAATCGCATCGAATGACTCCCAGGAGGGCCAGGGGTGGCGCAGCTTGCGCCCCTGTGTCTCGCGCACAGCTACCGGGTGCAGTGTCGGCCGCAGGCCCGCGTGTGTCGATGACCTGTCGGGTCAATGTCGATCGGCTGGATGTCCAGCGCAAACCCGTGAGGCCCGCGATGACCCACCAGGTCATCGACGGGCTGACGGCGGTGAGGCAAGCTCGACCCGTCGACATCAACCCGGGCCGATGGAAGGCGGCCAGGCGCGCCGCGAGACCGGACACGCGGCGGTGCCGTTGGCGTGTGGGCGCTGGCGCTCGCGGCGCTTCGCCGACGCCCCCGCCACCGACAGCCAGCGATGGCAGCACCGGGGCCTTGAACTGGAGTCATGGACGATGAACGTCAACCGTGTGTTGTTTGTCCAGGGCGCCGGGGACGGTGCTCACGCCGAAGGCGAAGCGCTGGTGGCTGATCTGGCGAACGCCCTGGGGCCGGCCTACCCGTTGAGGTATCCCGGGTTCTCCGGCCTGGAGCACCTCGCCTACGACAGCTGGAGGGGCGAGCTGGCCGCCGAGCTGGCTGCCGGCGGCCATCCGGACCTGGTGGTTGCGCACTCCCTGGGCGGCGCTGCGGTGCTGAAGTTCCTGTCGCAAGAAGGCATCGACCTGCCACTGGCCGGGCTGTTCCTGATCGCCACGCCGTACAAGTGCAAGGATGGTGAATGGGGAAGCGACGACTTCGCCTTGGACCTCGACTTCGCATCGACGTTGCCCAGGATCGGAGCGGTCTTCCTGTATCACAGCGAAGACGACGAGTGGGTTCCGTTCGCGCATCTTGCGCAGTGGGCCAAGAGACTCCCGGGTTCGACGGTTCGGCCGTTCACCGACCGCGGCCACGCCTTCTCCGCAGCGGGGTTTCCTGAACTGGTCGATGACATCAGGGCAACGAGGCGCCGGTGAGGATGATCGCTGCTGAGCCACGCGCTTGACCGTCGGCGAGCAGCGGGCCGAGGGGTTCTCGGCGACCTCGCGACGCAGTCATTAAAGTGCCGACGGTCCGACGTGCCGCTTCCCGACATCCGCATGATGCTGACTCTCGACGGCCGGGGTGAGCTGTACCGGCAACTGTTTCGCGCGCTGAAGGCTGCGGTGCGGGAGGGGCGTCTGGTCGCCGGGACCCGCCTGCCGGCCACGCGCACGCTCGCGAAGGACTTGGGTCTGGCCCGCAATACCGTGGTGGCGGCCTACGAGCTGCTCCGCGCCGAGCACCTGGCGGTGGCCCGAGTCGGCAGCGGCAGCTTCGTCGCCGGCGCCGTCGTGCCGCACCGGCCGAAGCGCGTGCGCCAGGAGCGGGTCGATGCACCGTCGGCCTATGTCGCGCGGCTGAGAAGCCTGCCACCGCTCGCCTTGCCCACCCGACGCGCGGGTGTCGCCATCAACCTGCAGTACGGGGAGCCCGTCACCCATCCCGGCCTGTTCTCGGCATGGGGCCGGGCGCTGGCACACGCTGCGGGCCGGGCCGAGCCCGGTTACCCGCCGGCCCAGGGCGTACCGGACCTGCGTGCGCAGATCGCCGCCTACCTCGGGAGGCGGCGTGGCGTGGTCTGCGATGCCGACGACATCGTGGTCGTCAACGGCACCCAGCAGGCGTTCGCGCTGCTGGCCCGCGTGTTGCTCGATGCCGGCGATCGCGTGGCCCTCGAAGAGCCGGGCTACGCATTGGCCAAGCACTGCTTCGCGGCGCACGGGGCCTGCGTGCTGGCCGTTCCCGTCGGTGCCGATGGCCTCGACGTGGCGAGCCTGCCCGACCCGCCAGTCAAGCTGGTCGTCGTCACGCCCTCACACCAGTTTCCGCTCGGTGTGGCGATGTCGCTGCCGATGCGCCACGCGCTGCTGGCCCACGCGGCACGCACCGGCGCGTGGGTCGTCGAGGACGACTACGACGGCGAGTTCGGCTTCGGGGCACGGGTGCTGCCGGCGCTGCGCTCGCTCGACGAGAACGACCGGGTCATCTACATCGGCAGCTTCTCCAAGACGATGCTGCCCTCGATGCGGCTGGGCTACATCGTCTGCCCGCGCGCGCTGCGGCACGACATCGTGCTGGCCCGGCGGCTGATGGACGTGGCCAGCGCGGGCATCGAGCAGCACGCGCTCGCCCGGTTCATGGCCAGCGGCGCGTTCGACCGGCACCTGCGGCGCAGCGCGGTCGAACTGCGCCGCCGGCGCCAGGCCTTGATCGCAGGGCTCGCGCGGCTGGGCGACGGGCGCGTCGTCGTGCAGGATTACGGCACCGGCATGCACCTGATCGCGCAGCTGCCTGGCTTCGATGCCGCGGCGGTACAAGCGCTGATCGAAGTCGCGGCCGAGCGGGGCCTCGGCCTGCACGGCCTGGCCCCGCACTTCGAGACACCGCCACCGGCCCAGGCATTGCTGCTGGGCTTCGCCGCCGCCTCGGTGGCCCAGATCCACCAGGCCATGCGCTTGCTGGCCGAGTGTCTGGACGCCATCGAGCACCCGCCAGCGCCGACGGGACGCAGCAGGCGCATGCGCTGAACGCCCGACCGATTGGCCCCATCGAAACGGCGCCGATTGGTCCTCGCCGTGAGCGACGGGGGCCTTACGCTGACCGAGTCGCGACTCGATGGAGGCCATGGGGTGCGCTGCCGCACTGAGCTCATCGCCGTGCAGGGGTTCGACGACGACCCGGCGCGGTTCGTCCCCGAGGAGGCCAGAACGATGACATCGACGCCCTACCGCCCATCCGGTCACAAGGCAGCCTGCCCCTACCTGATCGTCAGCGACGCGGCGGCCACCGTCACCTTCCTCGAATGCAGCTTTGGCGCGACGGTGCTGAGCCGCCACCCCAACGAGGCGGTCCGGCTGCGCCACGCCGAAGTCCGCATCGACGACAGCATCGTCATGCTGGCCGACTCGGCGCCCGGGTGGCCGCCGATGCCCAGCCATGTTCACGTCGATGTGCCCGACGTGGACACCCGCTACGCGCGCGCGCTCGCCGCGGGCGCTGAAGGGGTGCAGGAGCCCGTGCGCAAGGGCGACGAAGACAAGTGCGGGGGTGTCAAGGATGCCTTCTGCGTGAAGCTCCTGATGCAGAAGTACGGCGCCGAGCCTGACGCGCAAGCCTCGCACGACGCAGCATGCCGCCGGACGCTGGACGCCTCGCGCGATGGGCTGCGACGCACCGGTGCAGGCCTGCATCGCGGCCATGCCGGGTTGGTCAGCCGATTCTTGACGTGCGGTGCCGCGCTGCCGACAGCCACCGCCTGGACGCGCCGCCGAGGGGGTCACTCGTGCGGCGCCTGCCTTCCCTGACCCGGACAAGGACATGCCATGCCCCAGCTCAACGCCTATCTCTCGTTCGACGGCCAGTGCGTCGAAGCCATGAAGTTCTACGCCGAGGTGCTCGGCGGCCAGATCGACGCACTGATCGCCTACGGCGACATGCCGGGCGACCCGCCGTGCCCGGCCAGCCACGCCGGCCGCATCATGCATGCGAACCTCACGCATCCGGACTTCGTGCTGATGGCCGGCGACACGCCGCCCGGCGTGCCGTTCGAGGGCATGAAGGGCGTGATGATGACGCTGACCTACGACAGCGCCGCCGAGGCCCGGCGCACCTTCGACCAGCTTGCCGCCGGTGGCACGGTGACGATGCCGCTGGCCGAGACCTTCTGGGCCGAGACCTTCGGCATGGTCACCGACCGCTACGGCACCGGCTGGGGGGTCAACGGTGGGAGCAAGGCGATGTGATGTCGAACAGATCGAACCGATCGAACCGCGAGCGAGGCGCCCGATGGCAACAGCCCGACCTTTCCTGATGTTCCAGGGTGGCACGGCCCAGGCCGCCCTCGACCTGTACTTCGCCACCTTCCCGGATTCCGGCATGCTGCGTGTCGAGCATTGGGCGCCCGGCGAGCCGGGCGCCGCGGGCACCATCAAGGTGGCCATGTTCACGCTCTGCGGGCGTGAGTTCATGTGCTCTGACAGTCCGGTCGAGCATGCGTTCTCGTTCACGCCGTCGAGTTCGACCTTTGTGGATTTCGAATCGGCCGCCGAGCTGGAGCGGGTGTTCGGCGTGCTGTCGCAGGGAGGGGAGACCCTGATGCCTCTGGACCACTACGGCTTCAGCCAGTGCTTCGGCTGGGTCAACGATCGCTTCGGCGTGTCCTGGCAGTTGAACCTGGTCGCCTCGGTTACCGGTGAGCCATGAACGCCATGCAAAGCTGTCGAAGTCCGCCAGCGTCGATCGTCGTGCCAGTGAAGGAGCACAACCATGACCACCCGACTGCTTGGCTTCCTGTTACCGCTGACGCTGGCCGTGGCCTGTGCCCTCACCTCGGTGGCCTGGGCCGGTGGGTGCTTCGAGAAAGACGATGCCACCACCCGCGGCCACGACCCGGCCGCCTGCTTCAAGGACGGCCAGCCGGCGAAGAGCAGCGACGGCAGCAGGCGTTGAGAAGGAGTGACGATGACGAAGATGAAGGTCGAGAACGTGTTGCGTGGGGGTTCCACCACCTCGGTTGAGGCCGCCTGGTGGGCGAAGGCGGTGCAGGTCGATCTCGAGGCGAGGGGCGTCGTGGCGCGCACCGACAGTCGCCCGCTGCGGCTGTACCGTTGCCTGTCGAGCCGCGCACGATGACGGCCCCCGACACGAGCATCGCGCCGGGCGCGCAGGCGACGACCCCTGCCGGCTCCTCCGGCCTGTGGGCCGATCTGCGCGCCGCGCTGCGCGGCACCAGCGCCGACTACACCCGCATCCCCTTGAAGCGCGCGGTGCTGCTGCTGGCCGTGCCGATGATGCTGGAACTGGTGCTCGAGTCGACCTTCGCGGTGGTCGATATCTTCTTCGTCGCGCAGCTCGGGTCGTCGGCCGTGGCCACGGTCGGGCTGACCGAGACCTATCTGTTCCTCCTTTACTCGATCGCGATGGGGCTGTCGATGGCCGTCACGGCGATCGTCGCGCGGCGCGTCGGCGAGCAGCGCGGCGAGGACGCGGCGCTGTCGGCGGTGCAGGCCATCGCAGTGGCGGTGCTGGTGTCACTGCCCTTTGCCGTGGCCGGCATCGTCTGGGCGCAGGACCTGCTGCGGCTGATGGGCGCCGACGCCTGGGCCCTCGAGCACGGTTACCGCTACACGCAGTGGATGCTCGGCGGCAACGCGGTGATCCTGCTGCTGTTCGTCATCAACGCCATCTTCCGCGGCGCGGGCGATGCGGCGGCGGCGATGCGCGTGCTGTGGGTGGCCAACGCGCTGAACATCGTGCTCGACCCGATCCTGATCTTCGGCTGGGGTCCGATTCCGGCGCTGGGCATCGAGGGGGCGGCGATCGCCACCAACATCGGCCGCGGCGCGGGCGTGCTGATGCAGCTGTGGATTCTGGTGCGCGGCAGCGAACACCTGCGCATCGTCCGCGCCAGCCTGCGCTGGGACGGCGCGACGATGCTGCAGATCGTGCGCACCTCGCTCGGCGGCATCGGCCAGATGATCGTCGCCATGACGGCCTGGATCTTCCTGATGCGCATCCTCGCCAGCCTCTCGACCGAGGCCGTGGCCGGAGCGACGATCACGCTGCGCATCATGATGTTCACGCTGATGCCGGCCTGGGGAATGTCCAACGCCGCCGCCACGCTGGTGGGGCAGAACCTGGGCGCCGGCGAGCCGGCGCGCGCCGAGGCGGCGGTCTGGCGCATCGGCTGGATGAACATGGCGTTCACGCTCGCGGTGTCGGTGGCGTTCTTCTTGCTGCACGACGAGCTCATCGCCCTGTTCACCGACGATGCAAGCGTCATCGCCATCGGCGGCGAGTGGCTGTCGATCCTGTCGTACTCGTACTTCGTCTACGGTTGGTGGATGGTGTCGGTGCAGGCCTTCAACGGCGCGGGCGACACGGCCACGCCGACGTGGATCAACGTCGTGTTCTTCTGGATGATCCAGATTCCGCTGTGCTGGGTGCTCGCGCTGCCGCTGGCCTGGGCGCATTCAGGCGTGTTCTGGGGCGTGTTCGTCTCCGAGACCGCGGTCGGCGTGTTCACGCTGTGGCTGTTCAGCCGCGGGCGGTGGAAGGCGGTGAAGGTGTGAGGCCCATGCGGACCGAGTCGGAGTTGCGATGAAGATGATCCTCACAACGGCCAAGACGCCGGGCGAGTACATCGACTGCCTGAGCGGCTGGCAGCGCCGTGGCGTGGAGGCACTTCGCCAGGTCGTGCTCGACACGGCGCCTCAGCTGAAGGAACAGCTGAAGTGGGGCCACCTCGTGTACCTGCTGAACGGGCCGGTACTTCTCATCCGCTCGGAGCCGGCCCGGGTGCTGTTCGGCTTCTGGCGCGGTCAGCGGCTGCGGCACATCGAGCATCGCCTGAAGCCGGGCGGCAAGTACGAAATGGCGAGCCTCGAGCTGCGGGACACGACGCCCCTCGACAGAGACACGGTTGTTCAGCTCGTTCAGGAGGCATCGAGGCTTCACCTGGCGTCTGGCGACCCGAGCATGGCCGCCAAACGGTCAGCCCACGCAGGCTGCGCCGGGGTGCGGCCTTCGCCTTTGCCGTGACTCCGGGCACGGTCGCCTTCGTCATCCCGGCCCTCTGGCTGTAGAGCGCGGCCCGGCTTGCCCTCGAACACCCTCCCGCGCTGGCAGCGGTGGTCGCCGCCGGAGAGGCTGGCGACGGCCGCGCTCTGCGCGCCAAGACGGCAATCCGATTTTTGGCAACGAGCCTGCAGCTTGCGCACAAACTGACGCAGAGACCTCCCGAGCACTGGCGGAACGGACGCGCCACGAGGTGATGCGTCCGTGACCCGCGTCGGCCATGCGCCGCGCCGGCAGGCCGCTGGACGTCCTTCAACGCGGGTCCTGCGCGACGTCGCCGAGCGCGCTTTCACGAACCCGTCCAGCCGACCTGGCGCAAGGCGCTCACGTAGCGGTCGCGATGCTCGGGCTTTTTGAACGGATGCCCGATTGCCAGCGTGGCGACCGAGAAGCGCGGCATCTGGCGGCTGCCCTCGGCGAGCGCCTCGCGCGCGGCGTCGAGTTCGCCACAACTCGACAGGCAGGCTGCCAGCAGATAGTGATTGAAGTACCAGTCCGGCCGGTGTGCCACCGCGGTCGCGGCATGCCGTGCTGCGGCCTCGTGGTCCGCATCGACGAAGCTCGCGATCGCCAGCCCGAAGTACCACAGGCTCAGACGCGGATCGGTGGGGCTCGCGGCCAGGGCGCGGCGGATCATCGTCGTGCCCTCGACGGTGCGGCCCGAGTAGGCGAGCAGCCGGCCCAGTTCACCGGAAGCGGCAGCGAACTGCGGAAAGAGCTCGAGGGCGCGATGCTGCTCGTCCATCGCACGGTCGATCTGCCCGAAGCCCACGAGCGTGAGCCCGAGGGCGAAGTGCGCGAAGCTGTCCCGTTCATCCAGCGCCACGGCGTGCAGGGCGACGCGCCGGGCCTCCGTCGCGGCGGCCTTGGCATCGGGTGCCCAGCCGAACCAGGCGTCGGTCGCGAAGCACAAGGCCAGCAGCGACAGGGCCATCACGTCGTTCGGCCGCAGCGCGAGCGCGCGCTGCAGCAGCAGCTTGGCCTCGGTGTTGTGCAGGCAGGTGGAGCGCCAGTAGTGCCAGCGGGCCTTCATCAGCAGGTCCCAGTGCTGCGCGTCGCGCGCCGGGCGTCGCGAGGCCTGCAGTTCCTCGCGCTTCAGGTACATCGGCTCGACGCAACCGACGATGTTGGCAGCGATCTCGTCCTGGGCGGCGAACGGGTCGCCGTCCGGTCGGTCGTAGCGCTCGCCCCACAGCGTCTCGCCGCTGGCGCCGTGGATCAGCTCGGCGCCCACCCTCACCGTCAGGCCGGCGCGCCGCACGCTGCCCTTGATGAGATAGCCGACGCCCAGCGCGTTGCACAGGTCCACGGCGCCGAGCTCGGGGCGGCCACGGTCTCGGGCCGCCCGATGGCCGATGACGTGCAGCCAGGGGGAGCGAGCGAGGCTGGCGATGATGTCGTCGGCCAGGCCGTCGGCGAAGTCCGCGTGCTCGGGGCCGCCGCCGAGGTTCGCGAACGGCAGCACGGCCAGCGAAGGACGCAGCGAGCCATGGCCCGGCGCCCCCGCCATCGAGGCATCGTGGACCGGCACGGTCCAGCGGTAGCCGCGTCCGTGCACGGTGGCGATGGATGACTCGCCCAGCAGCTTGCGCAGCGAGGAGACCTGCACCGACAGGTTGTTCTCCTCGACCACGACGCCGCTCCACGCCCGCTCCAGCAACTCGGCCTTCGAGACGATGCGGTCGCGGTTCTCCAGCAGCACGGCGAGCAGGTCGAACGCCCGGGTGCCGAGGGCCAGGGGCACGCGGTCGGCGAGCAACAGCCGCTGCTCAGGCCGCATCTCGAAGGGGCCGAAGCGCAGGATCGCGGCCATGACTACCCCCTGGTTGTCTTGTCCGTCGCGGTTCTGGCCGTGCCCGGTCGGTTCGGCACCGGATGCGTCGACCGCTCTTGCCACCGGCGCTCATGGTGGCATCGGGCGCAGCGTAGAGGGCGAGGGGTCCGCGATGCCATCCCCCTTCGGCGTGCCTGTCAGGTCTTACAGGTTCGCTCGCGCGACGACAACTGGCGCGCAGGTTTCGTGCTAGCGACGAGCCGCTTTCGCTTAGGAAGGTTTAGCAAAGCTTGGGGCAGGCAAAGGACCTCCGTCACATCGGCGACCACAGTGTCGGTACGGCCGCGGCGGTCGAGGGAGGTTGATGTGCTCGATCCGCTCGAACCGCTCGATCCGGTACCGCCGTGCGGCGACGAGGCCGGTGCTGCGGCGGCGCTGCTGCCGCTGCCGCACGCCGGGGCTGACGCCTTCGCGCCAGCGGCGGTGGGGGGTCTCGCCGGGACGCTGATGCGGGCCCTGCTCGACGAACTCGACGAGGGCATCGTCGTCTGCGATGCCGCCGGGCGACCGGTGCTGATCAACCGGGCTGCGCGGGAAGAACTCACCAGCGCCGATGCCCTGCGGATCGAAGGCGGGCGCCTCGCGACCAGCGACTGCAGTGGCCAGGTCCTGCTCGACACCGACCTTCGCGACGCCGCCCTGGGAGACTGCCGGCGCCTGCGCGTTCTGCCGGGCCGGTCGGCGAGGCTGTTCGTCGCCGTGCTGCCGCTGCCGGGCGATGGCATGCCGACCGGCCTGGCGCTGGTGCTGATCGGACGGCGAGCGCTGTGCCAGGACCTGGCGATCGACCGGCTGGCCGAGGCGCACGGCCTCACGCCGTCCGAGCGGCGCGTGCTGGGCGATCTGCTGGCCGGCCTCCATCCGGCCTGCATCGCGGCGGCCCGGCGTGTCGAGCTGTCGACCGTGCGGACGCAGATCGCTGCGCTCCGCGGCAAGCTCGGCGCCGCGAGCATCGACGACCTGATCCGCCTGGCCGCGAGCCAACCGTCCACCGCCGCAGCGCAGGCCGCGCGCCCGGCGGGCGCTCACCGCGGCAGCTTGGCCGCACCGATGGCGGCCACTCTGGCCGCGTGGATGTCTTCGCCGATCGCGGGACCGCTGGCACCGCGCGCTGCCGCCCGCGCAGCGACGCTCGCCGTGTCGACCGCCTGCGCGGCGGCGAGTGCTGCGAGCAGGCGCAGCGCTGGCGCATAGGGCCGGTCGCTCGCGCCCGCCCGGCTGCGCGCCGCGCACTCGCAGGCCTGCAGCATCTCGCCGAAGCGCTGCGGCTTGCGAAGGGCGTCGCAGCGCTCGAGCAGTCGCAGCAGGCCGGCCGCATCGAGCGCTGTGCTTTGGCTCACGGCGTCGTGCTCGCGCGCCACGACCTGGGCGAGGTCGCGACCATCGTTCGGGACGCGCAAGCGCTCTGCAATCGCGTGCAAGGCCGGCAGGCCGAGCGCGTGCCCGAGGCAGGCGTAGCGCACGGTGAGCGGCGTGGCCAGCCTGGCGCTGGTGTCGAGCACGGCCATCAGCGCCGAGAAGGCGTCGGGGCCGACGTCTGGCGCCGGCAGGCTCGTCAGCCGGGACACTTCGGGCATCAGCCGCGCCAGGGCGCCGCAGCCCTGCAGCACCTCGAACATGCGCGATGGGCGGGCCTCGGTGAGCCCGCGCGCCAGCTCCTGCCAGACTCGCTCGGGCACCAGGGCATCGACCTCGCCGGCTGCGACCATTGCCTGCATCAGCGCCAGAGTCTCGGGGGCGATCACGAAGTCGCAAAAGCGCGCGGCGAAGCGCGCCAGTCGCAGGATGCGAACGGGGTCCTCGGTGAAGGCCGGCGATACATGACGCAGCACGCGGGCCGCCAGATCGCGGCGACCGCCGTGCGGATCGACCAACTCGCCGCTGCGGCTGCGGGCGATGGCATTGAGGGTCAGGTCGCGGCGTGCCAGGTCCTGCTCGAGCGTGACGTCGGGCGCCGCGTGGAAGGCAAAGCCGTGGTAGCCCGGGCCGGTCTTGCGCTCGGAGCGCGCGAGCGCGTACTCCTCGTGCGTGGTCGGGTGCAGGAAGACCGGGAAATCGCGCCCGACCGGCAAGAAGCCGGCGGCCCGCATCGCCTCCGGGGTGCTGCCGACGACCACCCAGTCGCGGTCGCGCACGGCAAGCCCGAGCAGCGCGTCGCGCACCGCGCCACCGACTTCGTAGACGGCGGCGCCAGCGGGGATCAGCGGGTCGCGCGGATCCCCCGGTTCGGGGGGTGAGCCTTGAGTCACGGGGTGGGCGGTTCGCGGTGCGGCAGTTACAAACCCGGCAGTCGCTTCGAGCCACCGGGCTCGTGGACATCTTACAAAGAGGATCCTGATGCAAATGCGGTCACTGCTACGTACTCTCGCGCTGGTTGGCGGCCTGGTGGGTGCCTCGGTCCAGGCTCAGACGCAGGACGTGCCGCTGCACAGCGTGCCGGGCGGCGGCCTGTTCGGTGCCTTCTCGACCAGCCACTCGACGGCCGGTGCCTTCAGCGACACCTACAACTTCCTGTTCGGCGGCGACGCGATCGTGAGCGGAGCGCTGTTCACGATCGGTTTCAGTCGCTCGAACGAATTGCACTTCACGTCGGCCACGCTGAATGGCGTGGCCTACTCCTTCGCGGACCTTGGAGCGATCGAGATCGGCGGCCTGGCGTCGACCAGCTTCTCCGGACCGCTGGAGCTGACGGTGCGTGGCGTCGCCGCGCCGCAGCTCGGTGAGGGTCAACGCGTGTCGGCCGCTTACTCCGGCGTGCTCAGCGTGAGCCCGGTTCCCGAGCCCAGTACCTACGCGATGATGCTGGCCGGCCTCGGAGCCTTGGCTTTCATGGTGCGTCGACGCGCGCCGTCTGCCTGAGACCGCGCTCCGCCAACACGACAACGGGCCTTCGGGCCCGTTGTCGTTTCTGGACCGCATTCAACGAGACCCGCGGTAGGGCTCCTCGAAGTCGAGAAACTCGCGCTCGTCGAGCGCCTCACTCACCCACGCCTGCACGCCCGGCAGGGCATGCACGGCCTCGACGTAGGCCGCGATCCGCGGCGGCACCGGCAGCGCGTAGGTGCGCAGCCGACTGCAGACCGGCGCGAAGTAGGCGTCGGCGATGGTGAAGCGCCCGAACAGCAGCGGGCCGCCATGCTGCTGCAGCAAGTCGCCCCACAGGGCAACGATGCGGTCGAGATCCGTGCCGATGGCCGGCTGTTCGCGCAGCAGGCGCGCGCCGACCTCGGGCAGCGAGGCCTCGATATTCATCGGGCAGTGGCTGCGCAGGGCCGAGAAGCCGGCGTGCATCTCGGCACAGACGCTGCGGGCGCGGGCTCGCGCCCGCACGTCGTCGGGCCACAGGCGGGCCTGCGGGATCTTCTCGGCCAGGTATTCGGCGATGGCCAAGGTGTCCCAGATGGCGAAGGCATCGTCGCCCTCACCGTCGATGAGCACCGGCACGCGGCGCGCCGGCGTGTAGGCCGCGAGCTCGCGCTGGAATCGGCTGTCCGGCGCAAAGCCGTCGAAGCGCAGCATCACCTCATCGAAGGCGATGCCGGCCTGGCGCATGAGCACCCAGGCCCGCATCGACCAGGACGAGTAGTTCTTGTTGCCGATCACGAGCTGCATGGCGGTCTCCAGAAGGACCACGATGCTAGTCTGCATGCACCGGTCCGGGCTTGAGTTCTGCGCATCGGATTGATGCGCGGCGCAAGGCTCAGCTGCGGCGCGCCAGCGCCCGCCAGCTGCCCATCCGGGCCGACCCGGCCCCCGGGCCGAGGTAGGCCGGCGCGACGGCTTCGAGCGCCGTGGGCGCGATGCCGAGCGCGTCGAGCTCCGGCAACCAGCCGGTGGCGACATTGGGCACGCGCATCGAGTCCAGGTTGTCGGCCGACATCAGCGGCTCGCCGGGCAGCAGGCTCATCATCGCGGCCTGGACGCGGCCCAGCACGTCGGGCAGTGGCAGCACCGGGCGTTCGCAACCGGCCCAGCGGCCGGACAGCCGGACCAGCTCGGCCAGCGTGTAGGTCGACGGGCCGGCGCATTCGTAGGTCTGCCCGCTGCTCTGCGGCCGAGCCAGGGCGGCCACCAGCGCAGCGGCGACATCGCCGACCCAGACGGGCTGGAAACGCGCCTCGGCCCCGGCCAGCGGCATCACCGGGAAGACGCGCTGCAGCCGCGCGAACAGATTCAGGAAGCGGTCGCCGGCCCCGAAGATCACCGAGGGCCGCAGCACGGTGACGTCGAGCCCCTGCCCGCGCAGCGCCGCCTCGCCGGCCGCCTTGGAGCGCAGGTACTTCGACGGTGCATCGGCAGCCACGCCGAGCGCGCTGACGTGCAGCAGCCGGCGCACGCCGCCGCTTCGGCAGGCCTCGGCCAGCCGCCGCGGCAGGGCCACGTGCACGCGCTCGAATTCGGCCGCGCTGCCGTGCAGGATCGCCACCAGGTTGATCACTGCCTCGTGACCCGCGACCAGCTGTCGGAGCTGGGCCTCGTCGTGCACGTCGGCCTCGACCAGTCGGATCGTCGGCAGCGTCAGCAGCGACTTGCCGTGCTGCAGCCGGCGTGTCGGCACCGTGAGGCGGCAGCCCGCGCCGTCGACCTCATCGACCAGGCGCTCGCACAGCACGCGGCCGACGAAGCCGGTACCGCCGAGGATCAGCAGGCTGCGCATCGGGGACCGGTCACGGCAGTTCGCGCTCGGTCGGACTCAGCGCCGCGCCGCGCGGGCCGATCAGCGTGCCGAGCCGGGCGCGCAGCGACTGCGGCTCGCCGGTCAGCAGCGCGGCGTAGTCGGTGGCGTTGGACAGGACCTTCTTCACGTAATCGCGCGTCTCGGTGAAGGGGATGTTCTCGGCCCAGGCGGCCGCGTCGACCTGCGGACCCTCGCGCCACTTGCGCGGCCGCGACGGGCCGGCGTTGTAGGCCGCCGAGGCCAGCGGCAGCGAGCCCTCGAAGCTGTCGAGCACCATCTTCAGGTAGCCGGTGCCGAGCTGCAGGTTGATGCCCTGGTCGGTGATGCGCTCGTGGCTGTAGTCGATGCCCAGCTTGCGGGCCGTCCAGCGCGCCGTGGCCGGCATCAGCTGCATCAGACCGGAAGCGCCGACGCCCGAGCGGGCGCTCGCGATGAAGCGCGACTCCTGGCGGATCAGTCCGTAGACATAGGCCGGGTCCAGGCCGGCATGCCTGGCGCGGGCCACCACGTCGTCGCGGAAGGGCGTCGGGAAGCGCTGCGCCATGTCCACCTGCTCGCGCGTGCGCTCGCTGGTGTTGATGCAGCGGTCCCACACTTCGCGCTCGCAGGCCAGCTGCGCCGCGGCCAGCAGCTCGCGCTCCTTCATGCCGAACAGCGAGAAGTTCCACTCGCGCACGCCCTCGCTGCGCAGGCCGCCGTCGATGAGCATCAGGGCGCGCTGCAGGCCGGCATGGCCGTTCGCGGCGGCGCGCTCCTCGGGCGTCGGCGGCGCTGGCTGCGCCGGCAGCAGCAGCGGCTGGCCCAACTCCTCGGTCGCCAGCTTGCCGTAGAAGTGCAGCGGGTTGGCGATGGACGCCATCAGCTCGCGCGACTCGGCGCGCAGCGCGTCGCCGTCCTGGCTGCTCGCGGCCAGCGCGGCCAGCGCGCGGGCCTTCCAGTAGACCCAGGCCGGCTCGCGCTGCTCGGCCGGTGTCATCGCGTTGACGGCCTGCATCACCTGCTGCCAGCGGCCGGCGCCGTTGTTGGCGCGCAGCGCGGCGCGCAGCTTCCAGGCGAGCGTGTCGTCGGGCAGCACGATGTCGACGCTCGAGCGGCGCGGCAGGGCCGCGCGCTGGTAGTGATCGGGCGCGCTGTCCAGCAGCTTCTGCGCCGCCTGCTTGCCGATGCTGGCCCAGACCCAGGCCGCGACGTCGGCGGGCAGGGCGCCGTCCCACTTCTCGCGCATCGCCAGCGCGGTGGCGTCGGGGTCGTTGGCAGCGCTGCGGATCAGCGCCAGCGCCGTCAGCTCGCTCGCCTGCCGGCTGGCGGTGCCGGCCTTGCGCGTCAGGTAGCGCTGCGGCTGCTCGCTCAGGTCGGCGACCTGGGCGGCGGTCTCCTCGCCCAGCAGCGTGGCGGCCTGGCGTGCCATGCGCGGACGATTGGCTTCGACGGCCAGACGGGTCTTGCGCCACACGTCGTCGCTGCCCAGGCGCTTCGCTTCGTGCAGCGTGGTCGCGAGCAGCGCGCAGCCTTCGTCGGCGTCGCGCTGCGCGAACCAGGCCTTGCGGGCCTCCTGGCGCACGTCCTCGCCGTCGAGGTGGCGCGTCAGCAGGGCGTAGCAGCTGACTTCGCGGTCGTCGTTGAGCTTGAAGCGCGGGTATTCGATGCGGAAGTTCGCCCAGTCGCGACGGCGACCGAGCTCGAGCAGCCAGTCGTTGCGCAGCCGGTCCTCGACGTAGCTGCCGGGCCAGCGCGCATAGAAGGCGTTGAGATCGTCCTGCTGGACCTCGGCCAGGCGATTGCCGATCTCCCAGTAGTCGACCCACAGCGCCAACGGGTGGTTGCCGGCCAGGGCCGCCGCACGCGCCGCGGCGAGGCGGCTGCGGTCCTTCTTGCGCAAGGCATCCTGCGCGTCGAGCAGCGCATCGTTGGAGGCCGCTGGGCGCGCTGGCGCCGCGGGCGCCATGGCGGCGGTGGCCGCCAGGGTCAGCAGGATCGTCGTGCGCACCAGCGCGGACAGACAGCGGAATCGGAACTGCAGGCGGGTCATGCCGACAAGGCGGGCCGGAAGGCCGTTGCGGTGGCTCTGAATTTAACGCAGTCGCCATGACGAGCGGTCGGCGCGGGATTGGCGCCCTGGGTTCGTCCGCCGCTGCTGCGCTTCGTGCCGCCTCGGCCGCAGTTCGTCGCAAGTCGCTCGCGGGGCCTCGGGCCGCTGCCTAGAGTTCGCTCCATCGACAACGACGACAGCCCCAAGGAGCCCACCATGCAACAACGTCCGACCCTGACCGTGATTGCCGCTGCGATCGCCGCCTCGGCCGCCACGCTGATGCTGGCCCTGGCTCCGGCCTTCGCGCCGAGCAACCACCACGACAGCCTGCGCGTCGTCGAATTGCCGCGCGTGACGGTGACCGCGACCCGCTCGCCGCGCGCCGTCGAACTGCCGCGCGTCGTGATCCAGGCGAAGCGCGACACCGTGATCGATGCGCAAGCGCTCGCCGGCAGTCGCGCCGGTCCGCAGCCGCTGATGTCGCGCCAGCCGCGCTGAACGAGCGCCTGCGCCGGGCGTTCAGCCCGGCTCGGCCTCGCCGATCGCAGCGCGCGTCAGTGCCGCCTGCGCCTTGACCCAGTCGGCCAGCCGCTGCACCTCGATGCGCTCGCGCCGGGCCGGCGCGACGACCAACCAGTAGGCGTAGGGGCTGCGGATGCGGCATCCCGGGCCGAAGGGCTCGACCAGCTCGCCGCGTGCCAGCATCTCGGTGACCAGCGCCAGCCGCGCCAGCGCCACGCCCTGGCCTGCCAGCGCGGCCTGGACCTGCTGGTAGGTGAAGTTCAGGTAGATCCAGCGTCGCGGCGCCAGCGTCGGCAGGCCGTGGCTTTCCAGCCAGTGCGGCCAGCGCAGCTGCCTCGCATAAGGGCGCGGGTCGTCCTCCTCCAGCAGCGTGTGGCCGGCCAGGTCGGCCATCGTCGACAGCGGCGGCGCCACGCCGGCCGCGGCCTGCTCCAGCAGGCGCGGGCTGGCCACCGGCGTCAGCATCTCGCCGAAGAGCCGCAACGCGCCCTCGGGAGCGCTGGATTCGGGGCAGTGGCGGATCACGATCTCGACATCGGGGTCGTCCAGGTCGACGAGACGGTCGCTGGCGTCGATGCGGATGTCGAGCTCGGGCTGGTCGCGCTGCCAGGCCTCGATGCGTGGCAGCAGCCACATCGACGCCATCGAGGCGAAGGTGCTGACATTCACGCCGCGCCGGCTGCGCGAACTGCGCAGCTGCCGCACCGTGGTGTCCAGCCGGTCGAGCGCGGGGGCGACGGCGGCCAGCAGCGAGGCCCCGTCCGCCGTCAGGGCGACGTGGCGCGTGCCGCGTGTGAAGAGCGGCGCCCCGAGTTCTTCCTCCAGGGCCTGGATCTGCCGGCTGATGGCCGACTGGGTCAGGTAGAGCTCTTCGGCGGCAGCCCGAAAGCTGAGCCGGCGTGCGACCGCCTCGAAGGCGCGGATCGGGCCGACCGACAAGGGGCGCTGACGGTTCTGATTCATGATTAATAGGCATCAGTGAGTGGGCGCGATCTCATTGGAATGCTCGCTCATTTCTACCGATGATATCTACCAGTAACAGAAGCTAGAGGAGTAGATCATGGACACGATGTCGATGCGCAAAATGCAACTATGCAGTGTGCCCGCCCGGAGCCGGCTGCCGACCTGGCGCCCGGTCCTGCCGCGCCTGCAACGCCTGTTTGCTGCGGCGCTGGCCGGCGGGGTCGCGGCGCTGCTGACGGTGCTGATCCACGTGGGCGACAGCGCCGCCCTCGCACCGGCGGCGAGTTGCCCCGTGCCCACCGACGTCCAGGTCTCGAGCTGCCCCTTGCCGACGAGTCCGTCAACCCAGGAGTGACGACATCATGAACACGACCCTGCATCGCGATCCCAGCCCGCTGTGGCAACTCGGCCGCGGCCAGACCCTGCAGTTGCCCGCCACCCCCATCGCGCGCTGGTTGCGGCTGCGCGAGGGCAAGCTGTGGGTGACGGCGGATGGCCGCGCCGACGGGCCGACGCCCGAGGACTGGTGGCTGTCGGCCGGCGAGTGCCTGCGCCTGCCGCCCGGCACCTCGGCGCTGGCCGAAGGCTGGGCGCCGGCGAGCTTCGAGCTGCTCGAGGAGCCGCAGGCCTGAATGCGGCGACTCATCGGCGCCGCGGCTTGACGGCTGCCGCGCCGACCGCCTTGCGCGTCCGGGCTGTCCGTGCCGAGTGCGATCGCAGCGCCGCTTCCAGCGCCAGCCGGCTCCAGGGCGCCAGCAGCGTTGGCGCATCGAGCGCTGCGTCGGGTGGCGTCCAGTAGCTCATCGCGATGAGCTTGCGTTCCTGGCCGGCGCGCCGGCTCTCGTAGACGAAGGGCCGGCCGCCGGCCGTCTGCCACTGCGGCAGCGTCTGCGCGTCGGCCTTGAAGTACAGCGTCTCGCCGGCGATCAGCGCGATCATCAGCTCGCCGACGTAGACCCCGTGGCCGCCGAACATGCGTTTGGCGCGCACGGCGCCCAGCGGCGCCAGCAATTCGACGCAATGGGCAGCGAACTCGTCGCGGGGTGCGGCCATGGCCGCAGTCTAGGGTGAGGAGCCGCCGGGCCGCGCAGGCAGAATCGTGGCCTTGCCGAGACCCGCGATGACTCTGCCCTACGATCCGCTAGCCCTGCCGCGCGACAAGGCCCAGCTGCGTCGCATGCTGCAGGCCGAACGCCTCAACCTGGCCGACCGTCAGGAGCGCGCCGAGCAGCTGCAGGGCGTGCTGCGCGTCTGGCTCACCCAGCGCGAGGACACGACCGTCGGCGCCTACTGGCCGATCAAGGGCGAGTTCGACCCGCTGCCGGCGCTGCACCGCTGGACCGAAGGCGCGGGCCACGGCACCGGCGACGGCCCGCCGCGGCGCATCGGTCTGCCGGTGATGAACCGCCAGACCAAGCAGCTGCGCTTCCACCAGTGGTACCCGGGCTGCCCGATGGAAGAGGACGCCTACGACATCCCCAAGCCCAAGGGCACCGACATCCTGATGCCGACGCTGCTGCTGGTGCCCTGCGTCGGCTTCGGGCCGGGTGGCGTGCGCCTGGGCTACGGCGGCGGCTTCTACGACCGCACGCTGGCGGCGCTCGAGCCGCGGCCCTTCACGGCCGGCATCGGCTACCGCCACGGCTACATCGACTGGCTCGAGGCCGAGCCGCACGACATCCCGCTCGACGTGATGCTGACCGAGGACGGCCTCGTCGGGTCGCGACCGGGCTGAAGGCGAAGGACCCCCATGGCGAAGAACTCCGCGGCACTCGAGGCCTGGCGCGTCGGCCGCAAGCTCAGGCTCAAGGACCTCGACCCCGGTGCGCGGCCTTGCGCCGGCAGCAGCCGCGAGGCCGACGATGCGCGGCTCGAAGAGCTGGCGATCGAGATCGACCGCCTGCAGGACCTGCTGTACGCCAACGGCAGCGCCGGCAAGCCGCCCAAGCTGCTGCTGGTGCTGCAGGGCATGGACACCTCGGGCAAGGACGGCACGGCGCGCTCGGTGTTCAGCCGCTGCAGCCCGCTGGGCGTGCGCGTCGCGGCCTTCAAGGCGCCGACCGAGGTCGAGCGCGCGCACGACTTCCTGTGGCGCGTCCACGCCGTCGTGCCGCGGGCGGGCGAGATCGTCGTCTTCAACCGCAGCCACTACGAGGACGTGCTGGTGCCCTTCGTCGAAGGCTGGATCGACGCCGCCGAGCGCGACCGGCGCCTGGCGCACATCAACGCCTTCGAGCGGCTGCTGCACGACGGCGGCACGCAGGTGCTGAAGTGCTTCCTGCACATCTCCAAGGCCGAGCAGAAGGAGCGGCTGCAGGCCCGCGTCGACGACCCCGCCAAGCGCTGGAAGTTCAAGCTGGGCGACTTGGCGACGCGCGCGAAGTGGAAGCAGTACGCGGCCGCCTACGAGGCCGCGCTCGCCGCGACCTCGACGCCGCACGCGCCCTGGCACGTGATCCCGGCCGACAGCAAGACCAACCGCAATCTCATGATCGCGAGCCTGGTCGCCGACACGCTGCGCCGGATGAAGCTGAAGGCGCCCGAGCCGGATTTCGATCCGGCGGCCGTGAAGATCGTCTGAGTCAGCGCACCTAGCGGCCCAGCCGGCGGCAGATCTCCAGCGCCAGCGCCGACTGGTTGAGCGTGTAGAAGTGGATCGACGGCACGCCGCCGGCGATCAGACGCTCGCACAGGCGTGTCACGACGTCCAGGCCGAAGGCGCGGATCGACGGTGCGTCGTCCATGTAGCCCTCCATCTTGAGCGCGACCCAGCGCGGGATGTCGATGCCGTCGCGCATCGCGAACTGTGCGATGCGCGCGTAGTTGTGGAAGGGCATGATGCCCGGCACGATGGGCACGTCGACGCCCAGCGCGCGCGCCTCGTCGACGAAGTGGAAGTAGGCGTCGGGGTTGTAGAAGAACTGCGTGATCGCCGCGTCGGCCCCGGCCTTCACCTTGTCGGCGAAGTGCTGCAGGTCCCGCTTGGCGTAGCGCTGCTGCGGGTGGTACTCGGGGTAGGCGGCCACCTCGATGCGCAGCGTGTGGCCCTGGCCCCTGGCCTCGGAGTCGCGGATGTAGGCGATCAGCTCGCTGGCATAGCGGAACTCGCCCGCGGTGGCGGTGCCGCTCGGCAGGTCGCCGCGCAGCGCCACCAGGCGGCGGATCGACTGGGCGCGGTAGGTCTCCAGGATCTGGGCGATGCCGGTGCGCGTCGAGCCGATGCACGACAGGTGAGGCGCGGCCTCGAAGCCGAGCGCCGCGATGTCCTGCACCGTCGACAGCGTCTTGTCGCGCGTCGAGCCGCCCGCGCCATAGGTGACGCTGAAGAACTCCGGCTCGGTCGTACCGAGTTCGCGCACGACGGTCTTGAGCTTCTCGCTGCCGGCGTCGGTGTTGGGCGGATAGAACTCGAAGCTGACCGGCACCGGCAGGCCCGCGGACGACGATGTACTCATGGGGATCACTCCAGGGGCTGGCCCGACGGCCGGGCCCAGACGAAGAACTCTCGGTTGCCGTCACCCCCGGTGACGGCGCTGTCGAACCAGTCGATCACGGCCAGGCCGAGCGCCGCGCAGGCGGTGCGCAGCTTGAGCTCGACCTCGGCATGCGAGGCGGCGCTCTTCACGAGACCGCCCTTGCCGATGTCCTTGGGCTGCAGCTCGAACTGCGGCTTCACGAGCGCGAGCAGGCTCCCGCTGCCGGTCAGCAAGGGCACGAGCGCCGGCAGCACGGTGGTCAGCGGGATGAAGCTCAGGTCGGCGACGATCACATCGAAGCCGGCTGCCGGCATCGCAGCACCCAGTGCTTCACGTGTCAGGCCGCGCGCGTTCAGGCCTTCGATCGCTGTCACCTGGGGGTGATCTCGCAGCGAGTGGTGCAACTGGCCGCGCCCGACATCGACGCCGACGACCTGCGCCGCGCCGCGCGCGAGCAGCACCTCACTGAAGCCGCCGGTGCTCTGGCCCACGTCGAGCGCCACGGCGCCGGTCACGGGCAGCCCGCAATGTCCCAGTGCGCCATCGAGCTTGAGCCCGGCCCGCGACACCCAGCGCAGCTCGGCGTCGTCGGTGATGCGCAGCTCGGTGGCCTCGGCCAAGTCCTCGCCGGTCTTGCGCAGCAGCGTCCAGGCGGTACCCGCGCGGCGCTCGACCGCACCGCGCTCGATCAGGCGCTGCGCGGCCGAGCGCGTGGGCGCCAGGCCGCGTTGGACGAGGAGAAGGTCGACGCGTGGCATGGACTCAACCCAGCGGCCGCCGCGGATCCGGCTCTGCCGGTCCGCCAGCGGCGCTCCCCAAGGGCCACGAAGAGGCCCCTCCGGGGCCTTGGGGAGCGGCGCAGCCGCAAACGGGGGGGTCAATATCTATAGGTGTCGGCCTTGTACGGACCGGCCTTGCTGACACCGATGTAGGCGGCCTGCTCGTCGGTCAGCTCGGTCAGCATCGCGCCGACCTTCTTGAGGTGCAGTCGCGCGACCTTCTCGTCCAGGTGCTTGGGCAGCACGTAGACCTTGCCCGGCTGGTAGTCGGCGCTCTTGGTGAACAGCTCGATCTGCGCGATCGTCTGGTTCGCGAAGCTCGACGACATCACGAAACTCGGGTGGCCGGTGGCGCAGCCCAGGTTCACGAGTCGGCCCTTGGCCAGCAGGGTGATCTTCTTGCTGGGCCTGGAGCCTTCGGCGGGGAACGTGATGTGATCGACCTGCGGCTTGATCTCGTCCCACTCGAGCTTCTCGAGCGAGGCGACGTCGATCTCGTTGTCGAAGTGGCCGATGTTGCAGACGATGGCCTCGTCCTTCATCGCCGCCATGTGCTCGTAGCGGATCACGTTCTTGTTGCCGGTGGCACTGACGAAGATGTCGGCCTTGTCGGCGGCGTACTCCATCGTCACGACCTTGTAACCTTCCATCGCGGCCTGCAGCGCGTTGATCGGGTCGATCTCGGTGACCCAGACCTGCGCGCTCAGCGCCCTCAGCGCCTGCGCCGAGCCCTTGCCCACGTCGCCGTAGCCGGCGACGACCGCCACCTTGCCGGCGATCATCACGTCGGTGGCGCGCTTGATGCTGTCGACCAGCGACTCGCGGCAGCCGTAGAGGTTGTCGAACTTGCTCTTGGTGACCGAGTCGTTGACGTTGATCGCGCGGAACAGCAGCGTGCCCTTCGCGCTCATCTCGTTCAGGCGGTGCACGCCGGTGGTCGTCTCCTCGGTCACGCCGATGATCCGGGCGCTCTTGCGCGTGTACCAGGTCGGATCCTTGGCGAGCTGGGCCTTGATCGCGGCGAACAGGCAGGTCTCTTCCTCGCTGGTCGGGTTGGCGATCACCGACGGGTCCTTCTCGGCCTTCTGGCCCAGGTGCATCAGCAGTGTCGCGTCGCCGCCGTCGTCGAGGATCATGTTCGGGCCTTCGTCGGCCGTGCCCTTGGGCCCGAACTCGAAGATGCGATGGGTGTAGTCCCAGTAGTCGGCCAGCGTCTCGCCCTTGTAGGCGAAGACCGGCGTGCCCTGCGCGACCAGCGCGGCGGCCGCGTGGTCCTGGGTCGAGAAGATGTTGCACGAGGCCCAGCGCACCTGGGCGCCCAGCGCCTGCAGCGTCTCGACCAGCACGGCGGTCTGGATCGTCATGTGCAGCGAGCCGGTGATGCGCGCGCCCTTGAGCGGCTGGCTCTTCTTGAACTCTTCGCGGATCGCCATCAGACCGGGCATCTCGGTCTCGGCGATCTTGATCTCCTTGCGGCCCCAGTCGGCAAGCGACAGGTCGGCAACGACGTACTGGTCGGTGTGCAGCGGCTTCAGAACGGCGCTCATGGCTCTCTCCGGTTCGACGACGATGAACCGCAGGGTGAGACGCAAAGGGGCGGGTACCGACTCACCTCGCGTGGATCCTGCGGGTGAGCGCCGTTGCCTGGGTAGGTTCCGAGCCTGGCCGTCGTGGCGACGGTTGCAACGCTCCTCGGAAGCCCGCATTGTAGCGACGCCGGCAGCCGTGGCGCCGTGCGGGCATCATCCGCGCCGTGAAATCCTCGGCGCACCCATGAGCGATCGGCCCTCGGCACGGCCTGCGCCGCCGCAATGGCTCGTCGCCGCCGCGCTCGCGCTCGGTGCGGCCGTGTCGCTGGGCCTGGCGCGCTTCTCCTACGCGCTGCTGCTGCCGCCGATGCGCGCCGACCTCGGCTGGACCTACCTCGTGGCCGGTGCGATGAACACCGTCAATGCCGCTGGCTACCTGCTCGGGGCGCTGCTGATGCCGCCGGCACTGGCGCGCTGGCCTGCGCGCCGCTTGCTGCTCGGCGGCAGCGCGGCGGCGGCCGTCCTGCTGGCGGCGCATGGGCTGGTCACGGGCGAGGCCGCGCTCTACCTGTTGCGCCTGCTGGTCGGTACGGCGAGCGCGGCCACCTTCGTTGCCGGTGGCCTGCTGGCCGCGCAGCTGGCGCAGGCGCCGGCTGCCGGGGTCTCGGCGCGTCGCCCGCTCGGCGCCGGGCTGGTGATCGGCCTGTACTACGGCGGCACGGGCCTGGGCATCATCGTCTCGGCGCTGCTGGTGCCGCCGCTGGCCGCTCGCGAGGCGGCCCACGCCTGGCAGGGCGCCTGGATCGCCCTGGCGCTGGCGGCGGCCCTTGCGACCTGGCTCATGGCCGCGGCCACGCGCCGGCTGGATGCCGCGCCCGTGGCCGCCGGGCGGCGCGAGTCGCTCAACCGCCGGCTGCTGGGCTGGGGCCTGGCGGGCTACGCGATGTTCGGCATCGGCTACATCGGCTACATGACCTTCGTGGTCACCCTGCTGCGCGAGCAGGGCCTGGCCGCGGCCACCATCGTCGCCTTCTACGTGATCCTCGGTCTCGGGGTCGTGGCCTCGTCCTGGGTCTGGGCCGGCCTGCTGCAGCGACACCGCGGCGGCCTGCCGATGAGCCTGCTGAACGCGCTGCTCGCCGTCGCGACGCTGTTGCCGGTGCTGGGCGCGCACCCGGCGGTGGTGTTCGTCTCCGGGGCCTTGTTCGGCAGCGTCTTCCTGTCGGTGGTGGCGTCGACGACGGCCCTGGTGCGCCACAACCTGCCGGCCTCGGCCTGGCCGGCGGGCATCGCGGCCTTCACCATCGTGTTCGCCGCCGGGCAGATCGTCGGGCCGACGCTGGTGGGCTGGGTGGCCGATGGCGAGGGCGGGTTGGCGCAGGGCTTCTGGCTGTCGGCGGCGGCGCTGGCGCTGGGGGCGCTGCTGGCATCGCGTCAGCGGCCGCTGCCCCGGCCGACCGGGCGCTGAAGCGGCGCAGCAGCGACAATCCCCGGCTGTCTCGCCCGGTGCGCGTGTCGCGCCGCGCCGCCCTGGAGTTCCTACCGTGTCCGACGCCCACCTGCCGGGCGAGGTGCGCCGCCGGCGCACCTTCGCCATCATCTCCCATCCCGACGCCGGCAAGACCACGCTGACCGAGAAGCTGCTGCTGTTCTCCGGCGCCATCCACATCGCCGGGTCGGTGAAGGCGCGCAAGGCCTCGCGGCACGCGACCTCCGACTGGATGGAGATCGAGAAGCAGCGCGGCATCTCGGTCGCCAGCTCGGTCATGCAGATGCTCTACCGCGACTGCGTGATCAACCTGCTCGACACGCCGGGCCACAAGGACTTCTCGGAAGACACCTACCGCGTGCTGACCGCGGTGGACTCGGCGCTGATGGTGATCGATGCGGCCAACGGCGTGGAGCCGCAGACGCGCCGGCTGATCGAGGTCTGCCGCCAGCGCGACACGCCCATCATCACCTTCGTCAACAAGA
>CAZTTC010000007.1:37201-42515 GCA_964616015.1 uncultured Methylibium sp. | reverse complement strand
AGGCCGGTGTAGCTGAACATGCCGCGCTGGCTGAGGAAGTAGCCGAAGTCGCGGCCCGGCAGCCGGGCGGCCAGCACGTCGTGCAGCGCGCGCCGCATGGCCAGGATGCGGTCGCGCATGGCCGCGAGCTCGCCCTCCCACGACGACCGCAGCGCCGGCATGCCCAGCACGGACGCGACGATCTGGCCGCCATGGATCGGCGGGCTGGAGTAGTTGCGGCGCACCGTCGCCTTCAGCTGGCCCAGCACCTGGTCAGCCTCGCGCGCGTCCGGGCAGACCACGCTGAGCGCACCGCAGCGTTCGCCGTAGACGCTCATGCTCTTGCTGAAGGAGTTGGCGACGAAGCCGGGCACGCCGGCCGCGGCCAGCGCGCGCACGGCGTAGGCGTCGGCCTCGATGCCGTCGCCGAAGCCCTGGTAGGCCAGGTCCAGGTAGGGCAGCAGGCGGCGCTCGCGCAGCAGCGGGATCAAGGCGTCCCACTGCGCCGCACTCAGGTCCACGCCGGTCGGGTTGTGGCAGCAGGCGTGCAGCAGCACGATGCTCTTCGGCGGCAGCGTGCGCAGCGCGGCCAGCATGGCGTCGAACTTCAGCCCGCCGGTCGCAGGGTCGTAATAGGGGTAGCTGTGGACCTTCAGCCCCGCGCCCTCGAACATCGCGCGGTGGTTGTCCCAGGTCGGGTCGCTGACCCAGACCGCGCTGCCCGGGAACCAGCGCGCGATGAAGTCGGCGCCGACCTTGAGTCCGCCGCTGGAGCCGACCGACTGGATCGTCGCGATGCGCCCGGTGCGCACCGCCTCGTGCTCGGCCCCGAACAGCAGCGTCTGCACTTCGCGCCGGAAATTGGCAGCGCCCTCGATCGGCAGGTAGGACTTCGGGCCGCCGGCCTCGAGCAGCAGGGTCTCGGCGCGCCGCACCGACTCGAGCACCGGGATGCGCCCGGCCGCGTCGAAGTAGATGCCGATGCTGAGGTTGACCTTGTGCGGCCGCGGGTCCTTCTGGAAGTCCTCGTTGAGGCTGAGGATGGGGTCGCCCGCGTAGGGCTCGACGTGCTCGAACATGGGCATGGGCTCGATGGTGGGCTCAGGCCGCCAGCGCGGCTTCGATGTCCTTCTTCAGCGACTCGGGCTTGTCGGTCGGCGCGTAGCGCTTGAGGACCTTGCCGTCCTTGCCGACCAGGAACTTGGTGAAGTTCCACTTGATGGCCTGGGTGCCGAGCAGTCCCTTGGCCTCCTGGGTCAGCCAGCGGTACAGCGGGTGCGCCTTGGGGCCGTTGACCTCGACCTTGGCCATCATCGGGAAGCTGACGCCGTAGTTGAGCTGGCAGAAGCTCGCGATCTCGTCGTTGCTGCCCGGGTCCTGGGCGCCGAACTCGTTGCTCGGAAAGCCCAGCACGGCAAGCCCGCGGGGACCGTATTCCTTCCACAGCGTCTCGAGTCCGGCGAACTGCGGCGTGAAGCCGCAGGCGCTGGCCGTGTTGACGATCAGCAGCACCTGACCCCGGCAGTCGGCCAGGGCGACCTTCTGGCCAGTGATGGTCTGGGCTTCGAAGTCGTAGACGGTGGTCATCGCGGGGCTCCGGGGACGCCGACGGTGGCGAAGCCCGATGCTAGTCCACCCCTAAGGGCCCATGGCGTCTGGCGAAGAAGTGGGATTGACGCCCCGCAGCCCAGGCCCGAGCATGCGATGCATGAATGGACCGAACTTCCCCGCCCCCCGGAGGTCGGCTTGAGCACGCGCTACCGCGTGGCGCTCCAGGGCTTCAGTGCTTTCGAGCGGCAGGCGCTGGAGAGCTACTTCCGGCTGGTGGCGACGCCGAAACTCGGCTTCGACCCGGTGACGGCGCTGGCCGACAGCGATTTTTGCGTGGTCGATGCCGATCGCGGCTCGGCCGTCGAGGCGGTGCGCAGCGCCGGCCGCATGGACTGGGGCGTGTTCGTCGGCGCGCAGCTGCCCAAGGGCGCCATCATGCATCTGGCCCGGCCCATCGACCCGACCCAGGTGGCACGCGCGCTGGAGACGCTGGTCGTGGCGCGCCAGTCGGTGGCCGACCCCTATGCCTCGACCCCCGTCGAAGCCAAGCGCAGCCGCACCGCCGCCGCACCGGCCGTGGCCCACTTCGACATCGACGTGCTGGTGGTCGACGACACCGACATCGCGCGCCGCTTCCTGCAGGTCCAGCTCGGCAAGCTCGGCTGCCGCGTCACCGAGGCGGTCAGCGGCGAGCAGGCGCTGGCCGAACTGACCCAGCGCCGCTTTCGCGTCGTCTTCACCGACGTCGACATGATGGGCCTGGACGGCCTGAGCCTGTGCCAGCAGATCAAGCAGCGCCGCAAGGGCGCGCCGACCGTCGTGCTGATGGGCGCCAAGGCCTCGGCCAGCGACCGCGTGCGCGCCACGCTGGCCGGCGGCGACGCCTTCCTGCCCAAGCCGATCGAGGTCGAGGAGCTGCTGGGCGTGCTGCGCTCCGTCAGCAACCGGCGCCGGCGCGCGCGCTAGCGCACGCCCCGCAGGCCGCGGCTCGCCGCCACGCCGACGCCGCGGTTCACGAACTGCGTCGTCGCCACCTTGGCGAGGTCCACCTCGCCCGCCCGGTACAGGCCGGCCCGGACCATCTGATCGAAGAAGTCGCGCACGCGTTCGGGCTGCATCGTGCCGATGCCGCGCGATGCGGCCTCGCCGGAGTCGACGATGCCCAGCGTCTTCATCAGCGCGACCGACTTCGCGATGGTCTCGGCCGTCATGTCCGGGTTGTCGCGCAGGATCAGCGCATCGGCCGCGCGGCGGTCGCCGTGCAGGTAGTTGACCCAGCCCAGGATCGACGCGTCGACGAAGCGCTGCACCAGCGCAGGTCGCTTCGCCACCGTCTCGGCGGTCGCTTCGATCAGCGTCGAATAGGTCGAGAAGCCATGATCGGCCAGCAGGTGCGTCTGCGGCACGAAGCCGCCCTGGCGCTCGATCGAGATCGGCTCCTCGATCGCGTAGCCCTGCTGGATGCTCTGCCGGTTGGCGAGGAAAGGGCCCAGGTTGTAGGCGTAGGGGCGCAGCTGCTCGTCGCGGAAACCGTGCACGCGCGTGAGCCAGGCCCACCAGCTGAACTGCGCGTCCTTCGCGATCCAGGCCACCGGCGTGCGCTTCAGATCCTCGAAGCGCGGGTAGGCGCCAGGGTGCGCGAACAGCGCCTGCGGATCCTTCTGGAACATCGCCGCCACCGCCACCGTCGGCACGCCGTTCTTCACGTTGTCGAAGCTGTGCAGCAGGTTGCCGGTCATGAGGAAGTCGATGCGCCCGGCCGGCAGCAGCGGCCGGTGGTTGACCTGCGGCCCGCCGGGGCGGATCTGCACGTCCAGCCCGGCCCGGGCGTAGCTGCCATCGGCCAGCGCCTGGTAGAAGCCGCCGTGCGCGGCCTGGGCCTTCCAGTTGGTGGCGAAGACGACGCGCTCGCCGGCCGCCGCGCCGGCGGGGCGCAGGGCCGCTGCCGCGCCCAGCGCGCCAAACACCACGGGACGGCGTTGCATGGTCAGGCCTTTGTCATACAAAAGGGTCGGGCCTCTATCGTGCCAGCCCGCGCCGCCGTGACAATCCGCGCACCGCAAATTCCCGAGCCGCCCAGGCGCCGGCCGACCCATCCGGTCGAGCCGTCGCCGGCCCCGTCATGAGCACTCCCCTCCCGACCGCCCCGGGCGCCTTCGAGCGCGCCGCCCCTGTCACCGGCCAACGCTGGGCCTGGCTGCCGGCCATCGGCTCCTGGCAGTACTACCTGATGCTGGCCGCGCTGGGCATCTTCGTGCTCGGTCCGCTGGGCGGGGTGACGGCCTCGTACATGAACTTCTCGATCGGCTTCTTCGTCGGCGGGCAGGTCGTCGCGGGGATCCTCGGATCGACGGTGACCCTGGGCTACGGGCCCGAGGGCAAGCATGGCGCCAACTACATGCAGACCGCCGCGGCCTCGGTGGCCGGCATGTCGGGCATGGGCGTGCTGATCCAGGCCATGGTGTGGATGGGCCTGCCCCAGCCGCCGGCCTGGCAGCTGATGCTGTTCATGGGGGCCATCGGCATGTTCGGCGCCGGTGTCGGCATGCTGTACACGCCGATCCTGGTCGACCGGCTGCAGCTCACCTTCCCGTCCGGCTTCGCGGTCGCGAACATCCTGCGCGCCCTCACCGACCCGGCGCTGCTCAAGCGCTCGGTCGCGCGCCTGGGCAGCGGCATCGCGCTCGGCATCGGCGGTGGCCTGGCCTCGGCCAAGGTGGCGGCACTGGGCGCGATCGAGCTGTCGACCTCGACGCTGGGCGCCGGCATGCTGGTCGGCGCGCGCATCGGCGTCGCGGCGCTGGTCGCGGGCCTGACCGGCTCGATGCTGATCCCGACCTTCGTCGACATCGGCTGGCTGCAGCCCGACGAGCCTTTCCGCAAGATCACCTTCCTGATCGGCCTCGGGCTGATCATGGGGGCCGCGATCCTCGACATCGGCGAGCTGCTGATCGAGGCCTGGCGACGCTGGCAGTCGCCGCCGGTCGCGGCCGCCGAACCCGAGGCCGCGTGGAAGCGCATGAACTACCCGCGCCTGGTGGCGTGGATCGTGTTCTGGGGTGCGATGGTGGTGGTGCTGGGCGCGACCGTGCTGCAGCAGCCGGTCGGCTTCCTGGTGCTGGCGGTGCTGCTGGTGCTGGTGTTCTCGCTGGTCGTCGGCATCTCGCTGGGGATCAGCGACTCGGCACCGATCTCGGCCGCCTTCGTCGCCGCGATCGTGCTGATGGCCGCGCTGGGCCTGAAGGACCCGACCGTCGGCCTGATGGCCGGCGGCATCCTGCTGGTGGCCTGCAGCGTCGGCAGCGACATGCAGCAGGACCGCTCGACCGGCTGGCGGCTGGGCACGCCGCGCACGCTGCAGTTCCGCTTCCAGGTGCTGGGCCTGGTGGTCGGCGCCGTGCTGACGGTCGGCTTCGCCAAGCTCTTCATGAGCGCCTACCCGGTGCTGGCGCTGGACCAGACGGTGCTCAAGGCCGCGGATGCACCGGCCCAGTGGCAGTCGGCGATGACCTACAAGTTCGTCGGCGCGCTGCGCAGCCTGACCGACGACAAGCCCTACCAGCGCCACGCCATCGTGCTGGGCATTGCGCTCGGCCTGGCGGTGCAGGTCGTGCGCCGCTGGCTGTTCTCGACCGCGGCCTACCAGCGCTTCAAGACCAGCGGCAAGGTCGGGGGCGCGAGCGACTTCGTCATCGACGCGGTCGTGCTGCCCTCGCCCTACGCCTATTCCTTCGGCACCTTCTTCGGCATCGCCACCTCGGCCTGGCTCGCGATCGGCGGCGTG
>CAZTTC010000007.1:0-37101 GCA_964616015.1 uncultured Methylibium sp. | reverse complement strand
CTTCGGCACCTTCTTCGGCATCGCCACCTCGGCCTGGCTCGCGATCGGCGGCGTGATCAGCAGCGTCGCCAACTGGATCACTCGGCGGCTTGAGCAGCGCCGCGAAGCCAACGCAGTGGAAGCGCTCGTCGATGGCAAGTGGGTCGCGGTCGGAGAGCCGAGCAAGCAGCGTAGCGAGGCTTTGCCCAGCGACATGAGCACCACCTCGCTGCTCGGCGGCGGCCTGATCGCCGGCGACGCGCTGGCGGCGCTGGGCCTGGGCGTCGTCGGCCTGCTGGCGACGGTGATCGCCTGAGCGCCGTCGGCGCCAGGCGCCGACGAGGCTTACTCGCCCAGGCGCGACACGCTGGCGGCGACGGCCTCGTGCAGCAGCGCGGCGTCCAGCCCGGCGCTCGCGCCGAGGGCCGCACACAGGCGCGCCAGGGCCGCGTCGGCGCTGCCGTCGAGCGCGGCGTCGACCACCGCGGCCAGCACCAGCAGGCGCTGCACCGACAGCGGCTCGGTCAGCCACGGCGCGGACATCTCTTCGCCGGCATCGCGGTCGGCGCCGTGGCCGGTGTCGACCACCGCCAGGCTGCGCAGCACCGCCGGACGCAGCCGCACGCTGGCGGCGACATCGCCGGACAGGCCCCAGGCCTGGCACAGCGCCGCACCCAGTGCGGCATGCGTGGCGCCGTAGGCCGCGGCCTCGGCCTGCAACTGGGCCAGCGCATCGGGGGCCAGCGCGACCAGGGCCTCGTAGGTCGGGCCGTCGTGGGCCGCCAGCGCGGCCTGGCCGCTCTCGGCGAACAGGCCGGCGGTGTGGGCCAGCCAGGGATCGACGTCGAGCGCCTGGGCCGCACGGCCCATCGCGAGACCGCGCTTGCCGGCGCGGGCCCACAGGGCGGTGAGCAGCGGGCTCGGCGGGAAGGCGCCGCGCAGGCCGATCTCGAAGGTCAGCGCCGACACCTCGCGCGTGCCGAGGTAGCGCGCCGCCTCGGGCACCGACTCGACGCGCCGCAGCAGGCCGAACAGCGCCGAGTTGACCGTGCGCACGACCGCCGAAGCCAGCGCCATGTCGGTCTCGATCAGCGACGCGATGGATTGCAGGTTGGCATCCTCGTCGTGCATCAGCAGCGAGAGCTTCACCAGGACCTGCGGGCAGGCCGGCAGGTCGATGTCGAGGTTGCGCAGGGCGGGATCGATGGCCATGCCGCATGCTAGAAGCAAGCACGCAACGAGAGAGCTTGCTGCAGCGCGCCTTTGGCCTTGCTTTTAGAGTGACCGGAACTCTTCCGTGAAGGAATCCCGCATGCCCGGCCTCTTCGACCCCATCCGCCTCGGCGACATCGCCCTGGCCAACCGCGTGGTGATGGCACCGCTGACGCGCAACCGGGCCGCCCCGGGTCGCGTGCCCTCGCCGCTGGCGGTCACCTACTACGCGCAGCGTGCCAAGGCCGGGCTGATCGTCACCGAAGCGACGCAGATCTCGCCGCTGGGCCAGGGCTACCTCGACACCCCGGGGATCTACAGCCGCGAACAGATCGAAGGCTGGCAGGCCGTGACCCGCGCGGTGCACGAGCGCGGCGGCAAGATCGTGGTGCAGCTGTGGCACGTCGGCCGGATTTCGCACGTCTCGCTGCTGCCCGAGGGCGAGCTGCCCGTGGCCCCGTCGGCGCTGCGGGCCCACACCAAGACCTTCACCGCGAAGGGCTTCGAGGAGGTCTCGGCGCCGCGTGCACTGGCTCTCGAGGAACTGCCGGGGATCGTCGAGCAGTACCGCGTCGCCGCGCGCCACGCCATCGAGGCCGGCTTCGACGGTGTCGAGGTCCACGGCGCCAACGGCTACCTGCTCGACCAGTTCCTGCGCGACGGCATGAACCGGCGCACCGACGCCTATGGCGGCTCGATCGAGAACCGCGCGCGCCTGCTGATCGAGGTGATGCAGGCCATCACGGACGAGATCGGCGCCGGTCGCACCGGACTGCGCCTGTCGCCGGTGACGCCGGCCAACGACGCCAGCGACTCGGACCCGCAGCCGCTGTTCAATCATGTCGCCGAGCGCCTGGCGCCGCTGAAGCTCGCCTTCCTGCACGTGATCGAGGGCGCGACCGGTGGGCCGCGCGACGTGTTGGCGAATGGCGCGCCCTTCGACTACCAGGCGCTGCGCGAGCGCGCGAAGGCGCCGTGGATGGTCAACAACGGCTACGACCGCCAGATGGCGCTCGACGCCGTGGCCTCGGGCGCGGCGGACGTCGTGGCCTTCGGCCGACCCTACATCAGCAACCCGGACCTGGTCGAACGGCTGCAAAGCAACGCAGCGCTGCAAGCCGTGGACCGCAAGACCCTGTACGGCGGCGGGGCCGAGGGCTACATCGACTACCCCGCGCTGGACGCCGCGTAGGCGACCGATTCCTCTGGCCGGGCCTGGCGCGGGCAGCGAAGCCGGCCGGGGGACATGGACGGAGCCGGTCGCCCGTCGTCCCCGGCCGGCACGCGATTGCGGCCAAAGATGCCGCGCTCCGCCGCGGCGATCGCACGCGCCCTTGCTCAGTCGACCTTGGCGCCCGACACCTTCACGACCTGTGCCCACTTCTTCGTCTCGCTGTCGATCAGCTTCGCGAACTCGGCGCTGGTCATGCCGCTCGGGATCGCGCCTTGCGACAGCAGCCGCTCCTTCAGCGCCGGCGCGCCCAGGGCCTTGGCGGTCTCCTGCTGCAGTCGCGCGACGATGTCCCCCGGCGTGCCGGCCGGCGCCAGCAGGCCGAACCACGAACTGGCCTCGTAGCCCTTCACCGGGCCGGCCTCGGCGAGGGTCGGCAGGTCCGGCAGCGCCTGCGAGCGCTCGGCGCTGGTGACGGCCAGGGCCTTGAGCTTGCCGGCGCGGATCTGCGGCATGGCCGAGGGCAGGTTGTCGAACATCAGGTCCATCGTGCCGCCGATCAGGTCCAGCAGCGCCGGGCCCGAGCCGCGGTAAGGGAAATGGACCATGAAGCTGCCGGTCATGCTCTTGAAGAGCTCGCCGCTCAGGTGGATCGAGGTGCCGTTGCCGCTGGAGGCCATGTTGAGCTTGCCGGGGTTGGCCCTGGCGTAGCGGATGAGATCGGGCACGCCCTTGATGCCCAGCGCGTCGGCCTTGGCCGGATTCATCACCAGCACATTGGGCACGGCCGCGACCAGCGTCACCGGCACGAAGTCCTTGACCGGGTCGTAGGGCAACTTGGGGTACAGCGAGGCGTTGATGCCGTGCGTGCCGACGGTGCCCATCAGCAGCGTGTGGCCGTCGTTGGCGCGCGCGACCTCGGCCGCGCCGAGATTGCCGCCGGCGCCCGGCTTGTTGTCGACCACGAAGGCCTGGCCGAAGACTTTCTGCAGCTCGGGCGCGAGCGCGCGCGCCAGGATGTCGGTGGTGCCGCCGGCGGCGAAGGGCACGACGATGCGCACCGGCCGGGTCGGCCACGCTGCCTGTGCATGCAGGCCTGCCGGCGCAGCGGCGAGCAGGGCGAGGACGGAGCGGCGCTGGACGGTCATGATGTCTCCTCGGCGACAGGGCGTGGCGGGGCGAGGATCAGTGTGCCGCACGACGGCATCGCGACGTTCGGCGAAATCCCGATGCGGGCGCGCGGGCCGGGTGCCAAGCTCGCCGCTTCGCCACCCGACGGAGACCGCCATGACGCAACGCCGCACCCTGCTCAAGACCCTGGCCGGCAGCGCTGCGCTCGTCGCGCTGCCGGCGCTGCGCGCGCAGACGGCCTGGCCCGCGCAAGCGATCAAGCTGCTGGTCGCCTTCCCGGCCGGCGGACCGACCGACATCACGATGCGCGTGCTGGCCGAGAACGCCGGCAAGCTGCTCGGCCAGACGGTGATCGTCGAGAACAAGCCCGGCGCCGGCGGCACGCTGCCGGCCCAGCAACTGCAGCAGAGCAAGCCCGACGGCTACACGGTCGCGCAGATCCCGCTCGGCGTGTTCCGCCTGCCCTACACGCAGAAGATCGCCTGGGATCCGCTCAAGGACCTGAGCTACATCATCGGCATCACCGGCTATGCCTTCGGCGTGGTCGTGCCGGCCGAGTCACCGATCAAGACCTGGGCCGACTTCGTCGCCTACGCGAAGGCCAACCCGGGCCAGTTGAGCTACGGCTCGACCGGCATCCTGACCAGCCCGCACCTGACGATGGAGGAGATCGCGCTCAAGCTCGGCATCACGCTGAACCACATCCCGTACAAGGGCAGCGCCGACCTGATGCAGTCCATCCTCGGCGGGCAGATCATGGCCGCGGCCGACTCGACCGGCTTCGCGCCGCACGTCGCGGCCGGCAAGCTGCGGGTGCTCAACACCTGGGGCGAGCAGCGCCTGGCCAAGTTCCCCGACGTGCCGACGCTCAAGGACCTGGGCCTGGGCATCGTGCAGGCCTCGCCCTACGGCCTGGGCGGCCCCAAGGGCATGGACCCGGCGCTGGTGCAGCGCATCCACGACGCCTTCAAGCAGGCGATGGAGATGCCCAACCACGTCGAGGCGCTGGCCAAGTACGACCAGGCGCTGATGTACATGAGCCCGGCCGCCTACGCCCGGTTCGCGGCCGAGACCTCGACGCGCGAGAAGGCCGTGGTCGAGCGCCTCGGGCTGGCCAGGCCGACCTGAGCGCGGCCCGCCCCCGGGCGGCGGGAGGCCACCCGGCGGGCGCTGGCTTAGCATCGGCACCAGCCGCTGCCGCTGCCGCCTGACGCCATGCCCGCCGAACTGCTCGCGCTGATCCGCCAGCTCCAGTCGCGCTTCGTGCGCAGCGACGAGCCCCATCGCGTCTTCGACGCCATGCTGCCCGACCTGCTCCGGCTGTGCGAGAGCGAGTACGGTTTCATCGCCGAGGTCTGGCGCGACGACCAGGGCGCGCCTTTCCTGAAGATCTTCACGATGACCAACATTGCCTGGGACGCGCCGACCCGGGCGATGGTGGAGCGCGAACGCGTCAACGGCATCGAGTTCCGCAACCTGAAGACGCTGTTCGGTGCCGGGCTGGTCAGCGGCGCGCCGGTGATCGCCAACGACGCGCCCAACGACCCGCGCAGCGGCGGCGGGCTGCCCCAGGGCCACACGCCGCTGAACGCCTTCCTCGGCGTGCCGCTGCACTATGGCGGCGACATGGTCGGCATGATCGGCCTGGCCAACCGGCCCGGCGGCTACAGCGAGGCCCTGCTGCAGGACTGGGATCCGCTGTTCCAGACGATGGCCGGGATCATCGCGGCGGTGCAGCTCGACCGCCAGCGGCGCGCCGCGGAAGCGCGGCTGACCGAGAGCGACGAGCGCTGGCGACGCAGCTTCGAGCTGGCCGGCGCCGGGCTGGCGCAGGTCGACCGCAGCGGCCACTTCATCGACGTCAACGATCGCATGTGCCAGATCACCGGCTGGCCACGGCTGGAGCTGCTGCGCAAGCGCTTCCAGGACATCACCCATCCCGACGACCTGCCGACCGACGAGACGCTGCTGCAGCGCATGGTGGCCGGCCAGTCGACCCACCACAGCTTCGAGAAGCGCTACCTGCGACCGGACGGCAGCACGGTGTGGGCCCAGCTCGCCACCGCCCCGGTCTTCGACGCCGCGGGCCGCTTCGAGCACACGGTGACGATCGTCCTCGACATCGGCCAGCGCAAGCGCGCCGAAGCCGCGCTGCACGAGCGCGACCTGCTGTTCACCGAGCTGACGAGCCGCGTGCCCGGCGTGCTGATGCAGTTCCACGCCGACCCCGCCGGCCGTGCCACCGTGCCCTTCGCCAGCGCCGGACTGCGCACGCTGTTCGACCTCGACCCCGACGGCCCGGTGCGCGGCGACGCGCGCCTGATGATCGAGCGCGTCGTCAAGGGCCAGCGCAAGCGCGTCTGGGAGACGCTGGACGAGTCGGGCCGGTCGCTGCAGCCCTGGGCGCTGGAGTTCGAGATCGACCACCCGACGCTCGGCCGGCGCTGGGTCGAGGCGCATGGCACGCCGCAGCGCCTGCCCGACGGCGGCACGCTGTGGCACGGCTACATCAGCGACATCACCGATCGCAAGCAGCTCGACATCGCGATGCTCAACGCCCGGGCGGCCGAGCGCGCCAACGAGGCCAAGACCGAGTTCCTCTCGCGCATGAGCCACGAGCTGCGCACGCCGCTCAACGCGGTGCTGGGCTTCGCGCAGCTGCTGCTCGGCGATGCCTCGTCGCCGCTGGTCGAGGGCCAGCGCACGCGCGTCGGCCACATCGAGCGCGCCGGCCAGCACCTGCTGGCGATGATCGGCGACGTGCTGGACCTGTCGCGCATCGAGGCCGGCAGCCTGCCGCTGGCGCCGCAGCCGCTGTCGGTGGCCACGCTGATCGACGAGTCGATCGCGCTGGTGGCGCCGACCGCGCGCGCCAGCGGCATCGCGCTGCTGCGTCGCAGCGCCGAGGCCGAGGCGCGGCTGCACGTGCGCGCCGACCCGATGCGACTGCGCCAGGTGCTGGTCAACCTGCTGAGCAACGCCGTCAAGTACAACCACTCGGGCGGCCGGGTCGTGGTCGAGAGCCAGGCGCTCGGCGACGACCGGGTGCTGATCGCCATCAGCGACACCGGCGTCGGCCTCACACCGGCGCAGCAGCAGCACCTGTTCGAGCCGTTCAACCGCCTCGGCGCCGAGCGCAGCGCCGTCGAGGGCACCGGCCTGGGCCTGGCGATCACGCGGCGGCTGCTGGACCTGATGGCCGGGAGCGTGTCGGTCTACAGCGAGCCCGGCAAGGGCTCGACCTTCAGCATCGAGCTGCCCCGCACGCTGCCGCTGCGCCAGCCGGCGATGCCTTCGCCGTCGCACGGCGGCGAGGGCGCGGGCCGGCACACCGTGCTGTATGCCGAGGACAACCGCCTCAATGTCGAGCTGATCGAGCAGCTGCTGTTGATGCGCAGCGGCTGCGAGCTGCGCATCGCGCGCAACGGCCGCGAGGCCATCGCCAGCGCGCGCAGCCAGCCGCCGGACCTGCTGCTGATCGACATGCACCTGGGCGACATGACCGGGCTGGACGTGCTGGACGCGCTGCGCGACGACGAAGGGCTGCGCGGCGTGCCGCGCATCGCGCTGTCGGCCGACGCGCTGCCGCACAACGTGCGCGTGGCACGCGAGCGCGGTTTCGACGACTACCTGACCAAGCCGGTCGACATCGCCGAGCTACTGCGTTGCCTGGACCGCCACCTCGCGGCGCGGCGCGGCGCGGGCTGAGTCGGCGGTGCGCGGCGCGCCCTCGAGCCGCAGCAGCTCGGCGAGGCCATCCTGCACCGCCGCCTCGAGGTCCTGCTCGATCGCACGCAGGGCCGCGTCGTCGACCGCCCGCACACGCTCGATGCCGATGGCGCGATGGCGGCCCTGGCGCTTGGCCAGGTAGAGCGCGCCGTCGACCAGGTGCAGCGCCCGCTCCCAGCCGATCGGCAGGCAGCCGGGCAGCGGGAAGCGCGCATGGCCGATCGAGGCCGTCACGGTCAGCGGCCCGGCCGGCGTCTCGACCGGCTCGCCACCGACGGCGCGCAGCAGCCGCAGCGCCAGCGCAGGCAAGCGCGCCGGCGGCAGCTTGAGCGAGACGATCAGGAACTCCTCGCCGCCCCAGCGCACGATCAGGTCGTCGCTGCGCGCGGTGCGCTCGATGCGACGCGCCACCTCGGCCAGCACCGCGTCGCCGGCGGCGTGGCCGTGGGCGTCGTTGATGCGCTTGAAGTGGTCGATGTCGAGCAGCAGCAGCGCGCCCTCGAACGCGCGGTCGAGGCCGCGCGCCTTCATCGCGGTCTGGAAGTGGCGCCGGTTGGCCAGGCGCGTCAGCGGGTCGCGCTCGCTCAGCTCGCGCAGCTGGGACTGGCGCGCCGCGAGCTGAGCGCGGGTGCGGCGCACGCGCCGGTATAGGAGCATCAGCACGGCGAGCGCCAGCGCCACCACCAGCGCCGCCAGCCACAGCGCGCGCTGCTGAAGCGCGCGTTGCTCGAGTTCGGCGGCCTTGAGCGCGTTGCCGCGGTTGAGCGCCTCGAAGCTGCGCTGCTGCCGCGCGCTGTCGTGGCGGGCCTGCAGCTCGCCCAAGACGACCGCGCGTTCGCGCGCCAGCCGTGCATCGTGCAGCGCCCGCTCGCGGTGGAAGACCTCGAGCGCGCCGCGCGCGTCGCCGGCCGCCGCCAGCGCCTCGTCGAGCTGGCGCAGCAGCGCCTCGGCCAGGGGATCGGTCGGCCCGTGGCGCAGCGCCTCCTCGACATCCTGGCGGCCCGCCACCGTCTGGCCGAGCGCGATGCGCGCCAGGCCGAGCTGGGCCTGCGCGTTGCGACGCTGGGGCGCATCCGCCGGCAGCTCGGCCAGGGCCGCCAGCGCCGCTTCGGCCGAGCGCCTGGCCGGGGTCGGCTCGGCGGCCAGGCGCAGCGCCTGCGCACCCAGCGCCAGGGCGGTGCCGCGCAGCCGCGGCGCATCGGCCTCGTCGGCCTTGGCGAGCGCGCGCTGCGCCAGCAGCTTGCCCAGCTCGTGCTGGCCGCGTTGCAGGGCCAGCCGCAGCTGGCCGATCAGCAGGCGCGCCTGCAGGGCCGGCTCGGGCGGTGCCGCGGACAGCAGCAGCCGCCACGCCTCGCCCTGCGCCGCCTGCGCGCGCTCGACGTAGCCGTAGCCCGCCAACAGCTGGGCCTCGTCGTCGAGGGCCAGGGCCTCGCGCGGCACGTCGTGCAGCGCGCGCGCCAGGTGGCGGGCGGTGCGCAGCTGCCGCATGCCGTCCTCGAGCTGGCCGGTCGCCCCGGTGACGCTGCCGAGCACGCGGAAGGCCTCGGCGCGCAGCGCATCGTCGAGCACGCCGGGCCGGGCGTCTGCGTAGGCCTGCTCGATGCCGCTCATCGCCTGGCGCGCCTCGCGGCCGGCGACGTCGAGCTGGCCCGCGTCACGCGCCAGGCGCGCGCGCACCAGCGCTCCGACGCTGCGCAGCAGCGGCTCGGTCTCCCGGGACAGCCACTCGGCCGCGGCGCGCGCCGCGGCGGCGTCGTGCCGCGATTCGTGCACGCCGTCCAGCAGCCAGTGCGCCAGCGCGCGTTGCGCCGGCGAGCCGGATACGGTCAGCAGGCGCAGACGCTGCGTGGCGAGCTCCGGGTCGCTGGCGATGGCACGCTGTGCGGTGTCCAGGGCCGCGAGCGTCTCGCTGCCCGGCAGCGGCGCCGACGGGGTCGAAGGCGTCGCCGCGGCAGCCGTGCCGAACGCCACCGCCAGCAGCCACGCGGCGCCCCAGCGATGCCACGACGGCTTCACGCCACCCACTCCGCCTGCGCGGCCTGTGTCGCCGGGCCCATCACCTCGGCCAGGGCCAGGTCGCCGCGACGCCAGGCCGTGGCCAGCGCACGCTCGATGGCCGCCACCGCGGCCTCGTCGGCGGCCCGCATCAGCCGGATGCCGCACGCCCGGTTGCGGCCCTCGGCCTTGGCGTGGAACAAGGCGGCATCGACCAGCGCGACGGCGCGCTCCCACGGCAGCGCCAGCTGGGCCGGCGCCAGCGGGAAGGTCGCGAAGCCGATCGAGGCCGTGACCGGCCGTCGGTGCGCGCCGACCTCGAAGGGCGTCCCGCCGATCGCCGCCAGCAGGCGCTCGACCAGCTGCTCGGCCTGCTCGGCAGGCAGCGCCGGCAGCAGCATCAGGAATTCCTCTCCGCCCCAGCGTGCCAGCAGGTCGGCTTCGCGCAGCACCTCGCGCAGCCGCCGTGCAACCTCGCCGAGCACCGCATCGCCCGCGGCGTGCCCGATGCTGTCGTTGACACGCTTGAAGTGATCGAGATCGAGCATCAGCAGCGTGCCGGTGAAGGCCGCGGGCCGCTCGCGCAGCACGGCCTGGACATGGCGCCGGTTGGACAGCCCGGTCAGCGGGTCCTGCCCGCCCTGCACGCGCAGCTGCTCGTTGGCCTGCGCCATGGCGCGGTTGTCGCGCCGGTCCTGGCGCAGCAGCAAGGCGCCCAGCGCCAGCAGCAGCACGCCGGCCGCGGTCCCGAGCGCCCAGGCGCGCTGGCGCATGCCGTGGCCGCGCAGCTCGGCGTCCTGCATCGCGCCTTGCTGGCTGAGCGCCGCCATCTCGCGCTCGCGCTGCTCGCGCTCGTAGCGCTCCTGCAGGTCGAGCACGGCCCGCTGGTGGTCGCGCTGGCCCAGGCGGTCCTGCAGCCCGCGCAGCTGGTGGTGGGCCGCGATCGCGGCGCGCAGGTCGCCGGCCCGCTCATAGGCCGCGGCGGCATCGACCAGGATGGCCGCCTCCTCGGCCCGTGCGCCCTTGCGGCGCTCGATCGCCAGGGCCTGGTCGATGTGCTGGCGGCCGGCATCGACGCGCCGCAGGCCGACTTCGGCCAGGCCCAGGTTGGTCAGCGCGAGCGACTCGGCGCCACTGTCGCCCAGCGCGCGCGCACCGGCCAGCGCCTGCTGCGAGGCAGCGAGCGCGGCCTCGAAGGCGCCACCGCGCAGGTGGGCGTCGGCGACGTTGCTGAGCACCAGCACCTCCTGCGCCTTCCAGCCGGCCTCGCGGGCCAGCGCCAGCGCGGCGTTGAAGGACACGAGGCTGCGCGCCGGCGAGTCGATGTTGCTGAGGATGTTGCCCTCGGTGTTGCGCACGCGCGATTGCTCGGCCGGGTCGTCGGCGCGCACCGCCCACTGCCAGGCCTGGGCGTTGAGCTCGAGCGCGCGCTCGTTCTGCCCGGCCCGCTGCAGGACATAGGCCAATTGGTCCAGAGCCCGCGCCTGCAGCAAGGCGCCATCCGGCTCGCCTTGCAGCGCGCGCGCGATGCGCGCAGTCTCCTGCGCCGCGGCCAGCGCCTGGTCGAGGTCGCCGCGCTCGTAGCGCACCCGCGTCAGCATGTGATGCAGGCGAAAGCGCTCGACGCTCACCGCCGGCGCCGGACTGAGCCCGAGCGCCGTGCCCAGGTCGGCCTCCGCACGCCCCAGCTCGCCCTGCTGGCGCTCGAGGTTGGCAGCGACCGCCAGCGCGGCGGCGCGCGCCGCGGCGCTGGCCTGGTCGCGGGCCAGCGTTTCCAGCTCGCGCTGGACCTCGGCCATGGCGGCGGCGCGGTTCTGGTCACCGAGCGTCAAGCCCAGCACGGTCAGCAGCTCCAGTCGCGCCGCGCCGGCGCCGGCGCTGCGGGCACGCAGCGCCTGCAGGCTGGACACGGTGGCGTCGGGCCGGCTGCGGGCCCGCTCGGCCAGCGCACGCAGCTCGGCAGGCGACGGCAGGGCCGCGTCAGCGACGGCAGGCGGCGGCGGTGTCGGGCTGGGCGCCGCAAAGGCCGGGGCCGCCGCGGCCAGCAGCGTGGCGGCCGCACAGGCGCGCAATGCGTGGCCGGCGCGGTCGGGGCGTCTCATCGTCGTTCTATCGTCCATCGCAGACCGGACTTGAACCGCAGCCGTAGGCCGCTGCCGGGCAGGCTGGCCACAGTGTAGGCAGCAGCGTCGCGGTCGTGCGCAGGCCCGATCGGCCGCAGCGGCAATGCAGCACGCCGCAGCGCGCGAAGTTCCATGGGAAAAAAATGAGGGGAGCGGGACGTGCTGGTCAGGGGCTCGCTCTCATCCACCCCGACCCGCCCGCTCCCCCTTGGACGTCAACCAGTCCGCAACCTTGGCCGCGGCGTCGCCGCGGGCATGACGAAAGGCAGCTCGAGCTGCCGGGAGGCGCTGCGCGTGGGCAGCACCTGGCCCTTGCCCGAGGCCGCAGTCCCGAGTCCGCCGAAGCCGCTGTCGCGCGGATGAACCGTGGCAAGACGGGCCATCTGCGACGCCAGGCTGAAGCGGGGGCTGCTGCTCATGGGGGGCTCGCCTTCGAAGATTCCAACGACGCTTGCTCTCGAGTCCGTCTCAACGGCCGTTCAGCCACTCGCTGGGCGCGAACTCCATGCCCGCCAGCACGCCGTTCATCGGCGCTGCACCCTGGGCCGGGCCCGCCGAGCGCAGGGCCCGCTGCAGCCCCTTGAGCCAGCCGGGCGCTGCCGCGCTGGCCTGGCGCTCGCGCGCCGCGAGGCGCAGCATCGAGGAGACCGAAGCGAGCGTGCCGCCGCGGGCGGCTTGCGTTCGCAAGCGGGGTCTGAGGGTCGGGGCCATGCGGGTTCCTCCTGCCGTGTTGGCCGCACAGGTGCATCTTGTGTGCCATGGCCCGCGAGCCTGGGGGCACGCGGCTCGCGGGCCGACCGCAGCGGCGGCGCGTGCACTGGATCACGGGTCCTCGGCCGGGCCGCAGAAGGCGCGCCGGGCGATGGTCACAAGGGCGACGCTTTTCGTCGACCGGGCGACAGGGCGTTGCGCCCTTCGCGTAACAGCGGGTTGCGCGCGACCCCGCGCGAGGCGGCGAACCCGCTCGCCGCCGAGCAGATCGGCGCCGCGGTGGACGGCCGGACCGACGAGCGCCCGAGCCGTCGAGGCCTTGACCTCAGACGAGGTCGAAGTCGGCGTTGCACGCCGGGATGCTGTGCAGCACGGCCAGGACGCGGCCGGCGCCGCGCCAGACGAGGTAGGCGACGAGGGCGATGGCGAAGATCCACATGACAAGCTCCTTCAACGAGCAGGCCCGCGCTGCGGGCGATATCGCACGACTGTGCGAAATTTGATCGGACCAAGACGAAGCTCAGGCATTGCCGGCTCCGTCAGTCCTGGGGGTCGGTCCGCAAGCCGCGCATGAGCCGCTGGTAGGCGGCCCAGGCGCGGTCGGCCGCCTTGGGGTCGCGCAGGAAGCGCGCGTCGCGCATCAGCGCGATGAACAGGGCGTCGAGCTCGAACACCAGCTGGTCGGGGTCGGTGTCGGCACGCAGTTCGCCGGTTTCCATCGACTGCACGATGCTGCGCCGCAGCGCCGCGCGCCAGCGCAGCACGCCGTCCAGCAGCGCATCGCGCAGCGGGCCTTCGCGATCGTCGAACTCGAAGGCGCCGGCACTGAAGATGCAGCCCGAGCGGATGTCGACGTCGCGCGCCCGCTGCAGCCACAGGCGCATCAGCGCGTCCAGGCGCGGCAGGCCGCGCGGCTCGCGCAGCGCCGGGATCACCACCGCCTGCACGAAGCGACGCTCGAACTCGGAGATGACCGCTTGCTGCAGCGCCTCGCGCGAGCCGATGCGCGAGAACACGCCGCTCTTGCTGAGGCCCAGCTTGCGGGCCACCTCGCCGAGGCTCAGCGACTCCAGCCCCTCGGCGGTGGCCATCTCGAGCGCGGTGTCGAGGATGGCCGCGCGGGTCAGCTCGCTGCGGTCGGTCTTGGCGTCCATGCTTCGCAATTTAGCACACTCGTGCGAAATTGCAAACAGGCGCTCAGGGCGGCGCGCGGCGCTCGCTGTCCCAGGGCAGGTGTCGCGTCAGCAGCACGTTCAGCAGGTTGTCCTGGAAGTTGATGTTGCCGGTGAGCGCCTGGTGGTGCTCGCACAGGAAGAAGGGGTAGGCCACCGGCAGGAAGCTGTCCTCGTGCTGCGGCGCGCTCGGGTCCAGCGTCTCGCGCGCCAGCAGCGAGGGCTTGGTGACGCGGCCGTCGCCGGGCTCGAGCATCAGCTGGTCGTAGGCCACGCCGGGCCGCGGCGCGGCGATCTCCTCCGGCGACAGCCGGGTCAGGTCTCGGCCGTCGACCTGCTCGACCAGCAGCCGCGCCGGCGTCAGGTGGCAGTCGCCGCCGAACAGCACGTAGCGGATCGGCGACTCCGGCTCGGCCACCGACAGCATCCACGCGAAGCGACGCGCGCGCTCGAGCTGGTGCACGAAGTAGCGGCGCAGCGCCGCTTCGTCGGCCGGGTCGGGCAGCGCGCCCGGGCCGTACACCGACCAGCCATGGCGCTGCCAGGTCGCGGCGTCGAACAGCTCGTCGTCCAGCGGCCGGCCGTCGATGCCGATCAGCCAGCTCGCCAGCGGGTGCGGGAACAGCTGGTAGCCGCCCGGGAAGGTGGCCAGCGTGCGCGGCGCGATGCGCCGCAGGCCGACGCGCTCGCCGCTGAGGAAGGCATGCAGCGAACTCACCGAGCCGAGGTTGGGTGCGCCCAGCAGCACCAGCTTGCGCACCCGCGAGGCGCCGTCCATCGTCACCTGCTGGCCTTCGCCGTCCAGCACGTCGCGCGTGCCGAAGCGCAGGTAGTAGCGCGCGACCAGGCCGCCCATGCTGTGCGCGACCAGGTCGACCCGCAAGGCCGGATCGCCGTGGTCGCGCCGCACCTGCTCGATCAGCGCATGCAGCTCGCGGGCGCTCTGCACGTTGTCCTGGCGCCAGTCGTAGCTGAAGACGTAGAAGCGCCGCTCGCCCTTCTTCGCCGGCGTGCCGGCCTCGCTGCGCAGGTAGCCGCCGTGACGCGACAGCGTGTCCATGATCGGGCGGTAGAAGTCGCGGCCGAAGGCCTGCTCGGCGATGCCGGCGGCCTCCAGCCGCGACGGCCGCGGCGCGTTGCGTTCCGGGTCGATCGCGAGCGCGAGTTCGGGGTAGGACGAGAACAGCGCGCGCCACCAGGCGCCGGGCCAGACCTCGTCACCGGTCTCGCGGTCGCGCAGCCGCGAGCCGAAGGCGCCGGGAATCAGGATCACCGGCGCCGCCTCGGCGTCGTTCATGCCGAACTGGTAGAGGCGCTTCAGGTCGGGACGGGGGGCGTCGGTGCAGGCGGCCAGCAGCCACGCGCCCAGCAGCAGCCAGGCGCCGAGCCCGCGACGAGCCCCGCCGCTGGAATCCACAGGCCCGGCTCCGCGGCTCGGGGGCGACTCAGGCCGCCGCCCGGTACCCGCGCGGAATGGCCCCCAGCAAGCGCTGCGTGTAGGCCTCCTGCGGGTGGCCGAGCAGGGCCTCGACCTGGTTGCGCTCGACCACCTCGCCGTCCTTCATCACCAGCACCTCGTCGGCGATGAAGCGCACCACCGCGAGGTCGTGGCTGATGAAGATGTAGGCGAGGCCCAGTTCGTCCTGCAGGTCCTTCAGCAGGTTCAGCACCTGGGCCTGCACCGACACATCGAGCGCGCTGACGGCCTCGTCGAGCACCAGCACCTCGGGGTCGAGCGTCAGGCAGCGCGCGATCGCGATGCGCTGGCGCTGGCCGCCCGAGAACTCGTGCGGGTACTTGCCCCAGGCGCCGACGTCGAGGCCGACCTTGGCCAGCAGCGCGCGCGCCTTGGCTTCGCGCGCCGCGGCATCGCCTTCGAGGCCGTGGATGGTCATCGGCTCCACCAGGGTCTGGCCGATGGTGAAGCGCGGGTTCAGCGAGGCATAGGGGTTCTGGAACACCACCTGCAGCTTGCGGCGCATCGGCAGCCACTCGGCCTTGCTGAGCTGCAGCAGGTCACGCGGCGCTTGCCCCTGGCCGCCATGGAACAGCGCCTGGCCGCTCATCGGCCCGCCGCTGGTCTCGTGCAGGCGCAGCAGCGCCAGGCCGGTGGTGGTCTTGCCGGAGCCGGATTCGCCGACGATGCCCAGGGTGTGACCCCTGCGCAGCTCGAAGCTCACGCCCTTGACGGCCTGGAACTCCTTGCGGCCGAACACGCCCGAGCGCAGCCAGAAGCTCTTGTGCAGGGACTCGACCTTCAGCACCACCGGCGCCTCGGGGTCCTTGGCCTTGGCGACGCGCGCGGCGTTGGCGGCGTGGCGGTTCTCGATGTGATCGTCGATCACCATCAGCCGCGCCGGCGGGCGCTCCAGCGTCGGCCGGCAGGCCAGCAGCGCGCGGGTGTAGGCGTCCTGCGGCGCTGCGAAGATGCCGGCCACGGGACCCTGCTCGCGCACCGTGCCCTGGCGCATCACGACCACGTGGTCGGCGATCTCGCCGACCACGCCGAGGTCGTGGCTGATGAACAGCATGCTCATGCGATGCCGCTCCTTCAGCCCCGCCAGCAGCTCGAGGATCTGGCGCTGGATGGTCACGTCGAGCGCGGTGGTCGGCTCGTCGGCGATCAGCAGCTTGGGCTCGCAGGCAATCGCCATCGCGATCATCACGCGCTGCTGCTGGCCGCCGGACAGCTCGTGCGGGTAGGCATCGATGCGGCGCTTCGGGTCGGGGAGGCCGACCTCGTTGAGCAGCGCCAGCACGCGCTCGGCGGCCTGCCGGCGGCTCAGGCCCAGGTGCACGCGCAGCGGCTCGGCCAGCTGCGCGCCGATCGTGAAGACCGGGTTCAGCGAGGTCATCGGGTCCTGGAAGACGCAGGCGATGTCCTTGCCGCGCAGGTCCTGCAGCTCGCTCAGGCTGGCGGCCAGCAGGTCGCGACCCAGGAAGCTGATCGCCCCGTGGCGCTCGGCGTTCTCGGGCAGCAGGTTCAGGATCGACATCGCGGTCACGCTCTTGCCCGAGCCCGACTCGCCGACCAGCGCGACGGTGCGGTTCTCGGGAATCTGGAAGCTGACCCCCTGGTCGCCGCGGCCCACGCCCTCGGCATAGCTGGCCTGCGCGCCGCGGCCGAAGCGGAAGCGCACGCGCAGGTTCTCGACGTTCAGCAGCATCACTCGGCGCCTCTCAGTTTGGGATCGAGCGCGTCGCGCAGCGCATCGGTCATCAGCGAGAAGGCGGTGACGAACAGCGCCATGAAGGCCGTCGCCGCGGCCAGCTGCCACCAGTGGCCGAGGATCAGCTCGCCCTGCGCCTCGGCCAGCATCGTGCCCCAGCTGACCTGGTCGACCGACACGCCCAGCCCCAGGTAGCTGAGGATGACCTCGGCCTTGATGAACTGCACGACGTGGATGGACAGCTGCACCAGCACCACGTGGCTCACGTTCGGCAGGATGTGGCGGAACATGCGCGAGCCTGCCGATGCGCCGATGGCCTCGGCGGAGCGCACGTACTCGCGCACCGAGTGCTTGATGAACTCGGCCCGCACCAGGCGGTAGATGCCGGTCCACCCGGTCAGGCCCAGGATCAGCACCACCGAGAGCACGCCACGGCCGGTGACGGCCGCGAAGGCGAAGATCAGCAGGATGCTCGGGATGGACGTGAAGACGTTGTAGACCCACTCGAGCGCGTCGCCGACCTTGCCGCCGAAGAAGCCGCCGAAGGCCCCCAGCAGCGTGCCGATCAGCGTGGCCAGCAGCGCGGCCGAGACGCCGACCAGGATGGAGATCTCGGCGCCCTTGATGGCCTTGGCCAGCACGTCGCGGCCCAGCCGGTCGGCGCCGAAGGGCAGGGTCTGGGCGCGCGGCAGCTCGGCGGTGGCGTACTTCTTGGCGGCCTCGGCCCATTCGGCGTACTTGGGCGCCAGGGGGTCGATGTCGGACAGGTCGATGCGCGGCGTCGTCGATGCCGCGACGGCCGCCTGCTCCTGCGGCGCGGCCGGGCCGATGAAGGTCGGCGGCGCGTTGGGCACGCCGATCTCCTGTTGCCACTGGCTGGCCAGCAGGCCGATGCCGGCCAGCACCACCAGCACCAGGAAGCCGGCGACGATGACCAGCGACACCATGCCGACGCGGTCGCCCTTGAAGCGCCGCCAGGCCGAGGCCCAGACGCCTTCGGAGCGCGTGGTCACCGCGCTCGGGGCCGAAGATGAGGGCAGCACGGCGCTCATTTGAGGACGACTCGCGGGTCGACGACCTTGTAGAGCACGTCGGTCAGCAGATTGATCACCATCGTCAACACCGCGATGTAGATCGTGACCGCCTGGATGACGGGATAGTCGCTGCGGTTGACCGCCAGCAGCACCTCGCGCCCCAGGCCGGGGATCGAGAAGAACACCTCGATCAGGAAGGAACCGACGAAGATGCCCGGCAGCGAGACCGCGACATTGGTCAGGATGGGGATCAGCGCGTTGCGCAGCACGTGCTTGAGCAGGATCGTGGTCTCGGTCAGGCCCTTGGCACGCGCGGTGCGCACGTAGTCCTGGCCGATCTCGTCGAGGAAGAAGCTGCGGTACAGCCGCGTCTGCGGCGCCAGGCTCACCAGCACCGCCAGCAGCACCGGCAGCGGGGCGTACTGGACCAGGTTGGTCCACAGGCTGTCGCTCCAGCCCTGCACCGGGAACCAGCCCAGGCGGAAGGCGAACACGTACTGACCGACGATCACGTAGACCAGGAAGCTGATCGCCAGCGCGACCGTCGTGACGACCATGATGGTTCGGTCGGTCAACGAGCCGCGCACGTAGGCGACGGCCAGCGCAAACGGGATCGCCAGCAGCACCTCGAGCAGCAGGATCGGCACCATCACCGTCAGCGTGGCCGGCAGCCGGGTGGCGAACAGGTTGGCCACCGCCTCGTTGGTCGCCCAGCTCTTGCCCCAGTCGAAGCTGAGGATCTGCCGCACGAAGATCCACAGCTGCTCGAGCACCGGGCGGTTCAGGCCCAGCTGCTCGCGGATCGCGTCGATCTGTTCGGGCGTGGCGTTCAGGCCACCGAGGATTTCGGCAGGGTCGCCACCGAAGAACTTGAAGAGAAAGAACACCAGCAGCACGACCCCGGCGAGGGTCGGGATCATTTGCCACAGGCGCCTTGTCAGATAGGCCGCCATCGTCAGGGGTACTCCAGAAAACCGCGGCAGCCCGATCGCTCGTGACGACCGGGCTGCCGTTCTTGTGCAGGCGCGAAGTCTAGGGCTTGGGCCGGCGGGCCCCGGCCCGCGTTTGCCCGGGGACGGCTGCACGCCCGGATCGGGCATGCAACTCGCATGCCGCCGGGCGACTCCAAGCGCGACGCGAATCCCGCCGATGCGGGTCGGCCGCATGGTTGGCGGCAGCCCCAGGCCCTAGACTTCGCGCCTTTGCCCGTGCGACCTCGGCCGGGTGCGGCCCACAAGGCCTCGAGGAGTATCGAATGCTGCGTTCCGGCCTGATCCTGGCCCTGGCTTTGACGATCGGCGCCGCTGCGCCGGCGCAGACGGCGCAGACGGCGCCGGCCGCGCCCGAGCAGAAGGTGCTGCGCTACGCCTTCAAGGTGGCCGAGACCGGCTTCGATCCGCCGCAGATCACCGATCTGTACTCGCGCACCATCGCCGCGAGCATCTTCGACGGGCTGTACCAGTACGAGTTCCTGGCACGACCGGCGCGCATCCGCCCGAACACCGCGGCCGCGATGCCCGAGTCCACGCCCGACTTCAAGACCTGGACGGTGCGCATCCGCCCGGGCATCTACTTCGCCGACGACCCGGTCTTCCAGGGCCGCCGGCGCGAGCTGACGGCGGCGGACTACGTCTACGCCATCAAGCGCTACTACGACCCGCGCTGGAAGAGCAGCAACCTCTACCTGCTGGAGAACGCCAAGCTGCTGGGCTTGTCGGAACTGCGCCGCGAGGTGCTGAAGAGCAAGCAGGCCTTCCCCTACGACCGCGAGGTCGAGGGCCTGCGCGCGCTGGACCGCTACACCATCCAGTTCAAGCTGGCCGAGCCGCGACCGCGCTTCCCCTTCCTGCTGACCGACGCCTCGTTCACCGGCGCGGTCGCCCGCGAGGTGATCGAGCACTACGGCGACCGCGCGATGGAGCACCCCGTCGGCACCGGCCCCTTCCGGCTGGCAGAGTGGCGCCGCGCTTCGCGCATCGTGCTCGAGAAGAACCCCGGCTACCGCGAGGAGTTCTACAACGAGGAGGCGCCGGCCGACGATCCGCTGGCCCAGGCCGCTGCAGCAGCTCTCAAGGGCCGCAAGCTGCCCATGATCGACCGGGTGGAGATCGCCATCATCGAAGAGAACCAGCCGCGCTGGCTGGCCTTCCTGAATGGCGAGCACGACATCATCGAGGAGATCCCGCAGGAGTTCGCCACCAGCGCGATCCCCAACAACCAGCTGGCGCCGAACCTGAAGAAGCGCGGCCTCTCGATGGTGCGTTACCCGCGCGCGGAGGTGTCGCTGAGCTACTTCAACATGGAGGACCCGGTGGTCGGCGGCTACACGCCGGACAAGGTGGCGTTGCGACGCGCGATCGCTCTGGGCTTCGACGCCGAGAAGGAGGTCCGCCTGGTGCGGCGCGGCCAAGCCATCGTCCCGGACGGGCCGATCGCCCCCGGCACCTGGGGCTACGACCCGGACTTCCGCAGCGAGATGAGCCTGCACGACCCGGCCCGCGCCAAGGCCCTGCTCGACCTGTACGGCTACGTCGACAAGGACGGCGACGGCTGGCGCGACCTGCCGGACGGGAGCCCGCTGCGCATCGAGTACGCGACGCAACCCGACCAGCAGTCGCGCCAGTTGGTCGAGAACTGGAAGAAGTGCATGGACGCGATCGGCGTCCGCATGGACTTCAAGGTCGCCAAGTGGCCCGAAAACTTGAAGGCCTCGACGGCGGGCAAGCTGCAGATGTGGGGCGTCGGCTGGAGCGCCAACGACCCCGACGGCGATACCTTCCTGGCGCTCGGCGACGGCAACGCGAAGGGCCAGTCCAACAAGGCGCGCTTCGACTTGCCGGCCTACAACGCCGCCATCCAGCGCCAGAAGGCGCTGCCCAACGGGCCTGAGCGGCAGGCAGCGATGGACGAGGCCAAGCAGCTGCTGATCGCCTACATGCCGATCAAGTTCTCCTCGCACCGCGTGTGGACCGACCTCGCCCATCCCTGGGTGATCGGCTACCACCGCAACGTGTTCATGCGCGAGTTCTGGCGCCTGGTCGACATCGATCCGGTGCGCCAGGCGGCGGGCCGGTGATGCGCGCCGTGCGCCGCGTCGCGGCCCTGCTGGCGCTGGGGCTGGCGCTGGTCGCCGGCACGGCCTCGGCGGGGGCCCCCACCGAGCCGCCCGCAGCCGCCAAGCCCAAGGTGCTGCGCATCGCCTTCCGGGCGGCCGAGACCGGCTTCGACCCGGCCCGCATCAACGACCTGTACTCGCGGACGGTCACGCCGCACATCTTCGAGGGCCTGTACACCTACGATCCGCTGGCCCGCCCCTACAAGATCAAGCCGCTGACGGCCGCCGCCATGCCCGAGGTGTCGGCCGACTTCAGGGTCTGGACGATCCGGCTCAGGCCCGGCATCCACTTCGCCGATGACCCGGCCTTCGGCGGCCGCCCGCGCGAGCTGGTTGCCGAGGACTACGTCTATTCGTTCAAGCGCTTCTTCGACCCGGCGCTCAAGAGCCCCGTCTATGCCGGTCTGGCCGAGAACGGCTTCATCGGCCTGGAGGCGCTGCGCCAGGAGGCGCTCAAGAACAAGACGCCGTTCGACTACGACCGCCCGGTCGAGGGCCTGCGTGCCCTGGACCGCTACACCCTGCAGTTCCGGCTCGAGTCGCCGCGCCCGCGCTTCATCTACAACCTGGCCACCGGCGACCTGTTCGGCGCCGTGGCGCGCGAGGTGATCGAGCGCTACGGCGACGACGCCATGGCCCACCCGGTCGGCACCGGCCCCTTCGTGCTGAAGCAGTGGCGGCGCAGCTCGCTGATCGTGCTGGAGCGCAACCCGAACTTCCGCGAGATGTTCTACGAGGCCGAGCCCAACGCCGACGACGCCGACGGCCAGGCCGTGCTGGCGCGCTTCAAGGGCCGGCGGCTGCCGATGGTGGACCGCGTCGAGGTCAGCATCATCGAGGAGCCGCAGCCGCGCTGGCTGGCCTTCCTGAACGACGAGCTCGACGCGGTCGAGCTGCCCGAGGAGTTCGCCCACCAGGCCATTCCCAACGGCAAGCTCGCGCCCAACCTGACCCGGCGCGGCATCACCCAGCACAGCATCGTCAATGCGGACGTGCGCATGACCATGTTCAACATGGAGGACCCCGTGGTCGGCGGCTACACGCCCGAGAAGGTGGCGCTGCGGCGCGCGATCAGCCTGGGCTTCGACCTCGACCGCGAGATCCGTCTGGTGCGGCGCAGCCAGGCCGTCAAGGCCGAGGCCGGGATGATGCCGCACACCTACGGCTACAACCCGGCGATGCACAGCACCAACTCCGAGTACGACCCGGCGCGCGCCAAGGCCCTGCTCGACCTGTACGGCTACGTCGACAAGGACGGCGACGGCTGGCGCGAGCAGCCCGACGGCTCGCCGCTGGCGTTGGAGTTCTCGACCCAGTCCGACCAGCTGTCGCGTCAGCTCGACGAGACCTGGCAACACGGCATGCGGGCGATCGGCCTGCGCATCGTGCTCAAGACGCGCCAGTGGCCGGAGAACCTGAAGGCCGCACGCTCGGGCAAGCTGATGCTGTGGATGGTCGGCTTGAGCGCCGCCTCGCCCGACGGCCAGCCCTCCTTCCAGCGGCTGTACGGCCCGGCCGCAGGAGGGCAGAACCTGGCGCGCTTCCGCCACGACCGCTTCGACCAGATCTACCGACGCAGCAACGAGATGGCCGACGGCCCCGAACGCCTGGCCCTGATGGCCGAGATGAGCCGGATCAACACCGCCTACATGCCCTACAAGTACCACGTGCACCGCATCTACACCGACCTGCTGCAGCCGCGGCTCATCGGCTACAAGCGCCCGCTGTTCTGGCAGGAGCTGTGGCAGTACGTCGACATCGACGAACGGTCTGCCCGGACACGCTGAAGCCCCGACCGGAGTCCGCCGCATGGCGCTGCCCGAGCCCCGCATCCTCGACTACGTGCGCTGGCTGGCGCGCCACCGCGACCTGCACTTCGACCCGACCACGACCGACGGCTACGACGCGCTGTGGCGCTGGTCGACGCGCGAACTGGACGCCTTCTGGGGCTCGGTCTGGGACTACTTCGACCTGCAGTCGCCCACGCCCCGGCGCGCGGTGCTGGCCGAGGCGCGCATGCCCGGCGCGCGCTGGTTCGAGGGCGCGCAGCTCAACTACGCGCAGCAGGTGTTCCGCCACGCCGACGCGGCACACGCGGCCGGCCATCCGGCGATCGTGTTCCGCAACGAAGGCATGGGGCGGGCGCTGGCGACCACCGACTGGCCTGCCTTGCGCACCCGCGTCGCCTCGCTGGCCGCGGCGCTGCGCGGCCTGGGCGTCGTCCCCGGCGACCGCGTCTGTGCCTACCTGCCCAACACGCCGGACACCGTGCTCGCCTTCCTCGCCTGCGCGAGCCTCGGTGCGGTGTGGTCGGTCTGCTCGCCGGACATGGGCCCGGTGGCGGTGCTCGACCGCTGGCGGCAGATCGAGCCCCGGGTCCTGATCGCCTGCGACGGCTACGTGTCGGGCGGCGTGGTCCACGACCGCCGCGCGATGGTCGGTGAGCTGGTCGCGCAGTTGCCGAGCGTCGCGCACCTGGCGCTGGTGGCGAACCTGGACCCGGCCGGCGACGGGGTCGGCATCGAGGCGCACGGCCGCAGCTGCCATCGCTTCGAGGCCCTGATCGCCGACCCCGACGCGGTCCTGGCCCCGGTGCCGTTGCCCTTCGACCACCCGCTGTGGATCGTCTACTCCAGCGGCACCACCGGCCTGCCCAAGGCCATCGTGCACGGACACGGCGGTGTGATGCTCGAGGCCCTGAAGGCCAACGCGCTGCACAACAACATCGGCACGACGGTCGCAACCGGCGAGCGCTACCACTGGTACAGCAGCACCGGCTGGATCATGTGGAACTCGCAGGTCTCGGGCCTGTTGTCGGGCACGACGATCTGCCTGTACGACGGCAACCCCGGCGGCCCCCGCGACGCGCCGGACTGGGGCACGCTGTGGCGCTTCGCCGCCGATGCCGGCGTCACCACCTTCGGCGCCGGCGCCGCCTTCTACGCCAGCTGCCTGAAGGCCGGGGTGGCGCCGCAGCGCGAGGGCGACCTGTCGCGGCTGCGGGCCATCGGCTCGACCGGCTCACCGCTGTCGGACGAGTGCTACCAGTGGATCTGGGACCAGTGCCCGCAGGTCGACGGCCGCGACATCTGGCTCAATCCGATCTCGGGCGGCACCGACTTCGCCGGCGCCTTCGTGGCCGGCATGGCGACGCTGCCGGTGGTCAAGGGCGAGATGCAGTGCCGCTGCCTCGGCGCCGCGGTCGAGGCCTGGAGCGAGGACGGGCGCCCGCTGGTCGACGAAGTCGGTGAACTGGTGTGCACGAAGCCGATGCCGTCGATGCCGCTGTACTTCTGGGCGGACGAAGGCGGGCGCCGTTACCACGACAGCTACTTCGCCATGTACCCCGGCCGGGCGGGGCGCCCTGCGGTCTGGCGCCACGGCGACTGGATCCGCATCACGCCGCGCGGCGGCGCCATCATCTACGGCCGCAGCGACGCCACGATCAACCGCCACGGCATCCGCATGGGCACGGCCGAGCTCTACCGCGCGGTCGAGGCCCAGCCCGAAGTGCTGGACAGCCTGGTCGTCGACCTCGAGTACCTCGGGCGGCCGAGCTGGATGCCGCTGTTCGTCGTGCTGCGCGACGGGCTCGTGCTCGACGAGGCGTTGACGAAGCGGCTCGAGGCCGCGATCCGTCGGGCGCTGTCGCCGCGCCACGTCCCCGACGAGATCTTCCAGGTGGCCGCCGTGCCGCGCACGCTGTCGGGCAAGAAGATGGAGCTGCCGGTCAAAAAGCTGCTGATGGGCGCGGCTGCCCACCAGGTGCTGAATCCCGACGCGATGGCCAATGCGGCCTGCGTCGAGTGGTTCGTGACCTTTGCACGCTCGCACGCCGCGCAGCTTGCCGGTCGGTGATCGCCCGCCCCCCATGCGCGGGGGCCCGAGCCCGCGCCTCGGGGGCTGTGCCGGACAGCCCGCACGGGGAGACTCTGTCCATCGGTTGCGCCTTCGCGCACCCCTCGGACCTCTCGGGACCTTGCCCATGAAGAAGACCTGCCTGAACCTCGCCACCGCCGCGGCCCTGCTGATCGCCGGCAGCGCTGGCGCGCAGACGACGACCACGGCGCTCGACCTGATCCACGCCGGTGCCGTGGGCCGCACCGCGGTGTCGGTGCATGGCATCGGCTTCAGCGCGAGCGGCGGCAGCTTCGCGTCCAAGACCGTGGCCGGCGTGACGGCCATCGGCGTGTCGGGCGGCGCCAGCGGCGCCGAGATCGACATCGGCCAGAGCATCGTCGCCAGCTTCGCGTCGCGCGTGGGCATCGGCTCCTTCAGCCTCGCCTTCCTGTTCGACGGCCCCGAGTACAACGATGTGCGCGAGGTCGCGCGCGTCTCGCTGCTGGGCACCGGCCAGGTCGGCCTGCTCACGGCGACCAGCGCGACGTCCGCGATCTGGTCGCTCGGCGGCCTGGTCACCAACCTCAGCCCGGCGACCGCCAACGGCGCCGGCGTATGGACGGTCAGCAATCCTTTCGGCAACCTCGCCGGAACCGGTCTGCGCTTCGAGGCGCTGACGGGCCAGCCGGGCCCGGGCTGCCGTGCTTGCTCCAACCAGTCCGACTACTCGGTGCTCAGCGTGAGCCCCGTGCCCGAGCCCAGCACCTACGCGATGATGGCTGCCGGCCTGCTGGCCGTGGGCTGGGTGGTGCGGCGCCGCCGGCCGCAGGCCTGAGCGGCCCACACCGCACGACCCGGCGGGTCCCGGCAGACCGCGCGAGACCGGCTCCACCGGTCCACGGGCGCGGCCCCGTTCGAGGGCCGGCGGCGGCGAACCCGCGGCGCGGGTCGACTCAGATGGGCAGTTCGGTGAAGTAGCGCCCGCCGTGGAAGATCAGCGGCGTGGCGCCTGCGGTCACGCTGCAGCGCTCGACCTCGCCGACGAAGATGACATGGTCGCCTTCGTCGTAGCGGCTGCGGTTGAAGCACTCGAAGACCGCCACCGCCCCCTCGAGGACGGGCGCGCCGCTCTCGCCCTCGCGCCACGCGACGCTGGCAAAGCGGTCAGCGGTCTTGCTCGCAAAGCGCTCGGCCAGCTCGTGCTGCGCAGCACTCAGGATATTGATGGCGTAGTGCGAGCCCTGGGCGAAGGCCGGCAGCGTGCCTGAGCGCCGCGCCAGACTCCACAGCACCAGCGGCGGCGCGAGCGAGACCGAGTTGAAGGAGTTGGCCGTCAGGCCGACGCGCTCGCCGGCCGCCGTGCGGGCGGTGACGATGGTCACGCCGGTCGCGAACATGCCGAGCGCTGCGCGGAAGTCCTGCGCGGTGAAGGACGGCGCCTGGGCGCGCGTCATCGCCGCCCCCCGGCCTGTGGCGCGAGGTCACACATCGACCGTCTCCCGTCGGCGGAACATGCCCCAACCCTCCATCGTGAGCACCGGCTCGTTGCGCTGGTTGAGCACGGTCCAGAGCGAACGCACCAGACCCACTGCCGGCCGGCTGTTCATGGGCCGGGCCTCGAGCACCTCCATGCGCACGCGCAGGGTATCGCCGACCAGGACGGGCTTGAGCCAGCGAAGCTGGTCGATGCCCGGCGAGCCGAGGCTGGACGAGTCGAGCAGGTAATCGTCGCACATCATGCGCATCACGAGCGCGCAGGTGTGCCAGCCGCTGGCGGCCAGACCACCGAACAGCGAGGCGCGGGCGGCCTCCTCGTCGACGTGGAAAGGCTGGGGATCGAACTCGCGCGCAAAGCGCAAGATCTCGTCGCGATCCAGCGTGCGGCGGCCGAACTCGCGCACCGAGCCGACCGCGAAGTCTTCCCAGTGCAGGCGCGGCGGCTTCGTCGTCGCCGTCATGCTGTCGGCCGCTGCGGAGGAGTGTCGGCGCAACGCATCAGGCCGCAGGCTTCTTCTTGCCCGCTGCGCCGGTGCCGGCCAGCAGTCCGGCGCAGGTCGCGCGCTGCGGATCGCCGGCCGGCAGCGCGGCGCACAGGCCGTCGCGCTGCGCGCGCAGCCGGACCAGCACCGCGTCCTGCTCCGGCCCCTTGTTCCAGGCCAGCAGCTTGGCGCTCATGCGCTCCAGCGCCGCCGTGTTGCGCTCGTAGAAGCCGTGCTGCTGGCCCTGCAACTCGCCCAGCACGCTGCCGGCTGCGCGGTCGATGCGCGCGCCATCCTCGGGCGCGAGTTCGAGCAGGGCCGTCACGTAGGTCACCCCCCATTGCACGCGCGTGGCCGGGCCGCGGGACTCGCGGTAGGCGCGCTCGTACCAGCCCAGCGCGCCGGGCTTGTCGTTGCGGCGCTTCGCATTGGCGGCCAGCGAGAGCATCGCGTAGTAGGGACTGTGCGAGCGCGACAGTTCGGCCTGCAGCAGGCGGTCGGAGTCGTCCAGCAGCCCGGCCTGGGTCAGCGCATAGGCCGCGCCGGTGATGACGGCATTGCGCTCGTCGTTGCTGGTGACTTCGCGATCCATGCGGGCCGCCTCGCGCTGCACGTGCTCCTTCAGCACCGCGCTCAGCGGTGCCGGCTGCCTGGCCGCGATGCCGAGCTCGAGCTTCGCGAGGTCGATGCGCGAGATCAGCGCCGACAGCCGGTCGCCCTGGGACAGCCGCGTGTCGGCGGTCAGGCGGTCGAGCGTCGCGGCCCAGGTCGCGATCAGCGCCTCACGCTCCGGCGTCTTGGGGGCGGTCAAGGCCGCCGTCAGGTCGCGGGCGTGGTTGCTGACGAGATCGAGGTTCTCGCGCGCCAGCCGGTCGTCGGCCAGCACGGCCAGCACGCGCTCGCGCAGCGCGGCGGGCGCGCGGCGCTTCGGCGTCGGCTCGGCAGCCGCCTGCGCGACCAGGGCCTTGAGCATGAGGCGCGTGCCGGCTTCGGCCTGGTCGGGCGGGCAGGCCTGGGCCAGCCGCTGCAGCGCGGCGGCCAGCTGGGACTTGGGCAGGAGCTGCTGTTCGTCGGTGTCCCAGGCGTAGTAGGCCAGCAAGCGCCAGTCCTCGGCGCTCAGCTTCGCGGGCGCCGACCGGGCCTGCGCGAACACCTCCTTGACCGGCCGCGCCGCGCCGAGGCCCAGCGCCAGCACCCGCAGGTACTTCTGCGCATCGACCTCGCCGGGCAGCCGCGTCAGTTCGCTGCCATCGGGGCGGAACAAGATCATCGTGGGGTAGCCGCGCACCTTGAAGCGCTCGCCGAGCTTCTGCGCACCGGGCCGGTCGCCGTCGAGATAGACGGCCAGGAAGCCGCGGCTCTTCTCGATGAACTCGGGCCGCGAAAACACCGTCGCCTTGACCTGGCTGCACGGCGGACACCACTCGGCGCCCCAGTAGACGAAGACCGGCTTGCCCTGGGTCCGGGCCTCGGCAAAGACTGCGTCGGCCTCGGCCTCGCCCTGCGGCTTGCGCCAGGCGATGCCGCTGTCGTCGTGCGCGCTGCCGACGGCCACCGCGGCAACGACGGCCGGGGTGACGGCGGCCGTGAGCGCTGCGCTCGCGGCCGCGGCGACGGCCGGGCTCTCGGCGGGCCGCGAGCAGGCCGCCAGCAGCAGGGCGGCCGCCAGCGGGATCGACAGGGCGACAGGCGTGGAAGGCATGGTCATGGACGCGGGTCGGGAACCGAAGTGTCTCAAAGTGGCGCCGCCAGGTCGTCCGACCCGGCCGGCGGCGCACCGAGCGCGGCCTGGGCCTCGTCCAGCAAGGGCTGGGCCGGCGTGGCGCGCGCCAGCGCCATCCAGGCCGAGAACGGCAGGCCGACGGCCCGCTGCGGCGCCGGGCGCAGACTCTCCAGCGCCCCGAAGCCGCCGCCCGGCAGGCGCCGGGCCACGATGACACCGCATTCCGGCGGGATCTCGTCGGCGTCGGCGATGCCCTCGGCCAGCACGTAGTGGCAGGCCCCCGCCGTCTGCAGGTAGGCCGCCCGCTTGCCGGCCAGGCGCAGGTCGGCCAGCAGGTCGGCGCGCTTGACCTTGACCTCGTGCACGACGGGGCTCAGGTAGGCCTCGACCGTGGTGTGCCGCACCGAATACACGTCGGGCCGCGCGACCACCCAGGCCGCGTCGACGCGCGCACGCAACGCCAGCGTGCGCCAGGCGATGCGTCCGGCACGCTGCATCTCCAGCACGACGCGCTCGACCAGGGCCTCATGCTCGCTGAAGGCCGCCCGGTTGCGCTGCAGCGACCGCGCCAGCACGGCGATGCCGGCGTCGGTGACGCGCAAGGTCTCGCGACCGTCGGGCGCACCGATGCGCTCCAGCAGTCCCGCCGCCAGCAGGTCGACCTCGATCGCGTCGCGCGCCGGCCAGCCGGCCGAGCGATAGATCTCGCGCAGGCGGCGGGCATGCAGGCGCGGTAGCGCGTCGACGGGCGGCTGGGCGAGGTTCATGGACAGCGCAAGAGTCCGCATCAGAACGCCGAAGCGCGTCTTGCGCAAGACCGCGCTCGGTGGGTCCGGCGGCCCTCCTACAATTTGGCATGGCCAGAACCTCGTTCCGTGAGCAGATGCTGCGCACCCGCGAGGATGCGATCGTGTCCTCGGTCAATCGCCTGCTGGCCGAGAAGGGCTTCGAGGCGATGACGGTCGACGAGGTGGCCGCCGAGGTCGGCATCGCCAAGGCCAGCCTCTACAAGCACTTCCCGTCGAAGGAAGGGCTGGCCGCCGCGGCCATGATCCGCGTGCTGGATCGCGCGCTGGCGGTGGTGGAGGCCCTGGGCAGCGACGCCACGCGCGCGCCCGCCGAACGCCTGCGCGCCGTCGTGCGCTGGGCGATGGAGGTGCAGCTGGCCGGCGAGATGCCGTCGCTGCCGGCGCAGAACTCGACGCTGCGCACCGCGCTGATGGGCAACCGCGCCTACCTGGACCGCTTGCTCGAACTGAGCGAGCGGCTGGGCGCGTGGATCACCGCGGCCCAGACCGACGGCAGCCTGGATGCGAGCTTGCCGCCCGAGGTGGTGCTCTACACGCTCTATGCGCGCGCCTGCGACCCGGTGGTCGGCGTGCTCAAGGCGGCCGGCCAGCACGCCGACGACCAGATCGTCGACTGGGTCCTGCGCTCCTGCTTCCAGGGACTGTCGGCCCGCTAGCAGCTAGCGAGGGCCTGGTGAGGCGACCGGAGGGCACGCGCCCGGGCCGGCAGCAGCCCCTCAGACCTTCAGGCACAGCAGGCCGTCGTGACCGTCGGCCTCGCCCTTGTGGGCATGGCCTCGCGCATTGCTGACCACGCGCGTCACCGGTCGCGGTGAGCCGGCGGGATGGCGGACCCGATAGTCATGCCGGCAATGCAGGTGGCCGTGCAGCCACAGGTCGGCGCCGGCCAGCAGGTCGTCGTCGGCGTTGCAGAAGCTCGCCGAGCCCGGCTGGTGGCCGTAGCGCGGGTCGACGCTGAGCAGGCTGGGCCCGTAGTGGGTAACGACCACGGTCGCGTCGGCCTCCGTCGGCCGGGCCAGCGCCCGCTGCAACCAGTCGCGACAGGCCAGCGCCTCCTCGCGCACCGCGGCGGGGTCGAAGACGCGCCCATCGCGCGTCGACCGCATGATCTTCACGAAGTAGCCGGCGGCACGCTGGCAGCGTTCGCGCTCGAGCGGACCGAACAGGTCGAAGTCGCACCAGCGCGTCGTCGCGACGAAGCGGATGCGCCGGCCATCGGCCGCCTTTAGCGTCAGTTCCTCGCACTCGAGCATCGTGATGCCGACCGCATCGCAGCGCGCGCGCAGGGCAGGCCAGGCCTCGCGCAGCTCGCGGCGGTCGAACTCGTGGTTGCCGGCGACGAAGATCACCGGCACCGGCCAGCGCGCGAAGCGCTCCAGGCCGTCCCAGTGGCTGTCGATGTCGCCGGCCAGCACCAGCAGCTCGGCGCCGGGGGCCGGCCGCGGCACGTAGGCCTCGGTCTCGAGATGCAGGTCCGACAACAGCTGCAGGCGCATCGGCGATGCAGGGACCGGTCGTGCCGCCTCAGGCGCCGTGGCAGAGCTTGAACTTCTTGCCGCTGCCGCAGGGGCAGGGGTCGTTGCGGCCGACCTTGGGGCCGGCGCGCCGCACGGTGTCGACCTTGAGGCGTTCACCGCGGCCCAGGTCGGCCAGCGCGACGACGTTGGACACCAGGTCCTCGATGGCCTCGTCCATGCTGCGCAGAGGATGCTCCTGGTCGAGCGCCTTCGTGTACGCCGCGTCGTCGCCCTCCTGGGCCGGCAGGTGGCGCCGCACGCAGGCCAGCAGGTCGGGCAGTTCGGGGTCGGCCAGGGCCTCGAGCGCCGGGAACTGGGCCAGCGCATGCTCGAAGCCGACGGCCCAGGGCGCGAACGCCGGGCCGATGGCCGCGCGGCCTTCGAGGAGACGACCCTGTTCGTCCTCGGGCTGCATCACCAGCGGATCGAACCAGGCATCCTCGCGCAGCTGCCGCTCGAGCACAGCGTGATGGCGCATCAGCAGCGCCACCAGGCGCTCGTGCTTGGCGGCGTGCCAGCCGGCACTGTCGGGCCGCAGCTCGCGGTCGCCGTCCGGCGCGTCCGGGTCGCCGACGTTCCAGTCGAACACCGGCGGCAGCCATCGGGCGGGCTCGATCGGCTCGGGCTGGGCGATCACGCCGCACAGGTAGCCGTCGAGCATCACGACGTCCAGGGATTCGAAGGGCTCCGGGATGGCGGCGAGCAGGTCGTCGAGTTCGCTGATCTCGGGGTCGCTCAGCGGCGTGGAGGAGGCGGGTGCGGGCATGCGCCGGATTGTCCTACGCGGCCGGCGAGACCCCGATGGCCGCAAAAGACGGCAAAAGTCGACGCCCCTTCGACCCTCCGGGTCTAGGGTTTACCCTAGACTACCTGGCATCCCAACCGAGGGAATCCTCATGGTCACCACCACTGTCAATCTGCCTGCCGCGCGCATCGTGTCGCCCCGCGCCGCCGAACCCCTGGGCATCTGGGCCGCTGCCGTGCTGCGCTGGCTCTCGCTGCGACTGCATCGTCAACCGCGTCCCAGCGAGCCTCAGAAGGACATTGCCGCGTTGTGGGCGCTTGCCAACCAGTATGAGGCTTCCCAGCCCGGACTGGCCGCCGACCTGCGCGGCGCGGCGATGCGCTGGGAACGCGAAACCGAGCGCGCCTGAGTCCGGCCCGCCATCCACCTTCTCCCAGAAAGCTTGAACATGAACGTCTACCAGATGCTCGGCCAGTCGATCGCCGAGTCCGCGGCTGCGGTCGGCGCGGCCTTCCGCGCCTTCCCGTCGAGTGCAGAAGCTGCCCTCGACGAGGCTCACCAGGCGGTCGGCTGGCTCGACCAGTTCAGCGCCGCCTCGCTCGACCAGCGTGCCGAGCGCCGGACCGTCGACGCGCTGTTCCGCGGTGCCACCGTCCGGATCTGAGCCACACCACGCGCCAGCAACAAGGCCGCCCGAGGGCGGCCTTTTGCATGGGTCAGGCGAAGCGGCTCAGGCCGCCAGGCGCTGCTCGATCCTGGCCTTGGTCGCGCTCAGCTCGGCCGGCAGGTGGTAGGCGAGCTGGGTGAACAGTTCGTCGTGCAGCGCGAGCTCCTGCTGCCAGGCGGCCTGGTCGGTCGAGATCACGCTGCCGAACTGATCGCGAGAGAACGCCAGACCCTGCCAGTTGAGATCCTGGTAGCGCGGGCTGACGCCGAAGGCGTGCTCTTCGCCCTGGGCGCTGCCGTCGACGCGCTCGAGCATCCACTTCAGCACGCGCATGTTCTCGCCGTAGCCCGGCCAGACGAACTTGCCGTCGGCGCCTTTGCGGAACCAGTTGACGCAGTAGATCCTGGGCAGCGTCGCGCCGCTGCCGGCGAGCTTCTTGCCGAGCGACAGCCAGTGCTGGAAGTAGTCGCTCATGTTGTAGCCCATGAAGGGCAGCATCGCGAACGGATCGCGGCGCACCACGCCCTGCTGCCCGGCCGCCGCGGCTGTCGTCTCCGAGCCCATGGTCGCGGCCATGTAGACGCCCTCGACCCAGTCGCGTGCCTCGGTCACCAGCGGCACGGTGGTCGAGCGGCGGCCGCCGAAGATGAAGGCGTCGATCGCGACGCCAGCCGGGTTGTCCCAGTTCTCGTCGAGCACCGGGTTGTTGGTGGCCGCGACGGTGAAGCGTGCGTTCGGGTGGGCCGCCTTGGCGCCGGTGGCCTTGGCGATCTCCGGGGTCCAGTCCTTGCGCTGCCAGTCGATCAGGTGGGCTGGCGGCGTGTCGGTCATGCCCTCCCACCACACATCGCCGTCGTCGGTCAGCGCGACGTTGGTGAAGATGGCGTCGCGCGTCAGCGAGGCCATGCAGTTCGGGTTGGTCTTCTCGTTCGTGCCCGGGGCCACGCCGAAGTAGCCGGCCTCGGGATTGATCGCGTACAGGCGCCCGTCCTTGCCGGGCTTGATCCAGGCGATGTCGTCGCCGATCGTGGTGACCTCCCAGCCGCGCGCTTGACCGTTCACGTCCTCGGCCAGCCCGGCCGGCGGGATCAGCATCGCGAAGTTGGTCTTGCCACAGGCGCTGGGGAAGGCCGCGGCGACGTGGAACTTGCGGCCCTGCGGGTTCTTCACGCCCAGGACCAGCATGTGCTCGGCGAGCCAGCCCTGGTCCCGGCCCATGGTCGAGGCGATGCGCAGCGCGAAGCACTTCTTGCCCAGCAGCGCGTTGCCGCCGTAGCCCGAGCCGTAGCTCCAGATCTCGCGCGTCTCGGGGTAGTGGACGATGTACTTGGTGGCGTTGCACGGCCATGAGACGTCCTTCTGGCCCGGCTCGAGCGGCGCGCCCACGGTGTGCATGCAGGGCACGAACTCGCCGCTCGTGCCCAGCACGTCGAGCACGGCACGGCCCATGCGGGTCATCAGCTTCATGTTGACGGCGACGTAGGGCGAGTCGCTCAACTCCACGCCGATGTGGGCGATCGGCGAACCCAGCGGGCCCATCGAGAACGGCACGACGTACATCGTGCGGCCGCGCATGCAACCCCGAAAGAGCGCCTTGTCGCCGGTCTGCAGCAGCGCGCGCATCTCGGCCGGTGCGGTCCAGTTGTTGGTCGGGCCGGCGTCTTCCTTCTTCTCGGAGCAGATGAAAGTGCGGTCCTCGACGCGCGCCACGTCGCTCGGGTCGCTCCAGGCGAGGTAGCTGTTCGGACGCCTGGCCTCGTTGAGCTTGCGCAAGCTGCCGGCCGCGACGAGCTGGGCACACAGCCGGTCGTACTCGGCCTGCGAGCCGTCGCACCAGTAGATGGCGTCGGGCTGGGCCAGCGCGGCCATCTCGGCAACCCAGTCGAGCAGCTTGGCGTTCTTCACGTGGGCCGGCGCGTTCAGGCGCAAGCCAGCCATGGCGGGGTGGTTCATCGGGGCTCCAAGGTAGTGAAAAGAGATCCCGCCAACACCCGGGACGCCTGGTCGCGGCAACGCTGGCGGCATCTCTCGCACGCGGCCCCAGCCGGGCCTCGAGAGGGGTGGCAAAGTTTAGGTGTGTGACTTCCGGGTGACAGAAAGCAGGTATGCGCGTTGTGCATGAGCGTATGCACAGGTCGGTGTCGCGTCGGCGACATCGGCCGGGTGGCCGCGAACAAGCGCCTGCGGCATCAAGGACTTGGGCGCCTTGTGCGGCCCTCCTACGCAGTCGTGATGAAGCGCCCGGGCGGCCCCCTTAACATGGGGTCCATGCCCTCGAAGACACCCTCCTTGCCCCTTCGCCGGGGTCTTCTGGCCGCCGGGCTGGCGGTTCTGGCCTGGCCGGCACGGGCGCAACGGGGCCTGCGTGAATCCATCGCCGTGGGGGTGGAGGCCACCCTGGTGGCTTCGGGCCTGGCGGCGCGCCTGCGCGTCGCGATCGCGCGCGACACCGGCCTCGCCGTCGACTGGCGGCCCGGCCCGAGCGGCCTGTTGCTGCCGCAGCTCGAGCGCGGCGAGATCGATGCCGCGCTGACCCAGGAACCGGCGCTCGAGCTCGCGCTGCTGCAGAAGAACCTCGTGCACGACCGCCGCGCGATCGCGCGGACCGACTTCGTGCTCGTCGGGCCGGCACCGCGCAAGGCCACGCGCAAGGAGCCGGCCAGCGGCGATCCGGCCGGCATCGCCGGTGGCCGCGACGCTGCGGCCGCGCTCGCGCGCATCGTCGCTGCCGGCGAGCGCGGCGAGGCCGGCTTCGTGACGCCCGGCGAGCCGACCGGCGCACGTGCGCTCGAACAGGCCCTGTGGAAGGCCGCCGGCCCGCAGCCCGTCGGGCCGTGGCTGCGCACCGCCGTCCCTGGCCCGGCCGCGGTGCTGCAACTGGCGCGCGAGACCGGCAGCTACGCCTTCGTCGAGCGTGGTGTCTGGTCAGCGCTGGGCGCCGGTTCGGGGCTGGCCGTGCTGGTCGACGGCGACGAGCGCCTGCGTGCCAGCTACCACGTGATGCGCTCCTTCCGCGTCAACCATCCGGGCGGCAGGCTGCTGGTGAGCTGGCTCGCCGGCCCGACCGGCCAGCGCACCGTGGCCGGTTTCGGCCGCGGCTACCAGAAGGCGGCATGAGCGCAGCAGCGCCGGGCTGCGCGGGGCCGAGCGCCCGCCGAGCGGAAGGTGGCCCACCATGGCCGCCGGGCGGGGCGTCGTCATGAGCCTGCTTCGCGGACGGGTCCTCGCCGTCAACCTCGGTCGGGCGCAGCCCCTGCGCATCGGCGAGCGCAGCGCACTCAGTGCCATCGGCAAGCGCAGCGTCGATGGCGACGTGGCCGCCGGCCCGCTCGGCCTGGCCGGCGACGAACAGGCCGACCCCAGCGTGCACGGCGGCCTCGACAAAGCCGTCTATGCCTATCCCGTCGAGCACTACCCGTTCTGGCGTACCGTGCGCGCGCAGGCCCGCGTGTCGCTCTGGGACGAAGAACTGCCGCACGGCACCGTCGGCGAGAACCTCACGCTCGCCGGCGTGCTGGAGAACCAGCTCTGGGTGGGCGACCTGCTGCGCTTCGCGCGTTGCGAGCTCGCCGTCGCCGGCCCGCGCCAGCCCTGCTACAAGTTCAACGCGGTGATGGGCTTCGGCCAGGCGGCCAAGCTGATGGTGCAGTCGGGCTACTGCGGCGCCTACCTCGCGGTGCGCACGCCCGGCGTGATCGCCGCGGGCGAGGCGTTCGAGTTGGTGCCGGGGCCGCGCGAGGTAGGTATTCCAGAGCTGTTCCGCTCGGTGATGGCCAAGCACCGCTGAGGCGCTGCGGGGCCAGGCACCGCAGACGCTCCGCGCGACGACAATCCGGCGATGCTCGCCTACCGACACGCCTTCCACGCGGGCAACCACGCCGATGTCCTGAAGCACCTGGTGCTGACCCAGGTGCTGCGCCACATGGCGCAGAAGGACAAGCCCTACACGTTGATCGACACGCACGCAGGCGCCGGCGGCTACTCGCTGGCCAGCCCCGAGGCGCAGAAGAAAGGCGAGTTCGAGCACGGCATCCTGCGGCTGTGGGATCGCGGCGATCTGCCGCCGGCGGTAGCCGACTACGTGCAGCGCGTGCGCGACTTCAACCCCGAGGGGGGCCTGGGGCGCTACCCGGGCTCGCCCGAGATCGCCCGCCAGCTGCTGCGCCCTCAGGATGCGCTGCGCCTGTTCGAGCTGCATCCCGCCGACGTGCGCACGCTGGCCGCGCACCACGCCGCGCGCCCGCACACCGAGGTGCACCACGAGGACGGCTTCGAGGGCCTGAAGGCGCAGCTGCCGCCGCCCTCGCGCCGTGCCGTGCTGCTGATCGATCCGTCCTACGAGCTCAAGACCGACTACGGCAAGGTCGTGGCCGCCGTGCGCGAGGCGCTGCGGCGCTTTGCGGAATGCGTCATCCTGGTCTGGTACCCGCAGGTCAATCGCTTGGAGGCGGCGCAGTTGCCCAAGCGCCTGCAGTCGTCCGCGCAGGGGCCCAAGCTCAAGGGCTGGCTGCATGCGCGACTGACGGTGCAGCCGCTCGACGCACAGGGCTTCGGCCTGGCCGGCAGCGGCGTGTTTGTGATCAACGGGCCGTGGACCCTGCACGCGGCGCTGGCGCAGAGCCTGCCGTGGCTGACCGAGGTGCTGGGCCAGTACCGCGGTGCCAGCCATCTGCTGGAGCAGCAGGCCGCTTGATTGCCCGCGGGGCACCCATCCACAGTGTGTTTGCCGCAGCGGCACGCGGCTACAGTCGCCAGCGGACCCCGGACAGGGGCCGGGAGGAGATCGACCGCATGAGCCATTCATCCGGCCCCGAGCACGCCAACCAGTTCGCCCTGCTCGCCCAGCGCCGCTTCGCGCCCTTCTTCTGGACCCAGTTCCTCGGCGCCGGCAACGACAACCTGTTCAAGTTCGCTTTCACCGTCCTGGTGACCTACCAGCTGCAGGTCGCGTGGCTGCCGCCCGAGCTGGCCGGCATCGTCATCGGCGCGCTGTTCATCCTGCCCTTCCTGCTGTTCTCGGCGACGGCCGGGCAGCTGGCCGACAAGTACGACAAGACCCGAGTGATCCGCTTCGTCAAGACGCTCGAGATCGCGATCATGGCGCTGGCCGGCTGGGGCTTCTGGGTCGCCAGCGTGCCGGTGCTGCTGGCCTGCGTGCTGCTGATGGGCCTGCACTCCACGCTGTTCGGTCCGGTCAAGTTCGCCTATCTGCCGCAGCACCTGGACGAGCGCGAGCTCACCGGCGGCAACGGCATGGTCGAGATGGGGACCTTCGTCGC